>JABDCR010000012.1 GCA_013288015.1 Bacteroidota bacterium | reverse complement strand
TTGTACCTGAACAATGCGCTGATTTTTTAAACAAACTAACCGAAGTATATATACTGAATAGTATTGAGCAAAAAAACCTTTTGGCAAGTAATTCGATTAAATTTATCGACACTCAGATTGAACAAATAGCAGAAGAGTTAAAGCAGATAGAAGACGATATGCTTGAATTTAAAAGTAATAAAGGCATTGTAGATGTTGATGCAGAGTCGAAACTATTTTTAGAACAAGTAAAAGGGTTTGATGAGAAAATATCGGAAAATAATGTTCAGCTTAGTTTTATAGATTATTTAGAAAAATATATAAAAGAGAATAAAAAGATAAATGATATAACACCCAGTAGTCTTGGCATTGCAGACCCGTTACTTATTAAATTAATTGCAGGATTAAGCGAACTTGAAAATGAAAGAGACAGACGTAATTACGATTCTAAACCTAATAACCCAATTGTTGAAGGGCTTGATTTACAAATAAAGAAAGCAAAAAATGCAATTCTTGAATCACTTAACAGTATCAGGCAGAATTATCTCATTCTTCAAAAAGAGGCTAATCTGCAATTAGGAAAAATTGAAGGCAAAATAAAAAGTATGCCAAAAACCGAAATTGAGTTGATAAGCATTAAACGACAGTTTACTATTAAAGAAGGTTTGTACGTTTATTTATTACAAAAGCGATCAGAAACAGCTATTCTTTTAGCATCAACAGTTTCGGATAACAGGGTAATAGATAAGGCAGAACCATCATACGACCCAATTAAACCTGTAAAAAGTAAAACAAATGCTATAGCCGTTGTATTGGGATTACTTTTTCCTGCACTTATTATTTCTATTAGAAATATGTTAAATGATAAAATTGTAGATAAAGATGTATTAGAGAGTAACACAAAAATTCCCTTAATGGGCATTATTGGGTTTAATGAAAATAATTTTAATTTATTTTCGGAACAAAAACCTAAAGCTGTATTTTTAGAAGCCTTACGCACGATTCGTACCAACATTAATTATTTTTTTAGTGAAAACAAAAGCAATAAAAAGCAAAACGTTATTTTAGTTACATCTTCAATAAGCGGAGAAGGAAAAACATTTTGCGCTTATAATTTATCAGGCATTTTTGCTTTATCAGAAAAAAAGACGGTATTGGTTTGTTTAGATATGCGTAAACCAAAAATAATTGATGGTGTAAAATCGAAACACGATAAAGGGATGAGTAACTACCTGGCCGGTACATCAACTATAGAAGAAGTAATTCAGCATATTGATGCAGTTCCTTATTTGAATATTATTTTTTCAGGCCCAATACCTCCTAATCCATCTGAACTTTTATTTAAAGAAAAAATGGATGAATTATTTAGTTATTTAAGTAAAGAATATGATTATGTTATTGTAGATACCCCACCAGTAGGATTGGTAACAGATGGTATTGTGTTATCAAAATACTCGGACGTAAATATTTATGTAGTAAGGCAAAATGTTACAAGGAAACAACACATACAATTTATAAATAAATTGTATGAGGAAGGAAAAATTAAAAACCTTGGTATTGTTTTTAATGCGGTAAAAGATTCTTCATCAGGTTATGGCTACGGATATGGTTACGGTTATGGATACGGAGGATATGGCTATGGGGATGAGAACGAAAACAAAAAGAAAAACAAATTGCAACGTATATTTAGTAAAAAAACTTCTGCTTAATTTTATTTTATAAAGTGTGAAAGCGTGATGGAGTTGATTCATAAAATAAAAGAATTTAATTTAAAAACTTATTTTACCGTAGGTCATAGCAGAAGTGTTAAGGCCAAAAAAAACATACTTGCATCTGTTTTAATAAAGGGTATAAGTGTTTTAACTAGCTTTGTTTTAGTGCCGCTTACTATTAATTACTTAACACCGGTTAATTATGGTATTTGGCTTACTTTATATAGCATTATTAGTTGGTTTGGTTTACTGGATATTGGATTGGGAAATGGGTTAAGAAACAAGTTTGCGGAATCAGTTGCTAATGGAGATAAAAATACCGCACGTACCTATTTAAGTACTGCTTATGCCATGCTTGGCATGATTATGGGCGCTGCCTGTGCTTTGTTTTTAATTTGCAACCATTATTTAAATTGGGCAGAGATACTAAATGTAAGCTCTGAAAAAACTAAAGAGTTGACTAAAGTTACAGCTATTATTTTTAGTACATTTTGTTTGCAACTAGTGGTTAAATTAATTAGTGCTGTGTTGCTGGCCGACCAGAAAACAGCCATATCAGGGGCATTAAATACTGCTTGTAGCATTTTATCTTTACTTGTAATTTTTGTTCTATCAAAAACTACGCATGGTTCATTAATATATATGGCAATAACAATAGGGGCAATAAATGTTGTAGTACCATTTGTTGCCAGTGCATGGTTTTATAGAACTTATTATAAAGACTACTCTCCCTCTTTTAAGTTTGTTGATTTTAGTTATGGAAAAAAATTAATGACAGTAGGTGTTATGTTTTTTCTTTTTCAGTCGACTGCATTAATTGTGGTAGCTACTGATAATATAATTATTACCAGGATGTTTGGTGCAGAAGAAGTAACACCTTATAATATTGCTTTAAAATACTTTACACCTATAACTCTTGTATTTACTATTATATCAGCTCCCTTATGGAGCGCTTATACCGAATCGTTTGCTAAAAAAGATATCGATTGGATAAAACGAATTACAGGCAAAATGGTGCGAATTTGGTTTTTAATGGTGCTTGCTGTTGTGCCCATGATTTTTTTCTCAGGCTTTGCCTATGAGCTTTGGGTGGGTAAGGAAATTAAGATTTCGACCAGACTTACTACGTGGATGGCTTTATATACTTTGTTAGCATCGTGGAATCAAATTTTTGGTAACTTTATTAATGGTGTAGGAAAGTTTAGGGTAGGGTTTTATATTTCTATATTTACAGCTATAATTAACATACCCTTATGTATAGTGCTTGCAAAATATACCGATTGGGGCGTATCGGCCATAATTGCAGCTTCGTGCATTTCGCTTTTACCGGATATTGTTTTAATGCCCATTCAATATTTAAAAATCATTCGTAATAAAGCCACAGGTATCTGGAATAAATAATTCTTTTATGCAACATATAGAGTATATAAAAAATGAGGAGCAAATTTTGGCTATAGTAATTAGCCATAAATTCAATGAAAAAGGCATTCATTTTTTTACACCTGATGAGTTTTCGCAGCAATTAGCCTATATGAATCATCCTGCCGGAAAAATTATTGAACCACATTACCATAACCCTGTTGAACGAAATGTAGTTTATACTCAAGAAGTGCTGGTTATAAAAAAAGGGAAATTAAAAGTTGATTTTTATGATGATAAACAAATTTATTTGAAGAGTAAGGTGTTAGAGGGTGGGGATATTGTTTTATTAGCGTCTGGTGGACATGGATTTGAAGTGTTGGAGGATATAGAGATGGTAGAAATAAAACAGGGGCCATACAAAGGTGATGCCGATAAGACCAGATTTATTGCAAAACAAAATTAAGATACATGATCCCTGTTAATGAGCCATTATTAAATGGCAATGAAAAAAAATATTTAAACGAGTGCATTGATACAGGTTGGATAAGCTCTGAAGGCCCTTTTGTAAAAAAACTGGAAGATCAATTTGCTACAAAAAATAATAGAGCATATGGAGTTTCTGTTTGCAATGGTACGGCTGCTTTAGAAATTGCGGTAGAGGCCTTAGGGATTACTAAAGGTGATGAAGTTATTATGCCGACTTTTACTATTATTTCGTGTGCATCGGCTATTGTAAAAATGGGAGCTAAACCTGTTTTGGTGGATAGTGATTTACAGACATGGAATATGGATGTAAGTCAGATTGAGGCTAAGATAACACCGAAAACAAAAGCGATTATGGTGGTACATATTTATGGCTTGCCTGTTGACATGGATGCTATAATTGATATTGCTAAAAGGCATAATTTAAAAATTATTGAAGATGCGGCAGAAGCTCATGGGCAAACATATAAAGGCAAAGCATGTGGAAGTTTTGGTGACATTAGTGTGTTTAGTTTTTATCCGAATAAATTGATTACAACAGGTGAAGGAGGGATGGTGCTGACTAATGATGAGAAACTGGCAGAGAGGTGTAAATCATTACGCAATCTTTGTTTTTCGAGTAAGCGATTTGTGCATGAAGAATTAGGATGGAATATGCGAATGACTAATCTGCAAGCAGCACTTGGTGTGGCTCAACTAGAGCGTTGGGATGAATTTATTGGCATTAAAAGGAAAATGGGTAGGCTTTATACTTCTCTTTTAAAAGATGAAAAAAAAATTTCTATTCCGGTAGAAAAAACAACTTATGCCGAAAATATGTATTGGGTGTTTGGTGTTATTTCTGAAGATAAAAATGTGACTGCGGAGATGCTGATGAAAAAATTGGCGGAGAAAGAAATTGGGACTCGCCCGTTTTTTTACCCTATGCATCTGCAACCTGTGTTTAAAAAGATGGGCTTATTTGTTGGAGAAAGCTATCCTAATGCGGAGAAGATGTATAAAAATGGTTTTTATTTACCAAGCGGTTTAGCCCTAACAGAAGTACAGATACAAGAAGTTGCTAAAATCTTAAAAAGCGTTTTAAACTAAATGGAAACAAAAGTGTTTGATGCTTATAGCCAGTATTATGATTTGCTTTATAAGGATAAGGATTATGATGCTGAGACTAATTACATAGATACACTTATAAAATCGTTTTCTAAAAATGCAGCTTCTATTTTAGAATTAGGAAGCGGGACAGGGATACACGCCTGTTTGTTTGCTCAAATTGGTTACAAGGTAATTGGTGTAGACCAAAGTAATACAATGCTTAACAAAGCGGAAGAAAGAAAAAATGAGCTAGATAAACCAGTTGCCGATAAATTATTTTTTTTTGAAGGAGATATACGTTACTATAAATGTGATAAAAAAGTTGATGTAGTCATTTCTCTTTTTCATGTGATGAGCTATATGCAAACTGATGCTGATTTGATGAAGGCCATGCAAACGGCTAAACATCATTTGAAAAAAGACGGTTTGTTTATTTTTGATTGCTGGTATGGGCCTGGGGTGTTACACGATAAGCCTGTATCGAGAATTAAAAATTTTGAAAATGAATTTATCTCTGTAAAAAGAGAATCTACACCAGAAATGTTTCTGGAAAAAGATTTAGTGGATGTTAACTTTAAAATTAAAATTCAGAATAAACAAACTAAGGAAGAAACCATTTTGCATGAAAAGCATACGATGCATTATTTGTTTACCGATAAATTAAATGTGTTGTTAGAAGAATGCGGATTAAAAATGTTACATGCTGAAGAGTGGATGACCAAACAACCATTGGCTGAAACCAGTTGGAATGCTTGCTATGTATGTAAACTAAACTCATAGTATAGGCCATGTTATTTAATTCGTTTGAGTTTGCCATATTTTTACCCATTGTTTTTCTGCTTTATTGGTTTGTATTTAACAAGCAAGTAAGATGGCAAAACCTATTTCTTTTAGTTGTAAGCTATATATTTTATGGATGGTGGGATTGGCGTTTTCTTTTACTGATTGCCTTTAGCACTACATTAGATTTTTGGGTTGGTGTGCAATTGGGAAAAATTACCGATGCAAGAAAGCGGAAAATTGTATTTGGTTTAAGTTGCTTGGTGAACTTCGGTTTTCTTGGATTTTTTAAATACTTCAACTTTTTTGTAGATAATTTTATAACTGCTTTTGATAGTTTAGGTTACCACGTACCAGTCATGCCCTTAAAAATTATACTACCAGTTGGGATTAGTTTTTACACCTTTCAATCGATAAGTTATACGGCAGATGTATATTTAAAAAAACTTAAGCCAACGAATGATTTTATTTTGTTTGCAGCCTTTATTAGTTTTTTTCCTCAGCTAGTGGCGGGTCCAATTGAAAGAGCTATAAACTTGCTACCTCAGTTTAATAAGAAACGTCAGTTTAATTATGAAGAGGCCAAAAAAGGCATGCAGCAGATTTTATGGGGTCTTTTTAAAAAGATTGTGATTGCAGATACTTTATCAGGATATGTAGACCAAATTTTTGCTAATTATCAGGTTTTGCCAGGAAGTACATTATTATTGGGAGCTATTTATTTTGCTGTGCAGATTTATTGTGACTTTTCGGGATACTCAAGCATAGCAATCGGTACAGCTCATCTGTTTGGGTTTACTTTAATAAAGAATTTTAATTATCCTTACTTCTCGAAAAATGTAGCTGAGTTTTGGCGTAACTGGCATATATCGCTTTCAACCTGGTTTAGAGATTATGTATATATCCCATTAGGTGGTAGTCGTGGTACATTAGGCAGGGTTATTTTAAATACACTAATTGTTTTTGCTTTAAGTGGTTTTTGGCACGGTGCTAATTGGACATTTATAATATGGGGGCTTTTAAATGGCTTGTTTATTATTCCTACTATTCTCTTCTCAAAGAATAAAAAAACAGAATCAACCTCTTTTATATTAGAAATTTTACAAATTGGATTTACGTTTTTCTTAATTACAATGACATGGATATTTTTTAGGTCGCAAAATATATCGCAAGCATTTAAGTATTTTAAATTACTGTTCTCAAAATCTTTATTTACTTATCCGGTTCAGCATGGCATGGCAATGGCATTACCATTAATTATTTTTCTGTTTGTAATAGAATGGGTAAGGAAGAAGAATATATCAATTTTTCAACCTACAGTAATGCCAGTATATATAAGATGGAGTATTTATTTAATTATGGTGGTGACTTGCCTGGCATTCTTTAAACAAAATCAGGCGTTTATTTATTTTCAATTTTAAGGTGAAAGGGTTTTTATATAAAATAGCGGGTTTCTTTGTATTAGTTATACTGGTACTTGCTCTGTCATTATATTATACACCAGATGTAGTTTCTAGAACCAGTATACTGGCAGCCCTTATTAACAAGCATGAAGCTTTACAGAAAATTAAAACAGAAAAAATTATTTTTGTTGGGGGATCTAATTTGAGTTTTGGACTGGATAGTAAGAAGATTATTGAAGCATATAAAAAGCCTGTTATAAATATGGGAGTACATGCAGGCATTGGCTTAGAATACATCATGAATGATGTAAAAGGCTATATAAATAGGGGGGACATAGTTGTTTTGGTGCCAGAGTATGAAAACTTTTATACAGATAATTTTTATGGGGAGATGGAATTGGTTTCGGTGTTATTTGATATAGATCCTGCAGGTAGAAAGCATGTAAATGCGAAACAATGGGAGCATCTTTTAAAATACATTCCAACCTATTCTGCAAAAAAAATAAAGAACTATATACCTACTTTGTTTCGTAAATCATCATTGGCAATGGAGATTGATATTTATGATAGGAGATCGTTTAATGAGTTTGGAGATGCTTACATTCACTGGGTTTTACCTAATCAAAATTATATGTCAAGTAAAAAAAACTCAGGCGCGGAGAAAATTAACCTAGAAGTAATTGTATTTATAAAGAATTTTAAAGAATATGTTGAGGGTAAGGGGGCTAAATTGATTATACTTCCTCCGGTTATTGAGGAGCAATCATTTAATAATCAGGATAAGATGATTAATGAGATTGGAGTTGCACTTGCACAAAACAATGTTGGGTTTTTGGTAAAACCAGATACTTATAAATTTCCGGCAGATTATTTTTTTAATTCGTACTATCACCTAAATAAAAAGGGAGTAGATAAGCGTACTGAAATGGTAATTGGTAATTTAGAGCCTGTATTAAGATAATTGTGAAAAAAGAAAAATCTATATTAATTGTTTTTCCGGATGAATGGTTACAATATTCTCCATCGGTTTTAAATCTATACCAATGCTGTAAAGAAAAATTTTATACCAAGTTAGTTTATGTTGATAATGGCAAGTTTAATAATGCAGAGCTTGTAGAAAAGTATAAAAGTATTAAGATTGGAAAATTTGCTGCTTATTTTTGGCGTAAAACATTAGGTTATAAGTTTTATAAAGTACTAAGATTACTGTTTAATCTTTTATTTATTAAGTTATTTGATAAACGATACGATACCGTTATAGCCATAGACTCATCGGGTTATGTGGCGGCTAAGTTGTTTTTTCCTTCAGCTATTTATTTTTCTTTAGAGACAGAAAAGGATATTTATTATAGAATTAGCGAAGCACTGGGCATTGATAACCTGATTATACAAAGCAAGGAGCGTAAGGATTTTATGGTAGGAGATGACTCTGCTACAAACGTATTTTATATTCAGAATGCGCCTATACTTGAAGGGGAACCAACAGTAATTGCAGAAAAGAAAGACAAACGAATTCTCTACATGGGGAATATAGAGTTTGGTTATGGGCTGGAGCAGTTTATAGAGTGCATTAAAGATTTAAATAGCAATTATACACTTACTCTAAAAGGGATTAAAAACGATAAATATTTTAATTGGCTGCAGGAGAAGTATGGCGACATCATAAAATCAGGAAAATTGATTTTTGACTTTAGCTATGTAGAGCAATCAAAGATTATTGAATTTGTATCGCAGTTTTATATTGGCATTACGGGTTATGATTTGGCGCTTGCTAAGCAAAGTTTTAATTATTTCTCGTCGCCGGCGGGTAAATTATTTAATTATTATGCAGCGGCTGTTCCGGTAATTGGAATTGATATAATAGGGCTAAAGAGTGTGAAGGATTTTAATGCGGGTGTTTTAATAGATGAAGTGAGTCCGACAAAAATTGAGAATGCTATTAGAACTATTGAGCAGGATTATAAAACACATTCGGAGAATTGTTTGCGAGCATCGAGGGAGTTTGATTTTAAAAAATCGTTTGATTATTTTATTAATCATGTAGATACGACTAAGAAAAGCTATCTCAATCTAAAAACATTTTTCACTAAAGGGCATGAGCGAAGTGTAAAAACAAAGAAGAATATACTAACCTCTATAGCCATTAAATGTGTGAGCATTGTAGTTAGCTTTTTATTGATACCACTGGCGCTTAATTATCTCAACCCTGTTAAATATGGTATATGGCTTACGTTATCTTCTGTAATAGGGTGGTTTGCTTTTTTTGATATTGGTTTGGGTAATGGCTTACGAAATAAACTAGCCGAGGCTTTAGCTAAAGATGATAAGGAATTAGCAAAGACCTATATCAGCACTTCGTATGCTGTATTAAGCATTATTATAGGAATTGTTTATGCTTTATTTGTTTTTGTTTTTCCTTACGTTAATTGGACTAAAATATTAAACACTCCTGTGGAAATGAATGCGGAAATAAACAAACTGATATTTATTGTTTTCAGTTTTTTTAGTCTGCAGTTTATTATAAAACTTATTTCTATGATTTTAAAAGCCGACCAGCGGTCGGCAATAAGTGGGGGCATTAATACACTGGCAAGCTTGCTTTCGCTTATAATTGTTTTTATACTTACGAAAACCACACATGGCTCTTTATTATGGTTAAGCGTTGGGGTTAGTGCTGCAAACATAATTGCACCTTTAATTGCCACTATTTGGTTTTTTAGTAAAGATTATAAACACCTTATCCCATCTTTTAAATATGTAAAATTTGCCAGTGCAAAAGACTTAATGGGCATTGGCTTTTTATTTTTTGTAATGCAATTTGCGGCACTTATTCTTTTCTCGACAGACAGTTTTATTATAGACCAATTATATGGCCCCGAAGAAGTTACGCCATATAACATTGCATTTAAGTATTTTAGTTTAATAACGATGGGCTTTGCTATTATAACTACTCCATTTTGGACCGCTTATACAGATGCTTATCATAAACATGATTATGAATGGATAAAACGTATAACAAGAAAACTGCAATTGTTTTGGGGAGCATTGGTGTTTGCAGTTATTATAATGGTTTTTTGTGCTGATTTTTTTTATGAAATGTGGATAGGCGATAAAGTGAAAATCCCTTTTATATTATCCGTATCAATGGGTGTATGGGTGCTTATATCAACCTGGACAAGCATTTTTGGTAATTTTTTAAGTGGTGTGGGTAAAGTAAGGTTAAGTCTTTACCATTCGTTTGCAATGATTATAATTAATATTCCGCTTTGCATTTTCTTGGCTAAATATTTAAATTTGGGAAGTACAGGTGTTATTATAGGGACTTGTGTATGTGTGTTGCCACAGGTGTTTTTGCACCCCATACAGTACAAAAAAATTATTAATAACAAGGCGAAAGGGATATGGGGGAAGTAAATCGAAATAAGAGGGCTTTGTTGATTACAGGAACTATTGTACCTAATAGTAACTTTGTTGCGTATACAAATGTTGAAGATAGGCGTAAGGAATATTACAACTCATTGCTGTTGTACTCGAATAATTTTAGGGATGATGATTTATATTTTTTAGAAAACTCATTGTATGATTTTGAGAAGGATGTCGAGTTTCAGAAATTGCTTTTGGATAGAAAAATTACTTTACTAAAATTTCCGGTATCGGATAAGTTTAACCAAGGGAAAGGGTATCAGGAGTTTGAGATGCTGGATAAGGCTATTGAGAAACTATATGCTGAATATAATTCTTTCATAAAAATTACAGGCAGGTATAAGGTGCTGAATTTAAAACAACTTACTGATTTTAATTGCCAGGGCTTGATTGCTGATTTCCATAAAAAAACTAAGGTGACGCAAACCAACGTGTTTTATGTAAGTGGTAGTTTTTATAACTCCTATTTAAAGGGTTTGTATTTACAAGTAGATGACAGTAAAGGAGTTTATATAGAGAAGATAGTCTATAATAAAATAGAGACTGAAAAATTAGAGAAAAAAGTGAAATTGTTTTCGTTGAATCCTATTATAGTAGGCATTTCAGGATCTTATGGCGGTACGTTGAATCGCAATAAGATTAAAATGAAAATTAGAAATGTAGAAAGAAAACTGTTGAAGGCGTTTGGTATAAATCAATTTTTAATAGAATATTAGAGGGTGGGTAAAAGATTTGTAACGATATTTCCGATATGTGAAAATGTGCATTTGACTAAGGACTTAGGACAAATTCCTTATTTCCTTTATAAGTTACATGGATATAATTCTACCATTGTTTGTTATAAAAACAGTGAGCATTATGATAACATTACCGGAGAAGTGAAAGGCTTAAAAATTGATTTTATTGAAAACATAGGCAGGTTAAGCTTTTTGGAAAAAGGTGTTTTGAAATATATTTATAAAAATGCAAAGCAGATAGATGTGTTGAACTTATACATCTTTTCGAAATTTACTTTTGTTTATGGGATATTATACAAGAAGCTGAACCCAAAAGGCTTTTTGTTTTTGAAATTGGATGGTTATAATGAAACTTTTGCCGAGGGAAATAAAATCACACATTCTACAAACCCGATTAAGAATTCGATTTTGAAATACTTAGAGAAGAGTTTTTTAAAAAAGGTTGATTTGGTAACTATTGAAAACCAGGAGGGTGAGAAGCTGGTACAGAAAATGTTTCCTTCTATTGTATCTAAAGTGATGTACTTGCCGGTGGGTGTAAATGATTTGTTTTTAAATGAAACCTTTGCAAACAAACAAAAGAGTTTTAAGGAAAAGGAAAACATTATTTTAACCGTAGGACGTGTTGGTGAGGAAATAAAAAACCAAAAAATGATACTTAAGGCTCTTACCAAAACCGACATGAAAAATTGGAAAATGGTTTTTGTTGGTCCAGTTAACGATAGCTTTAAAATTTACTTTGATGAGCTTTGTATTAAGTTTCCATATTTGAAAGAAAAGGTAGTTTTTACCGGAAATATATCGAACAGGGTGGAGCTTTATGAGTGGTATAATAAATCGAAAGTGTTTTGTATGACCTCGTTAAAGGAATCTTTTTGTCATTCGATAAGCGAGGCTCTTTACTTTGGTAATTATATTATTGGCACCGAAGGCATTATGAGTATGAAGGATGTTACTGATAATGGAAAGTACGGTGTAACCTTAAAATCGGATGACGATGCGGCTTTGGCCGCTACTTTTCAAAAACTGATAGATGATGATTCTCAGTTATCTGCTCTTTATCCTGAGATTGTAAACTTCTCTCGCAAGCATTTTGTTTGGTCGAACATTATAGGCAAAGTACACGAGCAAATAACTAATAGTAAGTAAAAATGCAAGGCGGGTTAAGATTAACAGGAATACAGAAACAATCGGGGGGTGATAATCCTTTGGTTAGTGTTATTACTGTTGTATATAACGGTGCTAAGCATGTAGAGCAGACTATTACCAGTGTTTTAAACCAATCGTATAAAAACATAGAATATATTATTATTGATGGCGGGTCTACAGATGGTACGATAGATATTATAAAACGATATGAAGATAAAATAGATTACTGGCAAAGCGAACGCGACGGTGGAATTTATTTTGCCATGAACAAAGGCATTTCATTAGCTAAAGGAGAATTGATAGGGATACTTAATGCCGATGATTTTTATTTACCAGATACAATAGAAAAAATAATTGCGACTGATAAAACTGTTCATGCAGATATATATCATGGAGACATGCAGTATATAACAGAAAATGCTCATAAACTTTCTGTTGCTAAACCTGATATTACAAAGATGAATGAGATGCCAGCCATTTTTCATCCTACTTGTTTTGTTAGAAAGTCGGTTTATGATAAGGCTGGTGTTTTTGATACTCAATATAAAATATCAGCTGATTATGATTTTTTATTACGTTGTTTGAAGAAAAATTTTTCTTTTCATTATATACCCGAAGCACTTACTTGTTTTAGGTTAGGAGGCATGAGTGGCTCATGCGCCAGCAATATAGAGGGGTATAAGATTATGAAGTTTCACCAAACTGGACATCATAAGAAAATTATTTTGAGGACTATAAAATGTTATGTAAAGACATTCATTAAAAAAATTATACATTTGAAAAGAAGCAAATGATTTCTTTAATTACCTATATAGAAGCTGTATTTAGAAACCTATCATCGAGATGGAAGGGTAGGTTGTTAAAACTATATCTTGTTTTGCATGGTTGTAATGTAGGTAAAGGGTTAAAGTGTACAGGCTTCCCTTATTTTAAAGGCTTCCCAAACAAAAATATATTTATTGGGGATTATGTTGATTTAGGTAGAAATAACACCTTTGAACTATCGAAAGAAGGGAAGATTATATTAGAAGATTATGTGCTTTTTCATCAGAATATTTTGATTAGCTGCAATAAGGAAATTAAAATAGGAAAGTGGGCTGCACTTGCTGAAAATGTAAGTGTAAGAGACGGTAACCATAAGTTTGCCAAAAATGAATATTACAGAAAACAGGAAGGTGTGGCAGAGGCTATTGAAATTGGAGAAGATGCGGGAATTTCGGCAGGATGTGTGGTGTTGATGGGATCGAAAATAGCAAAAGGAGTTTTTATTGGATCTAACTCGGTGGTAACCAGAAAAACTATTACTGAGGAATATGGAATTTACGCAGGCAACCCAATAAAGTTAATTACTAAAAGAGAATAATTTTCAGAATGACGGACAAGAGTAAAGTGGTGAAGGAGCTTTTTGAAAATACCGAGCTCTATTTGACATACGATTATAACCTGCAAATACGTAAAGAAACGGTTGAGGCATTTACTGAAGGGAAGAGTTTTAATCATATACTAGATATTCCTTCTGGTACGGGGGCTATGTCGATTCCTTTATTAGATAGAACAGACAGGTTAAGTCTGTTGGATATATCATCGAACATGATTGCTATTGCTAAGAAAAATATTCCTGAAAAATACTTAGATAAAACTGAGGCTGTTAATGCAGATTTTTTTGAACTTGATTTGCCGAAAAATTCATACGATTTAATTATATGCTTGGGTTTATTGGCACATGTTAACTCGCCTGAACAATTAATTAATAAGATAGCAGGCTTAATAAAGCCAGGTGGTTTGCTTATTATACAGAATACCGATTCATCGCATTTTTATAGTTATTTAATTCGCTTTTATTTGGGAGCTAAAAATCTAATCCGCAAACAATCGTACAAACTGAATAATGTGTCGGCAAAATTTATTGACGGGAAATTAAGAGAGAATAGTTTGGAGTTGTTGAAGAGCTACCGTTATAATCAGTCGTTTCTTGGATTTTCTAACCTTTTTAGTAACGAAAAGAAATATCAACTTACATCTAATTTTTTTGGGAATGCAAAGCAACCAAAGAATCAATCTTTTGGGAGTGACTATACATACTTGTTTAGAAAGAAACAATAGACTTGGATTCGAACAAAAAAATAAAGCTTTTAGTAATACCGGATCTCTTTCCGAAGTTTGAAGGAGATGTACAAGGAATTTTTATTTTAGATTATTTAAAGTCGGTAAAAGATTATTGTATTACAAATGTTTTGTTCATACGCTTAGTAGGTAAAAAAGGACTTACCGTAGATGTTAATGATGATTATACTACTTATAGATATTGCATATCATCAAAAAAAACACCTGTTTTTTTAAAACCCTTTGCCTATTTAATTTGGTTTATTAAGGGATATCAGTTGGGTAAAAAGTTTACTGATACGGATATCATTCATTCACACGGGAGTATTTTAAGTGGTACACTAAGTTATCTGTTGGCTAAAAAATTGAAGGTGCCCTTTATTATAACGGAACACCAAGGTCCATTTTCAATGACATCGGACAATTATTGGAAGTTATTATGGACGAGTTTTATTATGCAAAGGGCAGATGCAGTGTTGACAGTAAGTGAGCATTTAAAACAAGAGATTTTAAATAGTGGCATTCGTCCTAAAAAAATAATTGTTACTTATAATCCGGTTGATACAGATCTATTTCAACTAAAAACTAATACTGAGGTAACAAACAATATACTGTTTGTAGGCCGCTTAGATAATTTTAAAGGTGGACTTCGTTGTGTTAAAGCCTTTGAAAGAATAACAGAGAAATACCCTTTATACACATTTACTATAGTTGGAGATGGTGAAGATTATGTGCCTATAAAAAATTATATTGAGAGTAAACCCTTCAAGGAGAGAATTGTTTTAAAGAGAGGTTTATCAAAAGCAGAGATTGCTAAAGAAATGCAAAAGGCTGATTTTTTTGTTTTCCCCAGCAGGCATGAGAGTTTTGGGTTGGTTATAGCGGAGGCTATATCTTGCGGTTTGCCCGTTATTGTTGGTAACCAAACAGCGCCAAAAGAATATGTAAGTAAAGATTGCGGGTTGCTTGTTCCTCCTGATGATATAGATGCTATGGCTAATGCTATGGAGCAATTACTAGGCACATTTACCAGCTATAATGCAAGTACTATGCGTCAGCAAATGGTAGCTGATTTTGGTTTTAATGCCTTTGGAAAAAGGCTGAAATTTATCTACGAAGAAGGGCACAAATAAACATTCGTTTGTTTGTATTTTTAGTATAGTTTAGTTATCATAATCTGTTAAAATTGCTAATAAATGGTACTTTTATAGCATATGTGTGGCATTGCAGGAATTGTAAGTTTAGAAGGGGTAAATCCTATTGATTTACATAAAATGTCGAGCATTTTGCAGCACAGAGGACCGGATGATGAGGGTTTTTTACTTCTAGATTCAAATTCAAAAAACTTTAAAGGGAAAGATACTATTAGGGAACTTTCTGATTTGCCACTTATACAAGATGCTAATTTTGAAGCCGGTAATGTATTGGGGTTGGTTCATAGGCGCTTATCCATTTTAGATTTATCGCCTTTGGGGCATCAGCCTATGGGGTATGCTAATGGAAAGTATCAGCTTGTTTTTAATGGAGAGATTTATAATTACAAAGAAATTAGAGAAGAGTTAAAAAAGACGGGTTATCAATTTATATCTGACAGTGATACTGAGGTTATATTAGCGGCTTATCATAAATGGGGGAAGGATTGTGTATCTAAATTTGTGGGGATGTGGGCTTTTGCTTTACTTGATGAGGAGAAAAGAGAGTTGTTTTTATCGCGTGATCGTTTTGGTATAAAACCATTGTACTATGCAAGTGTTAAAAATAAAATGGCTTTTGCTTCGGAAATAAAAGCCCTGTTAAGCTTAGATTTTGTTCAGCCGGAGGCAGATATGACTGCTGTGTTTGAGTACGTAACTTTTGGTGCTACGGCAGATCCGGCATCTAACTTATTTAAACAAATTAAGCCTTTGCCACCTGCACATAATTTAATTATCAAGCTAGATACTTTGAATGTGCAGATGGAGTGTTATTATGATTTAGAAAAGCTGATAGAAGCCTACAAACTTCCTGCTGAAAATCAGATTCAGAAAACATACGAAGAACTTTTACATAACTCAATAAACATTCACTTACGTGCCGATGTTGCTATAGGAGCTACGCTAAGCGGTGGACTCGATTCTAGTACCCTTACTGCCATAGCTGCCCGAGAAATGAATGGCAATGCCTTTAAAACATTTACGGCGGCGTATGATGAAAAAGAAATTGACGAATCTGATTTCGCTAGAAAAGTAATCGCTTCACAAAAAAACATAGAAGGGCTATTTGCTTATCCAAACATTAAAACTTATTGGACTGATATAGATAAACTTATTTGGCATCAGGATTTGCCTATTAATTCTACCTCTATGTTTGCACAATGGGAGGTGATGAAACTGGCACATCAAAAAAATATTAAAGTTTTATTAGGTGGGCAAGGGGCTGATGAAACACTGGGAGGTTATTATAATTTTGCCGGACTTTATTTAATTGAGAAATTAAAACAGGGCAGGATTCCTTCTTTCTTATCAGAGAAAAAAGAATTGAAAGACAAGTTTGCCCCCAATATAAATAATGCCTTAGGAAGAGCCTTTTATTACTATTTACCTGGATTTGCCCAACGTAACATACGTGGGAAAAAGCGATTAGGGATGGGTTTTGTATCTAAGAAATATCAGGATAGATTGGCTAATATAGATGTCCCGGCCAGAGGAGGAAAGACCTTTAGGCAACAATCCTTACTTAGCACTCAGTTTGGGTTGCAGGATTTGTTGAGATATGAAGACCGTAACTCGATGGCTTTTTCTATTGAAAGTCGTGTGCCGTTTTTGGATCACCGTTTGGTTGAGTTTTCGATTGCTTTAGATAACGATTGGAAAATAAAAAATGGCTGGACAAAATATATTTTACGAAAAACCGCTGAACCTTTGCTGGATAAAGAGGTGGCGTGGCGCAAATATAAAATGGGTTTTTTAACCCCACAAAAGCTGTGGAAGCTACAATCTAAAAAAGAATTGGATACCTTTGTAAATGAAGTAAATATGCCTGATTTTTTAGATAAAAATTACTTATTGAAATTGAATAATGCAGATGTAAACGACAGCTCGCATTTGAGTGAGTTTTGGAAAATGGTATCTTTTTTAAAATGGGCAGAAATATTTAATGTTAGATTTAATTAATGAAAGAGTTGAGATTTGCCATAATTGGCTGTGGAAGGATAGCGCAGAGACATGCGGAACATATTGTAAAGAAAGGGAAATTGGTAGCAGTTTGCGATACCGATAAAGGACGTAGAAATGAACTGGCAGAAAAATATGCTTGTAAGGCTTACGCTACTTTAGATGAACTTTTGAAAGAGCAGAAAGAACTTGACCTAGTTTCGGTTTGTACACCTAATGCTTTACATGCTGAACAAAGTATACAGGTTTTGAAGGCCGGGATTCATGTGCTTTGCGAAAAACCTATGGCCATTACTGTAGAAGATTGTGAGCGAATGATAGTTGCTTCGGATAAAGCAAAAAAGCATTTGTTTATTGTAAAACAAAACAGGTTTAATGTACCCATTGCAGAGCTGAAACAAATTATTGATGAAGGACGTTTAGGAAAGATAGTAGATGTACAATTAAACTGCTTTTGGAATAGGAATAATAAATATTACGAAAGCTCTGACTGGAAAGGTAAAAAAGAACTGGATGGCGGAACACTGTTTACACAGTTTAGTCATTTTATAGATTTGCTTTATTGGATGGTGGGCGATGTTAAAAATATACATGCTATTACAAGAAATTTTATGCACCAAGGGATTATTGATTTTGAAGATAGCGGGGTGATTGCTTTAGAGTTTGAAAACGGTGCTATTGGTACGGTAAATTATACCGTAAACAGTTTTGAAAAAAATATGGAAGGATCTATTACTGTGTTTGGTGAAAAAGGAACGGTTAAAGTAGGTGGGCAATATTTAAACACCTTAGAATATCAGAATATAGAGAACTATAAAATGGAAACGGTTTTTGAAACGAAACCTGCTAATGACTATGGTTACTACCAAGGCTCTATGTCTAACCACGATAAGGTGTATGATAATGTGGTGGATGTGCTAAGAAAAAACGGTACAGTTGCCACCAGTGGATTTGAAGGTTTGAAAACAGTTGAGATTATAGAACGCATTTATAAAGCTGCACAAAAAAAACTACAAGTACAATGAGGGTTGGAATAATAACAGCTCATTATATGCCCGAAGTAGGTTATCAGGAAGTACATCTTCCTAAAGCCTTTGCCAGAAATGGACATACCGTAAAAGTTTTTACATCCAACGCTTCGGTTGATTTAGGAGGAGAAATGAATAAGTTAACGTATAAAAGTGGCTTATTTAAAGATGAAAAGTATGATTTTGAAATTCTACGATTACCTGCTATATCCTTCAAATCGAAGGCATATTCGTTTGGATTAAGGAAGGCTGTAGAGGAATTTAAACCTGATGTGTTGGTTATTTTGGGAGTCGCTAAAATATTTCCGATGCCATTGCTAAATGCGGCTTTTGGAAAAAAGGTTAAAATGATTTCGATATACGGAGATGCAAAAGAGTATTTAGACAGAAATACATTTAAACAAAAATTTAAAACCTCTTTATTTGAATTGGGTTATCGTTTTATTAAAGAGCCTCTTTATCGCAGAGCGGTGAGATATGGTGAACGGTTAGTAATGAATATACCGGAAACAAATGATTTCTTTTTGGATTTCTTAAAAGGAAACGATAAAGAAATGTTTGAGCAAAAGCGATTAATGCTTACGCTTGGTTTTAACCCCGATGAGTATTTCTATAATGCAGTAGACAGACTTAATAAACGCAAAGAGCTGGGCATTACGGATGATGAAGTTGTGCTAATGACATCTACTCGCGTAAATAAAAGAAAGAATTTAGAAGGCAATATAGAACTTGTTTCTCGTTTGCATGCTGAGGGCAAAAAAATTAAATATATTATTGTTGGTTTTTTGGGTGATGCTTATGAGAGGGAGTTAAAAGCTTTTATTCAATCTCAACCTGAGCCCAAAGCATTTATTTGTTTTCCGTTTTTGAATGCCGAAGAAATAAGAAAAATGTACTGTGCTGCTGATGTGGGCATTTGGATTAAAGTAGCTATTTCTATACAAGAAGCTATGGGAACAGGTTTACCTATTATTTTAGAGAATAAACCCAGCGTAAACCATTTGCTTAAGAATGAAGTAAATGGTTGGTTTTATAAAAAAGATAATTTTGAAAATGTTATAAAGAAAGCGGTTACCATACTTCAAGATAAAAAAATGGACAGAGAGAAATTGGCTAGGGAGAATGCGGCTACACTTTCTTACGACACTATTGCAGAAAAAATTATTGAAAACTTAAATTAGATTGACGTATAAAGAATGGAAATATTGGCTTAAGTCGCAACCATGGCATTTGCGTTGGTTTACTGTTTTAGTACTTATACGTCCCATAGTAGATAACTTTTATTATCTAAAAAATATTTCTCCCTTTTTATCTCCACTTTACCTAGTAGGAATTGCAACCCCCATATTATGTGTTTATGCTATTATATATTTTAAGAGAAAGGATAGATCGGTTTTTGACTTTTTATTTGGAATATGGACTATACTTATACTGTTATCTTTAACATTTATGTTTATTAATGACCCACTTTCAAAAACTTTTCTCGAATATTTTTTGAAATTATCGATGCCTGTTTACTTGTTCTTTTTCCTGAGACTTTACATACGCTCACAAAAGGACTTAGATGGGCTCTTACAAACTTTTATATATTCGTCTCTTTTTGTAGTAGGTGTTTTTTTGTTTGAGTTGATAGTTAACCCAATTAAAGTGCTAAAAACCCGTGACCTTGAACGGATACAAGGTTATTACGGCGATGTAATGAATTATGCCATTTACCTTTCGCAAGGCTTTTTAATTATGTGTTATTTTTATTTTAGAAGAAAAAACACACAACCTCTATCTGTAAGAATGAGAAATTTAGTGTTGGTGGTTATTTTATGTATTGCCTGTTTGTTTAAAATTAGTCATACAGCTACTTATGGCGTTTTTGTATCTATCTTTTTGTTGTTTATTTTATTCAATTTAAAAACAAATAAAACAGCCGGGTTTCTTTTAATTATAGCTATATCATTAATAGGATACTTTTTTGGAAGTGAGGCTATTGAAAAAAATATAGCTCCACTACTAAAAACAGATGTGGCTGTTTATGAAGGGAAAAAGGCTAATGAACGTTTGTTACATGGTAGGGTAGGGCGATGGAAAGATATGTTGGAGCAATATTCTAATTTCCCTATTGCTGTACAATTTGTTGGTATGCCAGCTGTATTAAAAAACTCTTATGCCGAAGTAAGTACCGGGGCTCATAATGACTTTGTGCGCATTTTATTCTTTACAGGTTATTTAGGTTTATTGGTTTATACATTAACTTTCGTTTTCCTCTTTAGTCGGTTAAAATATCTTCCGCCCCACACACATTTTTTGGCCTTAGGTACTTTAGCTATACTCATCCTTTATTCAATAAGTACTTGCCCTACGTTATATGCCCCGATGTTGTATATATTGTACGCGGTTTTAAGTTATTTGGCATTGCCTACAAATATTTTAACCAAGCAAAATGACTAAACCCAAAGTGCTTTTACTTGGAAAACTACCGCCGCCATACATGGGACCATCTATAGCAACGGAAATAATACTGAAATCTAGTTTGAAAGAACATTTTGAACTGATTCATTTAGATACTAAGATTAATCATGAAATAAGTGCATTTGGCACTTGGAGTTTTGGTAAAGTATTTAGGAACATGTCTATCTACTTTAAGATGATAAGTCTTGCAAGAAAAATGAAGCCTGACATTGTGCTTATACCAATTAGTCAGACTACCACAGGCTTTTTAAAAGACTCATTATTTATACTAATTGCCAAGTTTTTTGGAAGAAAGGCTGTGCTTCAATTACGTGGTAGTAATTTTAAAACGTGGGTAAGTAATTCATCTACTTTAAATAAATGGTACGTAAAGTATATTTTAAAGAAGACCAAGGGAATAATTGTATTGGGAAATAATTTGAAACACCTTTTTGAAAACTATTATTCTAAAGATAAAATATTTGTTGTGCCTAATGGGGGAGATTATACGTTTCCTGTAAAGAATGAAAGTGGCGAGGTAAAGATTTTATACTTATCTAATTTACTTGCATCAAAGGGCATAGAAGATGTTTTTAGGGCTATTGAGATAGTTAGCAAAAAAGTAGATGTCAAGTTTTCGGTAGATGTTATAGGTTCGTGGCATAATTTGGATGAAGAGAAACGATGCCTTGCCATTAAAGAAACTAACCATTTGCCAATAAATGTCCATTTATCTAAGGGACTGGATGAGAAATTTAAGTACCTGGCCAATGCCGATATATTTGTTTTTCCGCCAAGAGAACCTGAGGGTCATCCTTGGAGTATCGTAGAAGCTATGGCTGCCGGGTTGCCAATCATATCAACCAATAGGGGAGCAATTATAGAATCGGTTATTGATGGTGAGAACGGGTTTATTATTGAACCAAAACACCCCGAGCAAATTGCCGAAAAGTTGGAATTATTAATGAAGAATGAAGCGCTAAGAAAAAAGATGGGAATGGCAGGTCGTGAGCTATATCTTGCTAATTTTACTGAAGCAAAAATGGTAGAGAAACTTACCACTACTTTTAACAATATTATAGGAAGTGATTACTGAAACATTAGATAACGAAGATTTAAAACAAGTAGAAGAATTTTGGAATACACATTTGTGTGGTAAACAATTTGTGAATGTTAAATTTCCATCGAAAGAGTTTTTCGAACTGTATAGAAATTTCCGCTATAAAAAGACACATCATTTAGA
Organism: Bacteroidota bacterium; assembly: GCA_013288015.1. GTDB lineage: Bacteria > Bacteroidota > Bacteroidia > B-17B0 > Aurantibacillaceae > PALSA-968. The sequence goes on along the minus strand of JABDCR010000012.1, from coordinate 34,798 downwards.
TATTTACATTGATTGGAAAGGTGCTAAAGGAAAAGATGTATTAGAAATTGGTTTGGGCATTGGAGCAGATGGTAGCAGATGGGCGCAAAATGCACGGACTTATACCGGGGTTGATTTAACAGCAGAAGCTGTTTATGCTACAAAAATACATTTAGATTATTTAGGATTAAATGGGCATGTAGTACAGGGCAACGCAGAAGCATTAGTGTTGCCCTCATCACATTTTGATATTGTTTATTCACACGGGGTGTTGCACCACACCACCAATATTGAAAGCACGTTTAGAGAAGTTAACCGTGTTTTAAAACCGGGTGGACAATTTATTGTAATGCTTTACTCTAAAGGCTCGTTTAACTATTGGGTAAGGATTCAATTTTATTTTAGACTAAGATTATTATTTGAAATCTTAAAGAATAAACTAAGAGGCTCATCGAAAGGAGATTGGGCTTTACATGTTAAGAATTTTAAGCAAGAGGGATGGAAATATCTGTCTTGGAATAATTTTCCGCATCGTTGTACCGATGGACCTGATTGTAAGATTGCTAACATTTACTGGCAAAGTGAAATGGTGAGCATGCTTGAAAATTCGGGCTTTGATATAGAAAAAAAGAAAAAAGCGCATTTCCCTATTGGTGGTCATTTTCCAAAACTGGAGAGATTTTTGGCGAGCTTTGTAGGATTCCACCAAATTATTTGGGCTAAGAAAAGATAGTTATGTGCGGCATTGCTGGTTATATTTCTATTAAAAAATTGCAAGATGCTGCGATGCTTAGTTGTTTGCATCACCGTGGACCGGACCATGAAGGAAGTTATACAGATACTATACAAAACAAACAAGTTTTTTTTGGACATACACGATTAAGTATACTTGATTTATCGGCAGATGGAAACCAGCCCATGTTTTCGGATAACAAGCAAATTGTTATTGTATTTAATGGAGAGATCTATAATTTTCAGGAACTGAAAAAGAAACATTTAGCGCAACAAAACTTCCATTCGAAAACAGATACTGAAGTTGTTTTAAAACTATATGAAAAACTAGGCATTGATTTTATTAAAGAACTGAATGGTGATTTTGCCATCAGTATTTTTGATAAACAAAAAGACAAGATTTATTTAATAAGAGATAGGGTGGGAGTGAAACCACTTTATTATTATCAGAATAAGGAGCAATTTATTTTTGCATCTGAAATAAAATCTATAATGGCAGCAGGGGTAGAAGCTGAGTTAAATGAAGACGAAGTGCTGAAATACTTTGTTTTTAAATATAGTCCACAACAAAAAACGCTATATAAAGATATTTTTCGTTTACCGCCGGCATCTTATTTAGAGTATAGTATTTCTAAAAACACTTTTTCTATTCATAATTATTGGCAGGTGCAGAAGAATAGTGGGTATATTAATCTATCTTACGGTGATGCTCAGGATTGTTTGTTTGATTTGATAAAAGATAGTTCGCAAATGCGCTTGATAGCTGATGTACCTGTGGGTAATTTTCTTTCGGGTGGGTTGGACTCTTCTATTATAGCTTATTTTATAAAAGACAGAAAAGACATATTGCATTATTGCGCCCGTAAATCAGAAAGTGATTTAAAAAAAGAAGGCACAACATCTGATTATTATTACGCCGAAAAATTAGCAAAGAGTTGGAACTTAAATTTTAGACATATAGATATTGGGAGTGAGGAAGCTAGTATAGAAATGATACGCAAAACGCTTTTTTATTCGGAGGAATTGATAGCTGATGGCTCGCAAATACCATCTTATTTAATTACGAAGGATGCGGCAAAAACATCAAAGGTAATTTTATCGGGTATGGGGGCTGATGAATTGTTTTTAGGTTATGCCGGGCATATGCTTACGCTTATATCATCGCAGTATTTAGATAAATTATCTAATATGCTATCTAATGGTATAGGAAGTTTAGCTGCTAAAGTAAACCAAGGTAAGGGCAAGTTTTTAGCCTATAGACGTTATATACACAAAATGGGCAAGTATAGTAGTTATCCTAATTACAAATATGCCTTATTTAATATAGTAGGCGATTTTGATAATTCATGTTCTGTATATAATGGTAATAGAGAAAGTGTTGAAGAAATGATGACGGGTTATTTCCTAAAAGGAAACGATGTTTTTGATTCTCTATTCCATTTTGAGATGGAGAATTTTTTAGTAAAAAATTTACATTATACCGATAGAATGGCCATGGCCAACTCGGTTGAGTGCCGTGTGCCTTTTTTAGACCACAGGATAATTGAATTTGCCTACAGTATACCACGCAATTATAAATTAACTGCTAACGGCAAATTTAAACACATTTTAAAAGATACTTTTAAAACGCAGTTACCCGATTATGTTGTAAACCGACGAAAAGCGGGATTTGGTATGCCTTTGAGAAGCATTTTCAGCAATAGAAAAACTATTGATGCTTTGCTGGATAGAAACTTTTTTGCTGGGTTTGCAAAATTCTCAGTTGTTAATATTGATAAGGTAATTGAAAACCATGTTGAAGGAAAAGAAGACAATTCATCTATTATATATGCTCTGATTTCTTTTCAGGAGTGGTATAAAATTAATTTTAAGTAATGGTGAGAATAAGTGATAAAACTTATCTTCCTAAAACCAAAAAAATATTAAGTTTGAAAACAAGTGCGTTAAGTAAATTGCTATGAAAAAAGTACTTAAAAAAACATTAAAAATTCTGTTTATCACCCTATTGGTTTTGTGTGTAGCCTTAGTTTCAATTCCTTTATTATTTAAGGATAAAATAAAGGCTATGCTGCTTATCGAAATAGATAAAAACATAAGTGCCAGAGTAGATTTTTCTGAATTGAGTTTTTCTTCTATTAAAAAATTTCCTCGTTTTGCCATAACCTTACACAACCCTACTATAACAGGCATTGGCGAATTTGCAGGAGATACTCTGGTAGATGCAAAGGAGATAAGTATATCTCTAAATATTAATAAACTAATAAAAGGACAAGGAATAGAGATAAAAAGCATTGATTTAGAAGACCCTTTAATTTATGCCCGTATTCTAAAAAATGGCCATGCTAATTACAATATTGTAAAAACCGATACCACCAGCAAAACAACATCGACTGGAAAAAGCTTTGAAGTTGCCATTGATAGATGGTCGATTAACAATGGAAGAATTGTGTATGATGATAAATTACAAAAAACTTACATAGAAGTTGGGGGCTTATATCATAGTGGCTCGGGTGATTTTAAACAGGAAATATCTGATTTAGACCTTACTACCAAGGTAAATGACTTAACTGTTGAGTACAATGGTATACGTTATTTTACCAGAAAATTGTTTGCAGCTGATTTACAAATGGAGATGAATTTAAAGGAGAAGAAATTTATTTTTAAGGATCATAATTTTCAGTTAGGAGATTTTAAATTTGGTTTTGCAGGTTATTTTAAATTGCTTGATAACGGGTACGAAACTGATTTGAAGTTTATAGTGAAAGAAACCAATTTTAAAAACTTATTATCTTTATTACCCGGCATTTATCAAAAAGATTTAAAAGACATTGAAACCAAAGGTGATTTTGTCTGTAATGGTTATATAACAGGAGTGTATGATGTTAAAGATAACAAAGTACCTGCGTTTCATATAGATTTAAAAGTAATAGATGCCTTGTTTAAATACAGTCATTTGCCTAAAGCTTTAGAACGAATAAATTTTGATTTTGTAGCTGATAATCCGGATGGAAACCCTGAACATAGCACCTATAACCTAAAGACATTTCATGTTGAGATTAATAAAGAGCCTATACATGGTAGTTTATGTGTTAAAGGGAAGAAACATATGTATGTTACAGCCGATATTAAATTGAAAGCAGACCTGGCAGAAATAGAAAAGATGTATCCTATAGATGGATTGGTTTTGAGGGGTATATTAAATTCTGAAATTAAAGTGAATGGCTGGTATAGTGATTCGCTTAAACTGTTTCCGAAAGTAGATGCATTTTTTACTTTAGAAAAAGGTTATGTGAAATCAAAAAAATCTCCACTTGATATAGATAGTATACAGTTAAATGCCGAAGTGGTTAATAACACAGGGCAAATTGCAGATACTAAGGTTAGTTTAAATAATCTTACTTTTTTATTAGATGATGAGCCGTTTGTAATGAGCGGAACGGTATCTGATTTTAAGGATTATACCTATAAAATAAAAGCAGATGGTTTGGTTGATTTGGCCAAGCTTACTCAAGTATATCCAATTGCCGGTACAACTTTAGCCGGAACAATGAATTTTGATTTAGATGCTGAAGGAAATCTTACTGAAATAGAAGCCAAGCAATATAATCAACTAAAAACAAACGGTACATTGGAAGTTAAAAATGTGTTGTATAAAAATACAGATATAGCTTTCCCTATTCATATTGATGATGCCTTATTTACATTTACGCCTGATAAAATTGTGCTTAATAGGTTTCAGGCAGAGTTTGGTAAAAGTAATGTAAGCCTAAGCGGGCATCTATATAATTACATTCCTTATTTAATTAAAAATGATGCACCCATTAAGGGCGATTTGGCTATGTATTGTGATACAATGGATTTGAATGATTGGTTTCCGAGTAGTGTGGGCACTAATACAACACAAGTCGTTAAAAATGATACAACAAAAGCAACGGCATCTGTACCAACCAATACTACGCAAGCAGAAGTGTTAGTTATACCAAGCAATATGGACTTTACAATAGACTCAGATATAAAAATGGTAAAGTTTGGGCAGATGGATATAGCGAACCTGAACGGGGAAATAAAAATACAAAACGGTATTTTAACCTTGAATGAAACCGGATTTAACACGCTTGATTCTAAATTTGTGATGAGTGGAGATTATAACACAAAAGATAATAAACACCCGTTTTTTGATTTAGATATAAATGTTGATAAACTGGATTTTAATAAAGCCTATAAAACTTTTGTAGACCCAAAAGGAACAAGTCCGGCAATGGGTAATTTTTCTACCAAGTATAGTTTAAAAGGTGAAGTAAGGCCTGATTTCTCTCCTATTTATTCTACACTTAATGGAAGTGGTTCAATAATAATTGATAGTGTGTCTGTAAAAGGCATGAAGCTAATGAATCATATAAAAAATGTATCTAAAAAAGCAGAGTTTAATGACCCTAAACTTGCCGATGTTACTATAAAGACTGAAATTAAAAAAGGAAAATTGCTTATTTACCCGTTTACATTTAAAGTGAGTAAATTTTTGACAGAAGTTGAAGGCTCACAAGGATTAGAAGATGAAACAATTGATTATGAAATAAAACTATCGGTACCGCCCTTTAATAAATTAAAAATTCCTGTTAGCATAAAAGGCACTTCGGATAAACCTATTATAAAAATGGGTAAGGGTTTTGATAATTCGGACTTTGATAAATTATAACAGTTTAGATTTTTTTCATCCAAATATAGTAAGTTGCCCCCGGTGTAACTGTTATTTGATTAAAAGGGGCATCAACAATTTCTCCGTAAGTTGTAAAATTTGTAGGAACAGACCCTCCAATATCTCCGAAGGGAGTACCATATAAACGAAGCATGGTGCTATAAGAAGAAGGCGAATGTACTAAATCATATGTGCAAGACACATTATTGTATTTGTAATTTCCAGCGTCAATAAAAACAAGCGTATCATTTCTGTTTAAAGGATTTTGCATAGTTGCATCTTTATATTGGTATAAAGTCCATTTTGTTCCAGCTAAAGAAAGTGTAGTGCTATTACTAGTATTTATTGTATTAGTATTGTTATTTAAGCTTGGACTAGACTTCGTGCAAGAAAATAGAAACACTATTGTGCAAACAAAAAGTAATGGAAAACTCCTTTTTTTCATAACTTAAATTAAAACTAAGTTAAAGATAAGGCTATAACAGTTACTACTTAACTAAATAATGTTAAAAACATATTAGGCAGATTGCCTGTGGTTATTAGTGGCGGAGGCTGAGAGATTCGAACTCTCGATACAGTTACCCGTATACAACCTCATATACATGAGATTTTTGCAGATACCTATTCTTTAAACTTGCTACAGGTATCTGTATAGGTGTCTTTTAAATTGAGTATGTGTATCAAGTATAAACTATTTTAATGAGAAGTGTATTGGATGTAGAGAAAACACATTTGATATATAAATAGATAGCTCAATTTTATTATCTTTACTAATCAACCATCATAAAATGAAAAATATATTTACCCTTTTAGCCTTATCATTCTGCATAATTATAAAAGCACAGATTATTACAACAGTTGCAGGAACCGGGCCAACTGGATTTAGTAGTGGAGGGTATAGTGGAGATGGAGGACAAGCTGATACGGCAGTATTTAATGATCCATGTGATGTTGCTTTTGATTCACATGGAAATATGTATATAGCTGACAATAATAATAGTAAAATAAGAAAAGTCAATACAGCAGGGATTATATCAACACTACCAGGCAATTATGGTAATCCATGGGGGTTAACATTTGATGCCTCAGATAACTTGTATATTGCAGATTGGGATGCTGGTGAAGTTCTTAAATTAGACCCTCTTGGTAATATTACAGTTGTAGCTAGTGGTCTTTATACTCCTAGCAAAGTAGCTCTTGATGGATTAGGAAATATTTATGTGACAGAAACATGGAAAAATAGAGTTTCAAAGATAAATCCACCTGGTACAATTACTCCAGTAGCAGGGATAGGACCATCAGGTTCTGCTGGTACCTCAAGTGGGGATGGTGGACCTGCTATAGCAGCAGGATTAACTCTTCCAATGGGGATAGCATTTGATGCAAATAACAATTTATACATTACGGATAGAGTTGGTAGTATAAGAATGGTAAATTCTGCAGGCATCATTAATACTGTAGTTGGTGGAGGTAATGGAGGATTAGGAGATGGTGGACAAGCTACAAATGCAGAATTGGTTACACCTTTTGGAATAACCTTTGATGTATTGGGTAATCTTTATATTGCAGATTACTCAGGTTACCGTATAAGAAAGGTAAACACTTTAGGTATTATAACAACAGTAGCAGGGAATGGATTTAATTCAGGCATTGGTCCAGGAGGTTTCTTTGGTGATGGAGGATTAGCAACTAATGCTGAATTATATAATCCCAGTAGGGTTGCTTTTGATGCATCAGGAAATATGTATATAGCTGATGAATTTGATAACCGCATACGTAAGGTAAGTCTTCCACTAACAATAACTGTAAATTCATCTACCATATGTGCAGGTTCAACTACCACTTTAACTGCAAATGGAGCAAATACTTATGTGTGGTCACCAAAAACAGGTTTAAATGATACTACAGGAAGTGTGGTAATTGCTAATCCTACCGTTACCACAACTTATACTGTAATAGGTACTAAAGGGGACTCTGTGGGATTAGCAATATCAATAGTAACTGTTCCTGCCGTTATAGTAAACTCACCTTCTATTTGTATTGGAGATTCAACTACAATAATAGCAGGGGGTGGTGTGACTACATGTACATGGAGTAGCAATGCCGGTTCTGTTAATACAAATACAATTCAAGTGTTACCAACAAGTAATACAACTTATACTGTTATTGGAATAGTTGGAGGTTGTACTGATACTGCAATATCAACTGTTACTGTAAATTCAATTCCTACTTTAACTATGATATCAACTTTCTCAGTTATTTGTTCAGGTGATTCTGTTAATTTAATAGCAAGTGGAGCTACCACCTATACTTGGATGCCTTCATCCAATATGAATATTGATACTGGAGCTAGTGTAACCTCTTATCCATTAAATACAACAATTTTTACTGTATCTACTAATAATGGTGGTTGCATAAGATCAGCACAAGCCGCAATTACAGTAAACCTATTACCAAATGTTAGTTTTACTTTGGTTCAAGATACAGCACCTCACACATGGAATACTTACCCAAGCTACTCAACTAATGTAGCATCTGCTGTTTGGTATTGGGGGGACAGCACTTCTACTTCGGGGCTATATCCAAGTCATATGTACTCTGTTGCAGGCAAGTATAATATTTGTGTTGCTGTTACTGATACCGCAGGGTGTACAGCAACTTCTTGTTTAAATGATTCTGTATATCGCTTATCTAATAATAGCACTTATAGCAATATGGTTTATATAAATGTTATGAATGGTAATCAACCTATGGGCATCAATCAATTATCATTAAACAATAACCAAGCTATTATTTATCCAAACCCAACTAATAACAGTTTTATTATAGAAACTACTAATATAGAAAAACAAACCATACAAGTATTTGATGTAAATGGTAAAATGGTTTTAACTCAATTTATAAATGGTAAAACCAGTTTAGATGTTACAAATCTATCAAAAGGGGTTTATAACCTTAGTATAATTAACTCTACTGGAGTTGTAAATAAAAGGCTAGTTATTGTAAGGTAGATTAGTGAAAATATAATCTGATTTTACTAAAGGTTTAAATTTGATGGCGGAGACTGAGAGATTCGAACTCTCGATACAGTTACCCGTATACAACCTTTCCAGGGTTGCTCATTCGACCACTCTGACAAGTCTCCTGATTTTAATATTTCTTTTTTACTTTTTGTTTTTTTGCGGCTGTTTTGTTTTGTATTTTTTTTAGCTTAACGTTATAACGCATGCTATCCCAATAATCTTTTGTGTAATCGGTAAAAATTTCTTCGCCGGCTTTAATATCGCGTGTAGCTACTATGAAACAAGCATCATCAAAAATTTCGTACTGACTATTGTTTCTTAAACCTTTTACGCGTCCAAATCCGTTAGCATCATTTGCGTAACGTGCCTTGTATTGAGGCGTATGAAAAGCATCTACACACTTATTTTTATTGAAGAAAAATAAGTAGCCATCTTCGTCTCTATCTACACGTTCTTTATATTCTTTCCAACCAATTTCTTCGCCACGATATTGAATGATTTTAGATTCTTTTTTGATGGGCTTTGTAGTGAATAAGCCCTTACCAGAGCCCGGTATTTTTGATTTTTTTACGATTAGTGCCATAGGTTTGCAAAAGTAAACGGTTATTGCTTACATTTGCAAGCGTGTTTGGTTTTTTTCTGTTATTTATCAACAGAGAAAATTAAAAGGGAATGTCGTGGAAATCGGCAACAGTGCCCGCTGCTGTAATCTCGTTTGTTGCAAAACAAATAAAACAAAACTGCACCACTAACGATTAAACCCGTTGGGAAGGAGTTGAAGAGAGAGTCAGAAGACCTGCCAGATGCATTAACGTAAAAACCCTCGTGGACAAGGGTTTAAAACGAAATGATGTTTAGAGCAAAATATAGTTTAGTAGCAGGTTTTTTACTTGTTTGTTTGTTTTGTAAGGCACAACAAAAAGGGGACACTTTGTTATTAAATGAAGTTAATATTACTGACTACCGCATTAAAAAATCGACTGAAAACTTTGTTCAAGTAAAAATAGATTCGGCAACACAAAGCGCTTTTTTAACATCGAACCTATCGCAATTACTGATACAGCAAAATGGAACCTTAATAAAAGCTTATAGCCCGGGTAATATTGCATCGCTTAGTATTAGGGGTAGCACAGCGCAACAAACAGCCGTTATTTGGAATGGGATGAACATTAATAATCCCATGCTTGGGCAAGCAGATATCTCCTTATTACCTGTTGGTTTTTTTAATAGTATGAGCATACAAAAGGGGGCACTTAGCGGTTATTGGGGAAGTGGAGCTATGGCAGGGGTTTTAAACCTGCAAAGTAATCCACAGCAAATTACGGGGTTAATGGTTCAAGCGTCTACATCATACTCATCTTTGCAAAATAGTGTTCAATGGGCCTCGTTAAATTTTTCGACAGGCAAATTATTTTCTTCTACCAAGTTGTTGGGAGATTTTTCTCAAAACAAGTATCAATATTATAAAAATACAGATACCTCTTTAGTAAAACAAACACAACAACACGCGCAAACAAACCAACTGGCCTTGTTGCAAGATTTTTTATACAACATAAAGGCTAATCAGCAATTAGGTTTGCATATTTGGTTACAAAATGTAGACAGGCAAATGCCTTATACCATAAGTGCTTTACCGCAAGATGCTAAACAAACAGATAAAACGTTTAGAACTATGCTGGACTGGAAGGTTAACCAGAGAAAAAACACGTTTACTACAAAACTTGCTTTTTTTAACGAAGCACTTATTTATAATAATATAACTGATGCTATATATAGTAATAGTGTTTTTAAAACGTTTGCTTTAGATGTAGATTTACAACATAAAATTGGTAAAGGTTTTGTAATAAGTGGGGGTACAAGCAATATGCTATCATTAGCAAACTCGCCAAATTATATAACACAAAAACAATTATTGCGCGATGCTTTATTTGAAAATATAAGCTGGAATAGTAAACGCGATTTTTTTGTTGCCAATGCATATGCCAGACAAGAGTTATTTAACTCATCTGTATTTATACCGACTGAAGGCGCAACTACAACACTAAACTTTTTTAAATGGCTTGCTTGGAAAGCGAATGTAGGAACGGTTTTTCGTTACCCTACTTTAAATGATTTATATTGGAACCCCGGCGGAAACCCAAACCTAAAACCCGAACAAGGATATAGCGAAGAAACATCGTTACAGATAAAACAGCAAGGAAAAAATGTATCGATAAATGTAACAGCTACAGTTTTTAGCCGCGATATACATAATTGGATTATGTGGGTGCCCGGAAAAGATGGAAACTGGAGTCCGATAAATATTTTACATGTGTGGAGTAGGGGAATGGAAACAAATACAGAAGTGATATACAAGAACAATAAATTTAAAACATCGCTTAATGTACTTACAAATTATATTTTATCAACTTCATTGCCTGCTAACAATAACCAATACACACAAATGATGTATACACCTATGTATTCTGGCTCCGCTATTCTTATGACTGAGTATAAAAACTGGATATTGCGTGCCGCTTATACATATACTGGTTACCGTTATTTAAGTAGTGATAATTATAACTATTTAACACCCTATAACTTATTAGACATTAGGGCAGCGCGTACTTTTACTTGTAAAACTTTTTTAGTGAATGTTTTTGTCGAAGTAAATAATATACTCAATGAAAACTACCAAAGCATAACCCAGTACGGTATGCCATTAAGAAATTATAAAGCAGGATTAATTATTCAATATTATAAACTAATAAAAAACAATCGCACATAAAAATAAAAATATGAAAAAACAATTACTATCAATTGCCTTATTTGTTGGCGTTTTAACCACAACAATGGCGCAAGTAACAACCACTACACAAATCAGTGATTTTGAAAATGTAGTTTTAACAAGCAATCATAACAAAGTATATAACGACTCTACCGGTGGTGGTGGCTTTACAAGTGGTAACGCTTATTTTCCTTCGAAATGGGATACATCATATGGTGGTTATTGGTCAAGCGGATGGGCAGCTAGCTCAGTAAACGATTCTACTAATGCGTATCCGAATTTGTACGGTTGCGCTGCTTATAAAGGGTATAATAATTCGAATAAATATGCGGTTGGAACAACATCGGGAAGCCTTATTATGCGAATGACAGATAGTTTGATTGGAAAAACTGTAACCGGCCTTTATATATGTAACAGTACTTATGCATATAAAAGCATGAAAAACGGAGATGCATATGAGCCTGCTTTTACGGCACATAATAAAGATTGGTTTAAACTTACTGTTAAAAAATATTTTGGTGGGGTTTTGGCTAATGATAGCGGCGAAGTTTATTTGGCAGATTTTCGTTATGCAGATACTACTCAAAATTATATTTTGAAAAACTGGATTTGGGTAGGTTTTTCTTCTTTGCAAAATGTGGATAGCCTTTCATTTTCTCTTAGCTCATCACAAAACGGTATTTATGGAATGAACACACCCGCTTTTTTCTGCATAGATAATGTTACCCTGAGCACTTTTAGAGATACTACCGATATTGCTGGCATTAAAAACAACCTTTTAGAAAACAATTTACAAGTATATCCTAATCCTGCAGTTACTGAAACTGAAATTGTTTACAATACAACTACTTCGGTTCCGGTAAATATGAAGTTAATTGACTTATTAGGAAATGAATTGGTTAGCCAAAGGGCTCAAACGTTTGTGGGGTTAAATAAATTCAAAATAGATGTATCTACATTACCTGCGGGGGTTTATTATATAACACTTAATGCAGGAAGTAACTTGCTAACCAAAAAATTAATTAAGCAATAATGCGGTTTCTATTTGTTATTTGCTTTGTATCTCATTTAGCTATTGCTCAGTTTGCCCCGCCACAGGGGCAGGCTGGTAGCACTGCTATGTATAAAGATAGCAGTGCTTTTGTTGCTTGGGCAAGTGCGTGTAAAATAACACGTGGCCTGCAGGATATATCTAATACATCATCGGGTTATGCAACAGTAGGAGATAGCAGTAGTGGGGTGAACATTGCCGATGGAAATGTGGTAAGTTTAGGTGATGGGGGATATGCTATATGTACTTTTCAAAACGATATATATGATGGACCAGGTTATGATTTTGCCGTGTTTGAAAATTCATTTGACGGAAACTATTTGGAGTTTGGTTTTATAGAAGTGAGCAGCGATGGAGTTAACTTTTTTAGTTTTCCGGCAACATCAAATACACAAGACACCTCACAAACAGGACCTTTTGCCGATAGTGATGCAACCAAAGTAAATAACCTGGCAGGGAAATATATAGTACAATATGGTACCCCATTTGACTTGAGTGAGATGCAAGGCATTAGTGGCTTAGATGTCAACCACATTACACACGTAAAAATTGTGGATGTAGTTGGCAGTATAAATGCAACTTATGCAACTCATGATAAAAATAATAATAAAGTTAACGACCCTTGGCCAACTCCTTACGCCTCTTGCGGGTTTGATTTAGATGCAGTTGGTGTTATCAATCAACAAACCGGCAATGCTATAAAAGAAATAAATGATAACTCTTTTATATCTGTATATCCAAATCCTGCCAACAGTAATTTATATGTACGTTTAAATAAAACCTTTACTGATAACGCATCCGTTTCTATAACGGATGTAAATGGAAAAATTGTGCTGAAAAACGATTTCTTATCTAATGGGAATGTGTTAAATTTTGACGTATCAGCACTTGATAATGGATTTTATTTTCTTCAATTAAGAGATAACTCTAATTGTATCACAAAAAAAATTAGTATAGCTAAATAATGATAACTCGATTAAAAATATATTTTCTTTTTGCGATAATTGGAACAATAATAGTTTCTTGTAGAAAAGACACGCCACCCTCGCTTCCGCAAGGAAATATAAGTTCGGGTAAACGTTTAATAATTTGTGATGAAGGTGGCTTTGGTTATAATAATGCTGCGGTTTCTGTTTATGATCCAATAAATAATTCGACTGTTATAAATGTTTATGCGGCAGCTAATTCAAATCAAAGTTTAGGAGATGTGTTGCAGTCTGTTACAGAATTTAATGACAAGTATTATTTTGTAGTAAATAACTCAGGCAAAGTGATTGTGAGCGATAAAAACTTTGTTAGACTTACTACCATAAGTGGTTTTATATCACCAAGATATATGCAGGTAGTGAGTAACAATAAGGCTTATGTAAGTAATTTAGTATTGCCAACTAATGCTAACCAAACAAATTATATACAGGTGCTTAACATTGCAACCAATACAATAAGTAAATCTATTCGTTTGGATGGTTGGACAGAACAAATGGTACAATCGTACGGAAAGGTTTATATTACTAATCAAAATAAAAAATATGTGTATGTTTTAGATGCCGTAAATGATGGATTAGACAGTATTTATGTAGGATCTACAAATGCTTGCATAGTAAAAGATGCTAATGAAAAACTATGGGTAAGCTGTAATGCCAATGCGGCAAATAATGTATCCGCTAAATTAGTAAGAATAAACCCTGTTGTAGATACAATAGAGGTTACTATTTCTTTACAGACCACACAAAATTCTATCGGTCGTTTGTGTATAAACGGGGATGGAACTACTTTATATTATTTAATGAATGATGTTTATAAAATGGATATTAATGCGGCTGTTTGTCCTCTTACAGGAATTATAACACAAGGCACACATACATTTTATGGTTTATGTATAGACCCTACTGATGAAACTATTTATGTAAGCGATGCTGTTGATTACAACTCCAATGGTAAGTTATATCGCTACCAAGCGAATGCTAATTATATAGGAACTTATACCACAGGTATAATTCCAGGCTTTATGTTGATGGATTAAAACTAAGCTACTTGCTTTTTTAGTACAATAGTTTGCTTTCTATCCGGTCCAACTGATACTATACTGATTGGCACACCTGTATTTTCTTCAATAAAAGAAATATAGCTAAGTAATTCTTCAGGTAAATTAGTAGCTGCTGTGATATTTTGTTTCCAGCCTTTTATTTCTTTATAAACAGGAGTTATATCGGCATTAATAACATCAAATGGAAGCATTTCGGTTTTCTCGCCATTTATTAAATAGTGGGTACAAACTTTAATAGTATCAAAATCATCCATCACATCAGCTTTCATCATAGTTAGTTCAGAAACACCATTAATCATAATAGCATATTTAAGAGCCGGTAAATCTAACCAGCCACAACGACGAGCACGCCCTGTAGTAGAGCCATACTCGTTACCAATTTTACGCATGGTTTCGCCGGTTTCATCGTTCAACTCAGTAGGAAAAGGACCACTACCAACGCGAGTACAATAAGCCTTGAAAATGCCAATTACATTACCAACCGAGCGGGGAGATATACCTAAACCGGTACAACATCCGGCAGTCATAGTATTTGAAGAAGTAACAAAAGGGTAGGTGCCAAAATCTATATCAAGCATAGAGCCCTGAGCGCCTTCCGCCAGTACTTTTTTACCGGCTTTTAAAGCTTGGTTTATATAATATTCACTATCAATAAGGGTAAGTTGTTTAAGCTCATCTATAGCCTGAAACCAAGCGGGTTCTAATTCACCTAAATTATATTCGAAATTATGAAAGGCTAAAAGTTGTTTATGCTTTTCTACTAATGAATTGTATTTTTCTTTAAAGTTGGTCGACAAAATATCGCCTACACGTAAACCGTTGCGGCCTGTTTTATCCATATAAGTCGGGCCAATGCCTTTTAAGGTAGAACCAATTTTTTCTTTGCCTTTTGATGCTTCAGAAGCCGCATCTAATAAACGATGTGTAGGCAGAATAAGATGCGCACGTTTACTAACCAATAATTGTTTTTTTATATCAACGCCCATTTTAATAAGAGCATCAATCTCTCTTTTTAAAATAACAGGGTCTATAACCACCCCATTACCAATAACATTTGTACAGTGTTTATGAAAAATACCACTAGGAATTGTGTTTAGCACGTGTTTAATTCCATTAAACTCTAAGGTGTGACCTGCATTTGGACCACCCTGAAAACGGCATATCATGTCGTATGATGGGGTTAGTACATCAACCACTTTACCTTTACCTTCATCGCCCCATTGTAGGCCTAACAATACATCTGCTTTGTTCATGCTTAAAAATTAAGAGCTAAAATTACGCTAAATACAAGCGTTGAAACAGCAGTTTAATAATTTGTTGATAAAGAATTTTTTAAACATATTTTTATAATTTTACGTATATGTTTAAATGGATACTCCTTTTATTTTTACCTACGCTAGTTAGTTCACAAACAAGATTTGAACTGATAAAAAAAGTATCATCTTTTAGGCATCCCGAGAATGTTTACATTATTAATGCCGATAAGATTTTTATTGCAGATATAGGCAGAACATTTGAATCGGCTGCCAGAGATAGCGATGGCGTAGTTTATCAATGTGTGATAAATAACATTAATACAAAAAACAAACTCAATAAAACATTCAGGTTAAATGCACCAAAAGGCATGGTGGTAAATGGGAGTACACTTTATATTGCAGACGTGGATAGAATTGTAATTGCTAACATTGAAACCGGACTTAAAACGGAAGAGATAGCTTTTGAGGATACTACGGTTTCGTTAAACGATATGTTTTTACTGGACGATAACACCTTATTAGTTTCAGTTACGAATAAACATGAACTGTTTGCGGTTAATTTATCATCGAAAGAGATTATAAACCTTTCAAACAGCAGTGTAGAGGGAGCAAATGGGATATGTAAAAACGAAAAAAAAATATATGTATGTGGGTTTGCATCGAAAGAGAAAAAGAAAGGAAATGTTTATGAGTATGATTTAGAAACTAATAAAGTGACGCCAATTGTAAAAGAATTAGGCCATTTGGATGGTATAAAATTATATAATAATAAGCTATTGGTAAGCGATTGGGGAGCAGATTATGACCATGGAAAAATTTGGGAGATAGATTTGAAAACTCAAAAACCGAGAATAATTTTTGAAGATGAAAGACTTAAAAGTCCGTCGGGATTTGATTTATTAGGTGATACTATAATTATACCCTGCTTAGATAGTGGAGATATTTTGATATATAAGCTTAAAGAATAGAGGCTACTTCTGTCAATATTTTTTCGGTAGCACCTGATTTGCTTTGCATGTAGTTTTTTATATCGCTACTTAGTTTAGTACAATAAATTTCGTCAGTAATAATCGTATCAAAAAACAATAGTAAACCGTCTTTATTTGAAATCTCTTTAGAGATACCAAGTTGCAAGGTTTCGGCTGCCTCCACAAATTTATGATGGTTTAAGCCAAAGGCCACGGGTACATTATAAACTAAAGCCTCTAATATGTTATGAATTCCATCATTAAAGCCACCACCAATGTAGGTTGCAGTTGCATAACGATAAAGTTGAGAGAGAATGCCTATGGTGTCAACAATTAAAACATCGGCCTTTTCGATATTTGCAGGGTTTGTATAAAGCGTATAGTTTATGTTACCGATTATTAGTTTTTCAATATTGACTATAGATGACTTATTAACTTCGTGTGGAGCTATAATTAACTTTAAACTGTTATGTTTTTCTTTTAATTTTTTAAAGGTTTCTATAACAATTTCTTCATCTTTAGGCCAAGAACTTCCGATAACTACTATTTTATTGCTTCCGCAAAAACTATCTATAAGTGGTAAATCCTTCTTTGTTTTTAGGATGTCAAAAACCCTATCGAAACGAGTATCGCCAACAACTTTGTAGTTTTTAATATGAATGGTTTCTAATAATTTACCTGAAGCTTCATCCTGAATAAGCAAAAGTTTAAAGGCACTTAATGCTTTTGTAAAGATACCGCCGTACCATTTAAAAAATGGTTGGTGAGGTTTAAATACGGCTGAAATAAGAAAGGTTGGAACAGCTTTTCCTTTTAATTGAAATAGAAAATTTAGCCAAAACTCATACTTAATAAAAATAGCTATAGAAGGATTTACTATCTCAATAAAATCTTTGGCATTTTGTTTAGTATCTAATGGCAGGTAACAAACAATATCTGCTCCATCCCAATTTTTAAAAGCCTCGTAACCACTTGGCGAATAAAAACTTAATACAATTTTTGCGCTTGGGTGTTGTTTTTTTATTGCCTCTACAACAGGTCTGCCTTGCTCAAATTCGCCATAAGATGAACAGTGTACCCAAATAATCTTTCCGGCATTTAGTTTTGATATTTTGGCTGAAATAATTGTTCGCCAGTTTTCTCTGCCATTTACCCAAAGCTTAGCTTTTGCTTTTTTGAAGGATGCTAGTTTAATTGCCAGACCAAGAAAAAAAATGCCGAGGTTATAGAACCACATAAGTTTAGTTGTAATAAAACTCTTTAGGTGTTTTTTTGTACAATGGCAGCATCCATCCAATGCGAATGCCCATTAAAATATCTATGCGTTTTTTGTTATCAGAAGTCATAGTATCATACTGATAACCACGTAAGCCTGTTGTAAAACCTTCTTGAAACTCGAAACCAGCATAACAATTAGCCAATCTATTCTTTGCCAAAAACATATAACCAATAAATTGCATAGCAGCAGGCCCACCGGTTAACCTATCATATCCTTTTGATAAAACTCCATAAACCTGCGGCAAGCTTTTGCCCACATCATAAATATTTATTTTATGCTGCATGTAACCTAAACCAAAATAGGTAAGTAAGCCACTATTTTTATTTTTGCCTAATTTGCTAAAAACCTTTCCAAGTACCAGATATGCAGTGAAACCCCGTTCGTTAAGTCTTAATTGCCCAGGATTTCCACTTCCGTTGGTAATGGTGTTTGCCGAAGTGTACATATAAGCCAAAGGATCTTCTCTTACGTTTCCACCAAAAATGTAATTGCCTTCAGCTCCAATTATTAAATTTTTGTCGGTTTTGTATAAAATGGGCAATCCTGCGCTAAAATTACCTCCAAATCGGCTTGATAAATCGCCATAAGGCAGCTCTCCGGCAATGTGCACTCCAATAATTAAAACATGGTAACAGCTATCTTTAAACTCTCCACGACGTAAAAATGCCCTTTGAGCAACGACAGAAAAGCCACAGTAAGTTATAAATAAAGTAAAAAAAAGTCTCTTCATTTTTAAGGAGACGAATATACGCTAAAAAATAATTTTACGTAGTACGAATTAACTGTTTAATTTTATGCGTTATGTATAGGCTTTTAGATTTTTTTTGGAAAAATAATTTACCGCGCTGGTCTATATTAATAATTGACGTTATTATTTGTGCATTTTCGCTTACACTAGCCTTTTTCCTGCGATTTAACTTTGCATCTATACCGGCGCAAGATTTTAAAAACATGCCCATAGATTATGCTATGGTTTTGGGTATACGGCTTGCCAGTTTTCTTTTTTCTAAAACATACAAGGGGGTAATTAGGTACACAGGCTCTAAAGACTCGATGCGTATATTGTTAATTGTGTTATTGGGTAGTGGGATTTTGTTTTTTATAAACTTTACTACCCGATTAATTGTAGGTGTTTATTATATACCACAATCAGTAATTATAATAGATGCGCTTTGCACTATGTTTATAATGATAGCATCACGTTTAGCTGTTAAAGCCATTTATTTTGAGCGCAAAAACCCGGATAGAAAGAAAACCAATGTGTTAATTTATGGAGCTGGTGAGTCGGGCATAGTAACAAAACGTACCCTTGAACGCGATGCTGATATTAGATACAAGGTGATTGGTTTTATTGATGATGATATTAAAAAGAAGGGGAGGAGTCTTGAAGGTGTTTTTATTTATCAACCCAGTAAATTGGCAGAGTTGATAGGTGAAAACGAGATAGAAACTGTTATTATATCTATATTAAATGTTTCATCGAACCGGAAAAATGAGATTGTAGATGTTTGTTTACAGCATAATGTTAAAGTGTTAAGTGTACCACCTGTTAGTAAGTGGATTAACGGAGAGCTTAGTTTAAATCAATTAAAAACAATAGAAATTGAGCAGTTATTGGAACGCGATGCTATAAAGCTGGATGTTTCGTTAATTGAGCAGCAACTACAACATAAAACCATTTTAGTTACCGGTGCCGCAGGCTCTATTGGTAGCGAGTTGGTAAGACAAATAATTCGTTTCAATCCTAAGAAAGTTATTTTGTTAGATAATGCCGAAAGTCCATTACACGAAATGGAGTTAGAGCTTTCGGAAAAGCACAGTAATCAAAAATTTGAAGTGGTAATGGGTGATGTGCGCCATCCAGATAGGATGCGTAATGTGTTTAACACCTTTAAGCCACAATTGGTTTACCATGCAGCGGCTTATAAGCATGTGCCTATGATGGAAAACAATCCATCAGAATCTATTTTAACAAATGTATTAGGCACAAAAATTACAGCTGATTTAGCGGTTGAGTTTAATGTAGAAAAGTTTGTACTTATATCAACCGACAAAGCTGTAAACCCAACTAATGTTATGGGAGCCAGCAAGCGCATTGCTGAGATTTATACGCAATCTCTTGGTAAAAAATCGTCTATAAAATTTATTACTACTCGTTTTGGAAACGTGTTGGGTTCTAATGGATCTGTTATACCAAGGTTTAGAAAACAAATAGAGCAGGGTGGGCCTATAACAGTTACCGACCAAAATATTACACGTTTTTTTATGACCATTGCCGAGGCTTGTTCATTAGTATTAGAAGCAGGATGTATGGGAGTTGGAGGTGAAATTTTTGTATTTGATATGGGCAAGCAAGTTAAAATTGTTGATTTAGCCCGTAAGATGATACAACTATCCGGCTTAGTTGAAAACAGAGATATAAAAATAGTTTATACAGGTTTGCGCCCGGGTGAAAAACTGTATGAAGAGTTATTGGCTTCGGCAGAAAATACTACTGCAACGCATCACCCACAAATACTAATTGGAAAAGTTAAACAATATAATTTTGAAGAAATAAATCAGAAAATTGATGAACTTATAAAGTTGTTTAACTCACAAAATAATGTAGATATAGTTTCGGCTATGAAAGATTTGGTGCCTGAGTTTAAAAGCAATAATAGCGTGTTTACTAAATTAGATTCATAAACTTTATATTTAAGTTATACTTTAGTTTTAATTGTATAACTTATTGATTAAATGTTGTTTAATTTTTATTATTATCGGAAATATCGGGTAATAAAAAGAGAATAATTGAAGCTATACCGGGTAAAGCTGCACCTATAAAAAACCAAACAATGGGTCTTCTTCCCATTCTTTTAGCAAAAAGAGCTGTAACTAAAGGAATGCTAAAAAGAAAGCATAAACCAATAGAAAAAAATATTCCTGCGCCCATTTATTATAAATTATTTGGCAAAATTAGTACAAAACGGATGTAAATTCTGAACGTATTTTAATTCAATATCAATAACTCCTAATCTTATTAAAATGTATCTTTGCGCCCTTAATGCAAGAACAAATAACATTTATAGGCGAGCGTTTGTGGGCAGGGCATGTAGGTAATTTTTTTATTATCCTTTCTTTTATAGCATCCTTACAAGCAGCCATTGCTTACTTTTTTGCCGAAAAAAATCCTTTAGAAACCAGTTGGCTTAAACTGGCACGTATTTCTTTTCAAGCACATGTTTTAGGTGTATTGGGTATAATGGGCACTTTGTTCTATATGCTTTATAACCATTATTACGAGTACTCCTATATATGGCAACACTCAAATAATATAATGCCTATGCGTTATATTTTTTCTTGTTTTTGGGAAGGGCAGGAGGGTAGCTTTTTGTTATGGACTATATGGCATGCCTTTATAGGTTTGATTTTACAGCGTACGGCTAAAAATTATGAAACAAGTGTAATGAGTATCCTTTCATTGGTTCAGGCTTTTTTAGCTACCATGTTATTAGGGGTAATTATTTTCGGGACAAAAATTGGCAGTAATCCTTTTATAATGCTTCGCGAAAATCCGGAGTTTAGCAACATACCACTTTTTAAAAGTCCGGATTACTTATCGAAATTAGACGGGCGAGGATTGAATCCCTTATTACAAAATTATTGGATGACTATACACCCGCCAACCTTGTTTTTAGGCTTTGCTTTAACTGTTGTGCCTTTTTGTTATGCTCTTGCCGGATTATGGAAAAAAGATTTTAAAGGCTGGCAAAAACCTGCTTTACCATGGGCTTTTACCGGAGTAATGATTTTAGGATTAGGTGTTTTAATGGGTGGAGCATGGGCTTATGAAGCATTAAGTTTTGGTGGTTTTTGGGCATGGGACCCTGTTGAAAACGCATCAATGGTGCCGTGGCTTACTTTGGTTGGGGCAGCACATTTAATGATTGTAAATAAAAACAAAGGGCACTCTATTTTTTCGGGATTGTTACTGGCTCTACTATCGTTTATATTAGTGCTTTATTCTACTTTTTTAACCCGTAGTGGTATTTTGGGTAATGCATCAGTACATGCTTTTACCGATTTAGGCATGCAAAAACAATTGCTGTTATACTTACTGACTTTTGTGTTTTTAAGCATTTACTTATTGCAACAACATAAAGTAATATCGTTTGTTTATATGTGTTTAACAGCTACTTTGTTTTTGCTTGTTTTTGCCTTTAATATGCAACCAACTATTTTACTTACTGTTTGGGGTTGTACATCGCTTGTGTTATTATTTACTGGTTATTTTATTGAATTTCCGAAAGATGAGAAAGAAGAGAGTGTTTATAGCAGAGAGTTTTGGTTGTTTGTGGCTTCGTTTGTTCTGTTTTTATCAGGTGTAACAATTAGCATTTTTACCTCCATTCCCATTTTTAATAAAATGTTTGGAATGAATAAGGCACCATTTACTATTGATAAATTCAATGCCTGGCAGATACCATTTGCTATTATTGTGGCATTTTTATTGGCAATAGGGCAGTTTTTTAAATATAAGGATACCGATAAAAAACAATTTTTTAAAAATTTACGCGTATCAGCCTTATTAGCTGTTGCTTTTGGTGGAGTGGCATCGGCGGCCTTATATTTTTCGCATGGGTGGAACGAGGCTTCATCTACTCAAAAAACAAATTACTTTACTTACTCTGCCTTACTTATAACATCGGCTTTTGCTTTATTTGCCAATACAACTTATTGGGTACGTATTTTAAAAGGGCATGTTAGACATATTGGCTCATCAATGGCGCACATAGGTTTTGCTTTATTGCTTATTGGGGCATTGATTTCCACCTCTAAAAAGGCCACCTTATCTAAAAACACCTCTCAAAAAAGTGTTTCTTCCTTAGGAAAAGACTTTGACGACAAGAAAAATATTTTACTTACCAAAGGAGATACATTACCTATGGGGCCATATTATGTTAGCTATACCGGTAAAACAAAAACTGGGGTTAACATGAATTTTAAAGTAGAGTATTTTTTACGTGAGCAAAATAAGTACGTTAAGCAATTTGAGTTGTCGCCAATTGTGCAAATGAATGCCCGTATGGGTAATGTGGCAGAGCCTGATACACGCAGGTTTCCGACATATGACATATACACACATATTGCATTCGGTGTTTTAGATATGGAGGAGGAGCAAACGGTAAATAATTATACAGAGCCTCAGGATAATGTTATACACTTACACGATACTATTTACTCGTCAAATTCCATTATCATTTTAGACTCTTTAAATACAAATATGACTAAAGAGCAGTATCAAAAAAATGACTCTTCAATTTGGGTTACTGCTGTTTTGCACGCTTATGATATGGATAAAAAAGTGCATCGCGCTTATCCAAAATATCATTTAATAAAAGATAGAATAGAACCTGTTTCTGACTCTATACCGGAGCTTGGCCTTAGACTAACCTTTTGGAAAATTAATCCTGAAAATGGCTCGATTGAGATTATGCTAAGTGAAAGAAAAACCAACCAAAAAGATTTTATTGTAATGCAGGCCTATATGTTCCCTTATATTAATATACTTTGGTTAGGCTGTGTACTTATGGTGTTGGGTACCGGTTTAGCCGTGCGAGAAAGAATACGTGTAGAATCAAGGTTTAAGGTTTAGCTAACCAGTTTTCGAGCTCTTTTTGGTCGAGATGGATGTAATCAACCTGATGCTCTACCACACTATTATTTACTAAATAAATAATTGGCAAGGATAAGCCTGCAAGGTAAATAAACGACTGTCCTTTTAACATACAATGCCCGATATTTTCTGTATGGGTATCATTAAAAAACTCGGTTAACTTTTCCTCTTTACCATTTAGTACCATGTAAAATGGGATATCCGGGTTTAATTTATTAATGGTACGAATTTTTTTTGCGGCAATTCGGCAATGCGAACAGGTAAGGCTTAAAAACAGTATAATATGCTTGCCTTTACTTAATGTTTTTGAAGGGGTGTTTAAATAGGCCTTATCATACAATGTATCCAAAGGCAGATTAAAATTATTTTCGGGTTTATTTAAATAAGATTCGGCATAATTTAATTGAACCGGATTTAAAATAAAAGGTAAAGCAATTGAAATGACTATTAGAACAACTACTATATACTTTGAAAATTTACCGAAACTAAATCCTTCATGATATATATATAAGCCAACAAAAATAGCCAACATAGCTATGTTTTTTAATAATGCTTTTAGCGGAGACATATATATAGTAGTACCAAAGCAGCCACAATTGCCTTTATTACCGGAAATTAATAATTGAAGTATGAGATAAATACAAAAAACAACTAATGTTATAATGCCTAACTTGTATGTAAACTTTTTTAATAAAATATTTAATATAAGTAAAACACCAATTAAAAATTCTAAGGCGATTAATAGACGAGCTATAAAAGGGGCTAACTGCCAGTTACTTAAACCCAAATCGACAAAAGTGTATTCAAATGGTTCAATCGGATATAGCTTAGTATAAGCTGAAAAGATAAAAATGCCCCCCATTAAGGCAGATACAATACTAAAGAGTATTTTTTTTAGCATTTGCATAGGTACAAAAAAAAGCAGCTATTTATTAGCTGCTTTTAATTTAAAAAATCAAAAATGATTTTATTGGATTCCGCAACTTGTTGTAGTTGTGTTTTTTCCAGTACAAAGAGTTTCAGCACCAGAAAGTGTTGTTGCTTTAACAGTTGAAGTTGTTGAAGTTGTTCCGTCTGAGCAATAACAATTGTAACTTTTTTTGCAAGAAGCTGATAGACCAGCGATAACTACTACTGCTACTAAAATAACTTTTTTCATATGGTTTGTTTTTGTTTTTTTGCCTACTCATTTACGGCTTTTGGGCTTACTCCGTTTTTTTTATTCTGCGTAAATTTAAAAAAATTAACTTAAAATAACAAAAACGCCCTATAAAAGTGAAATTTTAATTAACAAAGTAAAAAAGGGTAAAAGAAATTTTTAATTGAAAGTAAATCAAAAAAAATGCCTAACAAACTATAAGGCAATTGTATAGGTACAAAAAGCACCTATTTTATATTTCGCTCTTTAAAATTGAGAGCAAATTAATTAAACTAAATAGCGCAACCAGCACCTTTTGATGCACATTGGGTTTCAGCGCCGGCAAGTGTAAATCCTTTAACTGTAGTAGTTGTTACATTACCACTTCCATTATCACAAGTGCATGTATAACTTTTTTGGCAAGATGCAGACAAACCTGCTACCAGCACTACTGCTACTAAAATAACTTTTTTCATATGTTTTTTGTTTTTTTCTGCCTACTCATTTACGGCTTTTGGGCTTACTCCATTTTTATTTATGTAAAACTAAATACTTAGTTTTTTAAAAACAAAAAACATATGTAAAATCTAATTTATTTTTTATTGATTATACGTCGCCAACTAACATAAAACTATGTTGTTTACCCCTAAAATTATTATAAATAAGCACGTTTTTTAAATTATTGGATTTAATTTTATAACAGGCTAGCCAAAGGGCAAAAGAACTTGCGGTGGCATACTCGCCACATAAATGTTTAAAACCTTCTGTTTTAACATTTAGCACTATTTTTTTGCAAGCGTTATAGTATGGCAAGTATCTACTATCTCCATTTTCTCCACTAAGAAATAAATTTAAAGCATCATCCTTTACGTTTTTTTCGATAAAATGCTTTAGATATTGTGTAACATCTTCTTCCTTATCTGTATGAAGGGTTCCTATAGCTTTTAGTTTTGCGGTAGCTCCGGTTTTTTGTTTATTAACCGCAAACATAGCACAACCATCTCCCGGGATGCATCCGGCTGTTTTAGAATTATATAATTCTGTATTTAAAACAACTTCTTTTTTATACATATTGGCTAAAGACTCAATATTATATTGATAAGCAGAAATTTCATCTATTCCACCCAATAAATAAGAGTTATCAGGAAATTCATTTAACATCATTCCCACATCTAAAGCAGCATTTTCAAAAGCTAAGCCACGATGCACGTGTGTATTGTTATAACCTTTATTTGCAGAAAAAAATGCCAGCTGAGATGCAATGGCGTTGGTGGTGCTTTGTACAAAATTGGTGGGAGTTAATTTCCCTTCGTTATAATCTACAATTTGGTTTAAAAACTTAATGCAATCTTCTAAGCCACCATTGGCTGTACCCATAACAATGCCGTTAAAAGTAAGCGTATTAAGTAAGGGTAAGGCAGCACCCGATGCTAACCTTACTGCTCTGCCCATACGACGATACATAGCAGGTGGAATGGCATCATAATTTGGTTCTATGGCCTGTAATTTGTTGTCTTTAATTGGCTGTATATCATCTAAATCAATAACTCCATTGGTTTTTTGAGCCGATACACAAACTGATTGGTGGATATAAAACATACTCATTAAGCTTTTGAAAAAATTAATGAACTACAGTTTCCGCCAAAGCCAAATGAGTTTGACAAGACATGATTGATAGGCATTTTAGTATACGCTGTAACGGGCACTAAACTTGTTTTTGGAATTGGATTTTTATACTGAAGACTTTGGTATATTTCCTGATTAATTAGATTCAAAATACTATATACAGCCTCTATAGCGCCAGCTGCACCCAATGTATGCCCTGTGTTAGATTTTGTTGAGGCAAAAGCAGGGACTTTTTCGAATAAACGAATCATGGCTGTACTTTCTGCCTCATCGTTATTTTCAGTAGCAGTACCGTGTGTGTTTATAAAATCAATTTGACCAGGTTGTAAATTTGCTTTTTGCAAAGCACCTTGCATGGCTAAAAATGGTCCATCAGCATTTTCAGAAATAGAAGAAGGATGAAAAGCATCATTAGCATTACAATAACCGGTTAACTCAGCATATACTTTTTTATTATCTACGGTTTCTTCACTTTCTAAAACTAAAAAGGCAGCGCCTTCGGCTAAATTTAATCCTTTGCGTTCACTATCAAACGGGCGGCAAATTTCATCGGAAAGAATATATAAAGAGTTAAACCCGTTAATGGTGTATTTTGCTAAGCTATCAGAGCCACCAACAATGGCACGTTTAGCTAAACCATTTTGTATAAGACGAGCCCCATACATAATTGAGTTTGCTGATGATGAACAGGCGGTGTTAATGGTATCAATTATCCCCCTCATTCCATAACGCTCTTGCATGGCTAATGTTACAGAGCCTCCATCGTAAGATGACAAATACTCTGAAGCCTCGGATTTGCTATTGGCATCTTTATAAAGCTCATCGGTTAAGCACATACCGCCAACTGAGTTTGCGCCAATAAGAGCTGTATCGTAAGAAGCTATTTCTTTGTTGCTTAGTTTGCTATCGTTGATAGCATCTATGAATGCGTGTAAAGCTAAAAGACTGTTACGCGTGTAACCGGTTTCTTTAACTTTTAGTTTTTCTTTAAAGACTTGAGTTTCTGTCTTTATTTCTCCGACAGGTAATTTACCAGCGAAATTTGAATGGATTAACTCTAAGGTGCTAATGCCACAATGGCCTTGTTTTAGTGCTGTATGGTTGAGAGAAAGTGTGTCTCCTAAAGGGCTGATGATTCCAATGCCGGTAACAAAAATTCTACTCATTAATTTGGCTTACTTTGTTCTGTGTTGTTGAATGTAAGCTATCATGGTGTTTACATCTACCAATATTTTACGTCCTTCTTTGGGGTCGTTAATTTTAATGCCATAAATTCTCTCTAGTAAAGCAATAAGTTCTAATGAATCTATAGAGTCTAGCCCTAAACCTTCGCCAAAAAGAGGCTGATCATCTTTTATATCTTCTGGCTTAACAGTCGTTAAATTTAAAAACTGAATAATTTGTTCTTTTAATTGGTGTTTTAAAGCAGCTGTTTCCATAATTTATATAGTTCAAATTAAACTCTTTTTTTTCAATCCTAAAAACGCAATTATTTGTAAAATAATTGCTATGGTTAATAGAGGTAAAATATTTTTAAAAACATCGTGCAAACCACCTCTTTCCAGAAACAGACTATAGTATGACTCTAAACACCAATACATAGGCGAAAACTTTAGCAAAACCTGAAATGAATGAGGCATAGCAAAGCTTGGTACTAAGATGCCGCCAATGGCAGCGAGTAAAACGATAGATACTGCACCAAAACCATTTGCCTGTTCTTGTGTTTGCGCAAAAACACCAATACATTGCGCATAACTGATAGCGCACCAGGCACAAACAATTGATACAATTATTAGTGCCAATATATCGTTTGGAATATTTAAAGCCGGTAAACCAATAAGGGGGAATAACCATACACCCATTGAAAAAATTACAATTATCTGAGTTAAACAAACAGCCATGTATGTAATTTGTTTTGAAAACAAGGCAACTAAATAATTAGTAGGAAGTGTTTTTAAACGAATAAAACTGCCGCTTAGTTTTTCTTTTACCAGGTTGCTGCCTAAGGATGTTACTATGAAGAACATAGCAAAGATAGTCCATGCCGGAACATTGTGCTGTGTGGCATTAGGGATGGTTTTACTGCCATCTTTAGACACTGGAATTTCTTGTATGGTGATTTGATTATTGACAATTTTATTTTCTAAACTTTCGGGTAATTTTTTTTCGTTTAAGGAAAAATAAAGGGTTTGAAGTATTTGCTTGCTCTCGACCAACTGTAGCGCACTGCGTAAAGCACCTTGAATAGATTTCCTATAAGATGCTTGTAAAACAGGGTGATAATAAAACTGAATACTGTAAAGTGAGTCGGTAGTTTGTGAGGCTGTTTTTTCTTTTACACCAAAATCGTTTAGGGCATTATCACTAACATCTTTGGCTTTTAAGGCAATTTTAGCGGAGAAATTGGCAGGAATTACAAGTGCTATTAAAGCATTTTGTTTGTGCATGGTATCAGAAACCTGTTGCCCGTTTAGATTTTGATTTGTAGTGTGCAGGTTAAACATGCCAACTTTTTCTAAGGCTTGTATAAGTTGGCGACTAGCAACTCCGGTATCTTTATTGCAAACTAAAAGTGGTACTTTGTTTTCGTTAACCAATTCGAACGTGCTCGATTGCAAACTTGTTATAACCAACACCAATAAAATTGGCATGGCAAACATAAAGGTTAAACCCACTTTATCTCTAATCAGGATTTTTACATCCTTTACTATGGCTGCCCAAAGTTTAAACATGACTATCTCGGTAGGCTTTGCCTGTTAGGGTTAAAAAGAGTTCTTCTAAATTAGTTGCTTTGTGTTGAGCAAGTAAATTAGGCAGACTATTGCAAGCAATAAGTTTGCCTTCATCAATTAATGCAATTTGGGTGCACAGGCTTTCTGCTTCGTGTAATTGATGTGAGGTATAAAAAAGGGTTGTTCCGTTTTGGTTTAACTGTTTTAAATAATCTATAATAGCGTGGCGTGTTTGTATATCAACTCCAACGGTTGGCTCATCTAAAAATAGGATAGAGGGATTGTTTAAAACACCAATAGCGAGGTTTACACGGCGTTTCATGCCACCCGAAAATTTAGCTACGGGTTTATTTCTTACATCGGTAAGGTTTAAGGTTTCCAGTAATTCTTCACTGCGTTTTTTTATTTCGGGTTTTGATAAACCGCACCATGCACCAAAAAAATTAAGATTTTCAACAGGACTTAATTCCTGATAAAAAGAAAAATCTTGTGGTACAAAGCCAAACAGATTGTTGAGTGATTTTTTATTGTTATTTAATTCGTTGCCTAATAGTTTAATGCTTCCATTATTAAAAGAAACTAAACCCGTTAGAATGTGCATTAAAGTTGTTTTACCTGCACCATTAGGACCAAATAGACCAAAGCGTTCGCCAGTTTCTACCTGTAATGAGAAATCTTGTAGGCAATTTTTAGTCTGCTCGGCATAGCGAAAATTAAGGTTATTTATATCTAAAGCCAGACTCATTATACTTACGGTTAGTTTATACCACCGTTAGTAACATGTTGGCATAAGAGAAACGAGCACTCTCGGGTATAGTAAGTGCAATTTTTTGTCCTTTTTGTAGTTTACCGCTATTCATTAACTCTTCTAAAGCTACAAAAATAGAGGCAGAGCCCATGTTACCAACCTTAGTTAGGTTTACAAACCATTTTTCTTGTGGTAACTCTACACCGTATTTTTTCATTTCATCATCTACTTTCGACCTGAAATATTCGGATGATATGTGGGGTAAAAACCAATCAATGCTTTTTGGATCTACTTTATGCTTTTTAAATAACTCTACATATTTTTTTGTACCCAGTTGCGCAATGTATTTATCTAACATACGGGCATCTTGTTTTAACGAAAAAATTGATTTTTCGAGCCACTCTTTTTGCGTGTACTCGCTCCAACCATGTATGTTTCCTTCCGCATCT
Source organism: Bacteroidota bacterium (assembly GCA_013288015.1). Taxonomy (GTDB): domain Bacteria; phylum Bacteroidota; class Bacteroidia; order B-17B0; family Aurantibacillaceae; genus PALSA-968. The sequence continues at coordinate 4,651 of JABDCR010000012.1, read as the reverse complement.
TTTTCGCAGCCCATATACATACAAGCATCTACTTCATTAGCGAAAGAGCATATTTCTATCCACTCTATTTTTAAAGATATACCGTTTGGATTAGGTTTGTTGCTAAGCAAAGTTGCTGCAGCTCCATCAGATAACATCCAACGTAAAAAATCTTTTTCGAAAGCAAGAACAGGTTGAGCTTCTACTTCTTTTAATTTTTTGGTTTCTTCTTCAAAGGTTTGTGCCGACATCCAAGAAGAAAGTTTTTCGGAACCAGTGCTGACAGCATTGTTTGTATTGCCTGTTAAAACAGACATATAGGCATATTTAAGCGCATTCATGCCTGAGCAACAAGAGCCAGAAAACGAAATAGCCTCGATAGGTTTTGTTTTTAACATGCCATGTACCATTACACCATGTCCGGGTAAAATTTGATCGGGTGTAGTTGTGCCGCTTGTTAGTAATTCTATATCACCTAAAGTAAAACCATTAGTGCATAAGCGTTTAATGGCTTCAACCGTTAATTCGGTATTGGTGTGTGTGCTAACACCTTCTTTGGTGCGAGCATAATAACGGGTGGTAATTTTATTGTTGCGTAAAACAACCGCTTTGGCTTTAGATTTTCTGCCGTCAACATAGCCCAAGTACTCTTCCATTTCATCGTTACTAACCGGATTGCCGGGAAGGAACTTGGCAATTTTATTTATATAAACAGTTTGCTCCATATTTTCTACTCTTTCTCTCGACCAACAAAGTACCAATTATTTTTACTTCGGCACATTTGTAAAGTTACTTTAATTATTTAATTTTTATAAAACCACATTTTTTCTACATCCATTTTAATTGCCGGGTTTTGTGGCAGGGCATTTTCACTCATTGTATCTACTTCTCCATCTAAACTTATGGTGTAGGGGTTAACCTTCATATCTATTGGTGTGCCTTTTACCTGATGGCTAATGCGACGGAACATTTCGGCAACAATGTTTTCCAATATGCCCATATTTTTATGTAATTGCGCTAACAAGTCTTCTCTGCCTAATGGCGCTTCTATGCCTTGTTGAAACTTTTTCAGGTAATCTAAATCCAGCGGATCTATGTACGAATTAGAGAACAATTTGGTTTCGTGTGGCATCCAGGCAATAAAAACATCTTGCATGGTTTTGTTCAATCTGCCAAACTTTCTGCCCAAACTATCGTCAGATACAAAAAGCTCTTTCAGTACTTTTAAATCGGTAAAGCCTTTGTTGGTAAATATTAAGCAGGGCACCGACCAATAAATAGCCCAATCCCAAAATATTTTAAACACCATAATTTGCGTGTTACCCATTAACTGATACTTATCCTGATAGATTGGCAACCAGCTTTCGAACCAAGACAGATGCGTTTTTTCATATATTTCGGCACGCATGCCAATGTCTTCGCCACCTAAATCGCGGAGAATTAAATCAGTTAACCAGGTGTTGTTAAGGGCAATAAAATCGCTACCGGGGGAGTAGAAGGGGTCTAAAAAAGCACCTGCCTCGCCAGTTGTAGCCCAACGGTCGGCTGAATACATGCGACCACTATCGTGGGCAAAATGTTTAAGTACTCTAAAATCTAACAATTCTTCTTTTGGCGGACAAATATGTTGGGCGCATTGAGGTTCGTGTACTTTCATCCACTCAACCGCTTTTTCGTAGGTGTTTATGGTGTCGAAAGGATGTATGTCTTGGTCGGCTACGATACCGATACTGGTATTTTTTGAACCCAAAGGAATTATCCAAACCCAATAGCCCTTATCCATAAAATGTATGGTGCTTAAGTAACGTAACTTAGGAGCCAGGTAGGTTTTCCATTCTTTTTTATCGCTCCAATCATCTACATCAATAACGCCTTTCAATCGGTACCAAACCGAGTTTACATTATGTGGGGCTTCTTTTTGGAAACCAAATTTGCGTTTTAATAAACTAAATCGGCTGCTGGCATCAACCACCCATTTGCAATCAATTTTATGCTCGGTACCGTTTTGCGTATAAATAACCTGGTTGCCTTCTTTTGCTATAACAACATCTTTAGCACGGGCAGCCAAAATAAAATCGGTGCCCAATTCGCGTGAGTGTTTTTCTAAGTAATTCTCTAAAGTACCACGGTCTAACTGATGGCTTGGTACGGGTAGTTTTAAACGAGGGCCTAACTCAACACGGCTTTCTATTTGGTTTTTGCTATTGTTTTTAAAAAAGAAACGCAGGCCATGTTTAGGTAACTCATGTTCTTCTAAATAGCCTTTTAAATTTAACACCTCGCGAAAGTAGTGGGTAGCTAACTCTACAGTAGATTCTCCAACTTTATGTGCTGCGGTGCTGGCTGCTTTTTCTCTTAACTCTAAAACTAAAATTGATATTTCGGGACGGGCTCTTTTTAATTGTATGGAAAGTGTTAAACCTGCCAAGCCGCCCCCCATAATTACTACATCATATTGTTTCTGCATAAAAGCCTTTTTTGTATTTTTTAACAAATATAAGGGGTAATTATTAAAGAGATATAAAATTTAAGCCGGCTACGTTAAATTATTTATTTTGAATGCTTTGCGTACATTTGAAGTGGAACTGATACACCCTTATATGAACGAGGTACTAGAATTTCTTAAAAATTTAACCAATCCTGAATCTATTGTAAAACTTGGGCTTCCCTTATTGTTGTTTGTAATTTTTGCCGAAACAGGTTTGTTAATTGGCTTTTTTTTACCCGGCGATAGTTTGGTTTTTATAAGCGGCTTATTGTGCGCCACAAACCCCAATTTATTAAACGTAAACATTATAGAGCTTATTTTATTAATGAGTTTAGCCGCTATTATTGGTAATACTTTTGGTTATTATTTTGGAAAAAAAGTAGGGGAGGGGCTTTATAAACGAAAAGACAGCTTATTGTTTAAAAAACGGCATTTAGAAACTACCCGTAGTTTTTACGAAAAGCATGGAGGCCAAACACTTTTTTTAGGGCGTTTTTTACCCATTATACGAACCTTTGCACCCATACTGGCAGGGGTAATAAAAATTGATATAAAAAAGTTTATGCTTTACAATGTGGTTGGTGCTTTATGCTGGATTGGTTCGATAGCAGGAATTGGTTATTTTTTAGGAGCCAAATTTCCGCAGACGAAAGATTATTTGGGTTATATAGTTATTGGTTTAATTATAATAACCAGCATACCGGTTTTGGTTACTTATTTTAAAGAAAGAAAAAGCAAATAAATTTATATTTACAGCATTATGTTTACAGGAATTATAGAGACCCTTGGCAAAGTTGAAAAACTAGAAAACGAACAGGATAATTTACACATTTACTGTTCGTGCGCATTTACAGGTGAGTTAAAAATTGACCAAAGTTTGGCACATAATGGGGTGTGCTTAACGGTGGTTGACATTAAAAACAATGTTTATAAAGTAACTGCCATTAAAGAAACGCTTGATAAAACAAACCTTGGTGCCTTAAAAGTAAACGATGTTGTAAACTTAGAACGCTGTATGCCTGCCAACGGAAGGTTTGATGGACACATTGTACAAGGCCATGTTGACCAAACTGCTGTTTGTGTTGAGCGACAAGAATTAAACGGTAGTTGGATGTTTACTTTTAAGTACGATGCTACCAAAGGAAACATAACGGTTGAAAAAGGAAGCGTTACTATAAACGGAGTTAGCTTAACGGTTGTAAACTCAAAAGACGATAGTTTTTCGGTTTGTATTATACCGTATACCTACGAGCACACCAATTTTAAAAACATAAAAACAGAAAGTGTTGTAAATATTGAGTTTGATATTGTAGGAAAATATGTTTCAAAACTTGTAAACAGGAAATAAACAGCTTATTTAATTGCCCGGATTTTTTTCATCGAAATCAATCCTAAATTCATCTTTTATTATGGTAATTGGTCTAAAGTAATTGCTTTTTGATGTTTAAAAAGCTTAAATTTAGATTATGAAAACAAAAGAATCTGAAAAAAGCGCCAGAATCGGATACATAGTTAATGGTATACTAATTGTATCTATCATCATACTAATCATTGCTATTAGAACCATGAAACAATAGTTTTTAGTATCTTTTTTTGCCTTACTACTGTTAAAATAATTACAGATTTTAGTATGTAAGATTTTACCATTTTTTGTATTTTTTAGTATCATATAAACACTTAATATTGTTGCAATCAATTTTACTACACATGGAATTGCAAACAAACAAAACTCGCGAACTATTTTTTTACACATTAATGATTGGCTTTATTGCCATTATGATTATATGCCTTAATAAAGGCATTTAATAAACAAACCTTAACAATAAGTTTAAGTTGTTGACTTAATTTTGTATCCATGGATTTTATGGATTACAAAGAAGAAAACAAAAGAACAAATCAACGCAAGTGGGCAACAATATTGTTAGCCTTGTTTTCACTTATATTACTTTTTATACTGCTAAAGTAAAAAGCAGTACAGCATAAAACTTTACTGGCACAAAATTTTGTAGTAACAGATGGAGCTATAATAGCTCTTTCATATAGATACAGGAAGGCTCGTGTTAAGTTAATTTCACGGGCTTTTCTGTTTTAATAAACTGGCATAAAAATTTATAGTAACAAATAGGAGTTACATAAACTCTCTTCATATAGTTACAGGAAGGCTCGTGTTAGGTTAATTTCACG
>JABDCR010000011.1:56306-64122 GCA_013288015.1 Bacteroidota bacterium | reverse complement strand
GAGCATGTGTATAAGTAATTTTCATGGTATCGGTAGCCGCTAAACAATTTCCGTTTCCGGTTGATGTAAGAATCATAGTTACATTTCCAGAAGTTGTATCGGCACTACTTGGTGTGTAAGTGGCATTAAGTGTAGTATTATTTGGTGTAAATGTTCCTGTTCCGTTTGTACTCCAAATTCCTGTTGAACTTGCACCACTAACATTTCCATTTAATGTTACCGTTGCATTGTTTGCACAAACAGCTACATCTGCTCCGGCGTGTGCACCGGGTGCATCAGTAATTGTTACAGAAATAGTTTGTGTTACGGTTGCACAACCACCGCTCGAAGAAATAGTTAAGGTTATATTTCCTGATGCAGTATCAGCATTGCTTGGTATATAGGTTCCGTTTAATGTTGTATTGTTAGGTGTAAATGTTCCTGTTCCTGTTGATGTCCAAGTGCCTGCTCCGGTTGATGATGAACCACTCAATGTAACATTCTCATTATTTCCACAAACCGTTTGATTACTTCCTGCACTTACAGTTGGAAGATTTGTGTAAACAATTTTCATAGTATCCATTACTGCATTACAACCTCCATTATTTGCCGAGGTTAAAATTAAAGTAACATGTTTAATGCTTGTATCTGCCGAGCTTGGAACATAGGTTGCATTAAGTGTTGTATTGTTTGGTGTAAATATTCCGGTTCCTAAAGTGCTCCATGTAGCAGAGCCAGTTGATGAAGAACCATTCAACACATGGTTAGGGCTGCTCAAACAAACATTGGCGTCAGCTCCCGCAGAAATGCTTGGCGCATTTGTTATGGTAACCAACATGGTGTCTTTTGTAGCGTTACAATTTCCGTTTCCGCTTGTAGTAAGAATAATTTTTACACTTCCTGCTGCAGTATCTGCATTGCTCGGAATGTAAGTTGTACTCATATTTGTATTGTTAGGCGAAAAAGTTCCCGTACCTGTACTCGACCAAGTGCCGCCTGTTGCAACAGTAACAGAACCTGTTAATGCTACGTTCGCATTATTTCCACAAACCGATTGATCTGTTCCTGCATTTGCTGTAGGACTAGGTGTAACCGTAATTGTTAAGGCGCTTGTAACCGGCACACAACCACCATTATTTGTTGAAGTAAGAGTTAATGTAACAACTCCTGCGGTTGCGTCAGCTGCACTTGCATTATAGGTTGCGTTAAGTGTAGTGTTGTTAGGTGTAAATGTTCCTGTTCCGCTTGTTGTCCAAGAACCTGAACCTGTTGATGAAGTCCCGCTTAATGCTACAGCTGAATTATTAGCACAAACACTTGAGCCGGCTCCTGCATTTACAGTTGGCGGTGCAGTGTATTTAATTGTAAGTGTATCGGCTACGGCTAAACAGTTTGTATTATTGTTTGACGTAAGTGTTAGTGTCACCACACCTCCCGAAATATCACTTGCACTTGAAATATAAGTTGCATTTAATGTAGTGTTATTTGGTGTAAATGTTCCTGTTCCGCTTGTGCTCCATTGTGCGGCACCGGTGCTCGATGTTCCGTTAAGCGCAGCATTTGGATTATTTGAGCAAACAAATATATCTGCACCTCCATTAACTACCGGAGCAGGTTTAATAGTAACCACCATTGTATTTGTTGCAGCTAAACAAGTTCCGTTTCCGGTTGTTGTAATAGTTAATGTAACTGTTCCTGCAGTTATATCAGTAGTGCTTGGAGAATAAGTTGTACTTGCCGTTACATTATCAGGATTAAATGTTCCGCTTCCGGAGCTTGACCAACTAATTCCACTTGCAACACTAAACGTTCCGTTTAAAGTAACTTGTGCATTATTAGCACAAACCGTTTGACTGCCTCCTGCACTTACTGTTGGCGATGGAGTTATTGTAATAACCATTTGATCCGTAACTGCAGCACAAGCCCCATTATTTAACGATGCTAAAGTAAGCGTAGCTGTTCCTGCAGAAATTTCTGTTGCACTTGGCGTATATGTTGCAGTAAGTGTTGTGTTATTAGGTGTAAATGTTCCGGTACCGGCTGAACTCCACTGTGCAGAGCCTGTACTTGATGTTCCGTTTAAAGTAACTTGTGCATTATTAGCACAAACCGTTTGTCCTCCTCCTGCACTTACAATAGCCGGAGAATTAATTACAATATTAACCGTAGCGGTAGGACTTACACATCCTACTGCAGATGTTGCAGTAACTGTATAAACTCCCGCATCGGCACTTGTAATATTTGCTATACTAGTGTTTCTTACAGATGAAGTAAATGTATTAGGCCCACTCCAATTATAGGTTGCGCCCGTATTAGTTGCCGTTAAATTTAAGGTTGAGCCAACACATAAAGGCGAGTTGCTTCCTGCAACCGGTGCAGCAGGGGTTGGACTAACAGCCACAGTAACCGTTGCAGGTCCACTTGCGCAACCGTTGTTAGCAATAACAGTATAGGTTCCGTTTGCAGTAGCTGTTACTCCAGCTATAATTGGGTTTTGTATGTTCGAAGTAAATGTATTAGGTCCTGTCCAACTGTAAGTTGCACCACCCGTACTGGTTGCAGATAAAAATAATGTATCACCAACACAAACCGGATTGTTTACTGATGCTGTTGGAGTAACAGGAGTTGAATTAATTACAGCATCAACTGTTCCTGTAGCACTTGTACAACCACTTACAGTAACTGCAAGAGAATATGTTCCTGCATTAATAACCGCAGCATTTGATATAGATGGATTTTGTACAGTTGAAGTAAATGTATTTGGTCCATTCCAACTGTAACTTGCTCCGCCAACTGCTGAAGTGCTTAAGTTTAATGTTTGACCAACACAAATTGGACTGTTACTTGTAACGGTTGGTGTAGCAGGAATTGGATTTACAATAACATTTGTTGTTCCTGTTGTACTTGTACATCCAAGTGAAGTTGCTGTTACAGAATAAACTCCTGCACCTACACTTGTAATATTAGTTACTGATGGGTTTTGTGTATTTGCTGTAAATGTATTTGGTCCTGTCCAACTATATGTTGTACCTGTATTGCTTGCTGTTAAATTTAATGTAGCCCCTACACAAAGAGGTCCGTTGTTACCTACAGTTGGTGCAATCGGTGTTGGGTTAACAACAACACTTACAGTTCCGGTTCCGCTTAAACCACAGCCTGGTACTGTTGCACTTACAGTGTAAGTTCCGTTTGCCGCAAGCGTTACGTTTGATATAGTTGGATTTTCTAAACTCGAACTAAAACTATTTGGTCCCGCCCAACTATAACTTGCTGAAGTAACAGAAGGAGTTGATAAGCTAAGAGTTTGACCTGTACAAACCGGACTGTTTGAACTTGCAGTTAATGTAGATGGGGGTGGTGGATTAACAACTACTGTTACTGTTTTGTTAGGACCGGTACATCCGTTAACTGTTACGTTTACCGAATAAGTTCCTGCATCAGTAAGTGTAGCATTTGTAATAGAAGGGTTTTGAACGTTTGCAGTAAATGAGTTTGGACCAGTCCAAGAGTATGTTGCTCCTGCAACTGCTACTACAGAAAAAGTTATCGTGTTACTTATACAAACAGGACTATTACTTGATGCAGTTGGTGCCACAGGAATAGGATTAACGGTTACCGTAGCCACAGTTGTGCTTCCGGTACAAGTACCTGCTACTGGAGTTATTGTATAAGTAACTGTACCCTGACTTGCACCTGTTGCAGTTAAAGTTTGCGTTATAGTAACACCTGAACTGGCCGATGCACCGGTAGCACCTGATTGAGTATTTGTCCAGCTAAATGTAGTTCCTGCAACGTTGCTTGTTAAAGCAATTGATGTTGCGTTGCCTGAACAAAGTGCTTGCGTAACCGGTGTAGCTGTTGCAGTAGGAACAGGATTAACTGTTACAGTAACTACAATTGGTGTCCCCGAACAACTGGCAGTTGATGGTGTTATAGTATACGTAGCCGTTCCTGAAGTTGTACCTACAGTTGTTAAGGTTTGTGCAATATTTGTACCTGAGGCACTTGTTGCGCCACTTACTCCAGATTGAGAAACTGCCCAGTTAAAAGTTGTTCCAGCAACATTACTTGTTAAAGCAATGGATGTTGCATTGTTCGAACAAATACTTTGTGATGAAGGCGTTGCTGTTGCCGAAGGTATAGGATTAACCGTAACAGTAGCTGTTGCCGGAGTTCCGGTACAAGTACCAATGGTAGGTGTTATGGTATAAGTAACTGTTCCCGAAATTACGCCTGTAGTAGTTAATGTTTGTGTAATGCTCGATCCTGATGAAGCACTTGCTCCACTAACTCCTGATTGGGTTTCTGTCCAGTTAAAAATAGTTCCAACAACATTACTTGTTAAAGCAATAGATGTTGCGTTTCCTGAACATAATGCTTGTGATGTAGGAGTAACTGTTACTATAGGCGTTGGACTAACTGTTACACTTACTGTTTGTGCCACACCTGCGCAACTGCCTCCGGTTGATGTTGGTGTTACGGTATAAATTACGGTTTCTGTATTTCCTGTTGTACTAACAAGCGTGTTATTTAATGTACTTGTTGTTTGCGTGGTTATGCTTTCACCTGTTGTGTTAGGATTATTAGTTGCAATCCATGTATAGTTGGATGCAACATTACTTGTAAGCGGAATATTTACAGTTCCACTACTACATATAGTTGCTGTACCTGCACTGGTCATAGCAGGAACAGGATTAACAGTTACGGTTGCAGTTATAGCAGTACCCGAACAACTAGAAGCTGTTGGTGTAATTGTGTAAACAGCAGTACCTGTAGCAGTACCTGTAGTTGAAATTGTTTGAGCAATGCTTGAGCCCGATGCTGCACTTGCACCACTAACCCCTGTTTGTGTTACTGTCCACGAATAAGTAGTTCCTGCCACACCGCTTGTTAAAGCAATAGATGTTGTGTTGCCCGAACAAAATGCTTGCGAAGTTGGAGTAGCCGTTACAGTAGGAATTGGATTAACTGTAATTGGTACAACTAAAGCTGTACCTGGGCAAGTTCCTGCGGTAGGTGTAATAGTATAAGTAGCTGTGCCTGCACTTGTGCTCGTAGCTGTTAAAGTTTGTGTGATGTTAGCACCTGAGCTATTTGATGCACCACTAACTCCTGCTTGAGAAACCGTCCATGAAAAGGTGGTTGTTCCAATATTACTTGTTAAAGCAATAGATGTTGCCAAACCAGAACAAATTGTTTGTGATGATGGGGTAGCTGTTATTGTAGGAACAGGATTAACTGTTACGGTAACTGATTGCGCAGTGCCAGCACAACTTCCACCTGTTGATGTTGGTGTAACAGTATAAATTACTGATTGAGTAGTTGTAGTGTTATCAGTTATCGTGTTACTTAATGTGTTTGTTGATTGCGTAGTAGTGCTTTCACCTGTTGTATTGGCATTGTTTGCTGCAATCCAGGTATAATTAGATGCTACGTTACTTGTTAAAGGAATGCTTACAGTACCACCACTACAAATAGTTGCTGTATTTGCACTTGTCATTGTAGGAGTTGGATTTACAGTAACTGTTGCTACAATAGCAGAACCGGCACAACCATTTACTGGGGTTATAGTATAAGTAACTGTACCTGCACTTGTGCTGGTAGTTGTTAAAGTTTGTGTAATGCTGGAACCCGAACTATTTGATGCTCCTGTAACTCCGGATTGTGTGTTTGTCCATGAGTAAGTAGTTCCTGCAATATTACTTGTCAATGTTATAGATGTTGTACCTGCCGAACAAATTGTTTGTGAAGATGGAGTGGCTGTTGCTGTAGGAACAGGGTTTACTTCAACGGTAACTGTTTGTGCGGCACCCGCACAACTTCCACCTGTTGATGTTGGTGTAACAGTGTAAATTACATTTTGCGAAACAGTTGTGCCATTCGTAATTGTATTACTTAATGTAGCTGTACTTTGCGTAGTTAAACTCTCACCGGTAGTGTTAACGTTATCAGTTGCTATCCAGGTAAAAGTAGATGGTACATTACTGGTTAATGGAATGCTAACAGTATTTCCGGTACAAATGGTTGCTGAGCTTGCACTTGTCATGACAGGAGCAGGGTTAACTATAACAGTTGCAGTTATAGCAGTACCCGAACAACTAGAAGCTGTTGGTGTAATGGTGTAAACAGCAGTTCCGGTAGCAGTTCCGGTGGTTGAAATTGTTTGAGCAATGCTTGAACCTGATGCAGCACTTGCGCCGCTAACTCCTGTTTGCGTAACAGTCCATGAGTATGTAGTTCCTGCCACACCGCTTGTTAAAGCAATAGATGTTGTGTTGCCCGAACAAAATGTTTGCGAAGTTGGTGTTGCTGTTGCGGTAGGAATTGGGTTAACTGTAATTGGCACAACTAAAGTTGCGCCTGCACAACTTCCTAAAGTAGAAGTAGGTGTTATAGTATAAGTAGCTGTACCTGCACTGGTGCTTGTAGCAGTTAAAGTTTGTGTAATGTTAGAACCTGAGCTAGAAGATGCACCGCTTTCTCCTGATTGAGAAACTGTCCAAGAATAAGTAGTTCCTGCAATATTGCTTGTTAAGGCTATTGATGTTGCACCTGCCGAACAAATTGTTTGCGAACTTGGAGTTGCGGTTGCAGTAGGTGTTGGATTAACAGCTACAGTAACTGTTTGCGATGTTCCCACACAACTACCTCCGGTCGATGTTGGCGTAACAGTATAAATTACATTTTGTGCGCTAGTAGTGTTATTATTTATCGTGTTACTTAAAGTAGCTGTACTTTGTGTCGTCAAACTTTCGCCTGTTGTATTAGCATTGTTTGCTGCAATCCAAGTATAAGTAGATGCAACGTTGCTGGTTAAAGTAATACTTGCGGTTGCACCACTACAAATAGTTGCGGTGCTTGCACTTGTCATGGCTGGTGTTGGGTTTACGGTAACTGTTGCTACGATTGCAGAACCCGTACAACCATTTACCGGGGTTATAGTATAAGTAGCAGTTCCTGGGCTTGTTCCTGTAGTTGTTAAAGTTTGTGTAATGCTGGAACCTGATGAAGCGCTTGCCCCACTAACGCCCGATTGAGAAACCGTCCACGAATAAGTAGTTCCTGCAATATTGCTTGTTAAAGCAATTGATGTTGCTCCTGCCGAACAAATTGTCTGTGTTGATGGAGTAGCTGTTGCCGTAGGAACAGGATTTACCTGAACCGTAATTGTTTGCGCTGCCCCTGCACAACTTCCTCCAGTTGATGTTGGCGTTACAGTATAAATTACATTTTGTAAAACAGCAGTTCCATTTGTAATGGTGTTACTTAAAGTAGCAGTTGATTGTGTGGTTAAACTTTCGCCTGTAGTATTTACATTATCGGTTGCAATCCAAGTATAAGTAGATGCTACATTACTTGTAAACGGAATGCTTACTGCCGCTCCTGTACAAATAGTTGCAGAGCTTGCACTTGTCATTGCCGGAGCGGGATTAACTGTAACAGTTATAGTTTGTGCTGTTCCAACACAACTTCCACCTGTCGATGTTGGTGTAACTGTATAAATAACATTTTGTAAAACAGCCGTACCATTTGTAATAGTATTATTTAATGTTGCGGTTGCTTGTGTGGTTAAACTTTCGCCTGTAGTATTTACGTTATCAGTTGCTATCCATGTGTAAGTAGATGCTACGTTACTTGTAAACGGAATGCTCACTATTGCACCGCTACAAATAGTTGCGGTACTTGCACTGGTCATAGCAGGTTTTGGGTTTACCGTTACGGTTATTGTTTGTGATGTTCCCGCGCAACTTCCTCCGGTTGATGTTGGTGTAACGGTATAAATTACATTTTGTGCAACGGTACTACTGTTTGTTATGGTGTTATTTAAAGTTGCAGT
>JABDCR010000011.1:0-56206 GCA_013288015.1 Bacteroidota bacterium | reverse complement strand
GCGCAACTTCCTCCGGTTGATGTTGGTGTAACGGTATAAATTACATTTTGTGCAACGGTACTACTGTTTGTTATGGTGTTATTTAAAGTTGCAGTGCTTTGTGTTGTTAAACTTTCTCCTGCTGTATTTACATTACTAGTAGCAATCCAGGTGTAAGTAGATGCCACATTACTAGTAAACGGAATATTTACTGTACCCCCACTACAAATAGTTGCAGTGCTTGCACTAGTCATGGCTGGAGTTGGGTTTACCGTAACAGTAACTGTTTGTCCTGCTCCAGTACATCCTCCAAAAGTTGGCGTTACGGTATAAATTACATTTTGTGCCGATGTAGTTCCATTTATAATCGTATTACTTAATGTAGCCGTATTTTGTGTAGTTAAACTTTCTCCGGTTGTGTTTACATTATCGGTTGCTATCCATGTAAAAGTAGCTCCGGCAACAGTACTTGTTAAATTTATAGTTGCAGTATTTCCGGTACAAATCGTTGCAGTATTTGCACTCGTCATAGCCGGAGTCGGATTTACCGTAACGGTTATTGTTTGTGCAACTCCTGCGCAACTTCCTCCGGTTGATGTTGGTGTAACGGTATAAATTACATTTTGTGCAACGGTACTACTGTTTGTTATGGTGTTATTTAAAGTTGCAGTGCTTTGTGTTGTTAAACTTTCTCCTGCTGTATTTACATTACTAGTAGCAATCCAGGTGTAAGTAGATGCCACATTACTAGTAAACGGAATATTTACTGTACCACCGCTACAAATAGTTGCGGTACTTGCACTTGTCATAGCCGGTGTTGGGTTTACTGTAACAGTTATTGTTTGCGATGTTCCCGCGCAACTTCCTCCGGTTGACGTTGGGGTTACCGTATAAATTACATTTTGTGCAACGGTACTACTGTTTGTTATGGTGTTATTTAATGTTGAGGTCGATTGTGTAGTTAAACTTTCTCCTGAAGTGTTCACATTGCTAGTGGCAATCCAGGTGTAAGTAGATGCTACATTACTGGTAAACGGAATATTTACTGTACCACCGCTACAAATAGTTGCGGTACTTGCACTCGTCATAGCCGGATTTGGATTTATCGTAACAGTTATTGTTTGCGATGTTCCTGTACAACTTCCTCCGGTTGACGTTGGGGTTACCGTATAAATTACATTTTGTGCAACGGTACTACTATTGGTTATTGTATTATTTAGTGTAGCAGTACTTTGAGTAATTAAACTTTCTCCTGAAGTGTTCACATTGCTAGTGGCAATCCAGGTGTAAGTAGATGCTACATTACTGATAAACGGAATATTTACTGTACCACCACTACAAATAGTTGCAGTATTTGCACTCGTCATAGTGGGTGTCGGATTTACTGTAACAGTTATTGTTTGCGATGTTCCCGCACAACTTCCTCCGGTTGATGTCGGCGTTACCGTATAAATTACATTTTGTGCGACAGTACTACTATTGGTTATTGTATTATTTAATGTTGCAGTACTTTGAGTAGTTAAACTTTCTCCCGCAGTGTTTACATTACTAGTAGCAATCCACGTATAAGTAGATGCCACATTACTTGTAAATGGAATATTTACTGTACCGCCGCTACAAATAGTTGCGGTGCTTGCACTCGTCATAGCTGGTGTTGGATTTACAGTAACAGTAACTGTTTGTCCTGCTCCTGTACATCCTCCAAAAGTTGGTATTACGGTATAAATTACATTTTGAGCAGAAGTAGTACCATTCGTAATTGTGTTACTTAAGGTAGCTGTATTTTGTGTAGTTAAACTCTCTCCGGTGGTGTTTACATTATCAGTTGCTATCCATGTAAAAGTAGAACCCGCAACATTTGTGGTAAGAATTATGTTTACAGTATTTCCCGTACAAATGGTTGCAGTGTTTGCACTAGTCATTACTGGTGTTGGGTTTACAGTTACAGTTACTGTTTGAGCAACCCCTGCACAACTTCCTAAGGTTGAAGTTGGCGTTACCGTATAAATTACATTTTGCGAACTGGTGGTACTATTAGTTATCGTATTACTTAATGTAGCTGTACTTTGTGTAGTCAAACTCTCTCCGGTTGTATTTATATTATCAGTTGCTATCCATGTAAAAGTAGAAGGCACATTGCTTGTTAATGGAATGCTTGCGGTGCCTCCACTACAAATGGTTGCGGCATTTGTACTCGTCATTACCGGAGTGGGATTTACGGTAATAGTAACCGTTTGTGCTATACCCGGGCATCCACCCGAAGTAGGTGTAACAGTATAAATAACATTTTGTACACTGGTGGTGTTATTAGTTATTGTATTGCTTAAAGTGGCTGTACTTTGTGTAGTTAAACTTTCGCCTGTAGTGTTTACATTACTAGCAGCAATCCAGGTAAAAGTAGAACCAACAACATTTGTGGTTAGCGGTATGTTTACAATAGTACCCGAACAAATGGTTGCTGTGTTTGCGCTCGTCATAGTTGGTGCCGGATTAACTGTTACAGTAATTATTTGAGGTGTTCCGGCACAACTTCCTAAAGTTGAAGTAGGTGTAACGG
Source organism: Bacteroidota bacterium (assembly GCA_013288015.1). Taxonomy (GTDB): domain Bacteria; phylum Bacteroidota; class Bacteroidia; order B-17B0; family Aurantibacillaceae; genus PALSA-968. The sequence goes on along the minus strand of JABDCR010000011.1, from coordinate 53,670 downwards.
TATAGACTATAGTTTGAACACTTGTTGTATTATTAATAATTGTATTATTTAAAGTAGATGTTGTTTGCGTAGTAATGCTTTCTCCGGTAGTATTTGGGTTATCAGTAGCTATCCATTGATAAGTTGAGGCAAGATTGCTAGTAAAAGGAATATTGACTGTACCATTACCGCAAATAGTAGCAGTATTTGTGCTTGTCATAACTGGAGTTGGGTTTATTGTAACAGTCATTGTTGAAGGGCCCATTACACAACCCCCGTTAAATCCAATTAATGAATAAACGGTAGTAGTTGTAAGAGTTGCAACCGGGTTGCAAGTAGTTGCACTGCTTAACCCTACAGTAGGTGACCAAACATAATTAGCACCCGAAGCACATACCGGGCCTATGGTTATACTTTGGTTGGCACAAGTAGTTGGTGATGTAACAGCAATTGGAAATGATGTTGGTCTGTGAGCCGGAATCAATGTTGCATTCAGGTACATTCTAATTCCATTATCTGTAGCGATGTTTCCACTACCGGAAGGATATTGGTGACCACCCAAGTAAAAAACATTAGATCCAACCGAATCGGGATGAGAAAGGTGAGCTGCACTTGCAACAACAGTATTGGTTGCAGCAGGAGTGCTAACACCATAGTACATTTCTGGTTTGTAAATAGATGAACCGGCAACAGGCCAAAAACTGGCTATGGTGCCATTCTCTGCAGTTACTTGTCCTTGGTATTGGCAAAAAGCCATATCCGGATTATAATCTGTATTGGTTTGTGTAGTATTGGCAAAACTAACTCCACCGGTACTTTGAAAATGCCCTCCTGCGGGTTGATGGTTTTCGTATAAATCAATACCGGCACATTGAGCTAAAAAATTTCCTCCTTCGTTTACAAAATCTACTACTCTTTGCACGGGTTGTGTATCTGGGTTTTTGGCATAATCCCAATGCGATTCCGAACAAAAAGTATAACACGAGGCAAGTCCAGTAAAATCACCTGCACTCTGAACAAAATAGTTAGTAACCCCTGCGGCAGTTAGCATAGCTACTTGTATGGGCTCATTATCACCATTACTAAATACAGCAATTTTTGGGCGATGATTTAGCGTATATCTTACATCCACAGCAACGTCAGCTGTTAGTTTGTATATAGCTACATTGTTTCCAAATGCTGTTATAACTTGCGTAGCAGTTAATCCTCCGGTATAATAAGAATGATCAAGATAAAAACTGTCAATAACAAATTCACTGGCTACAAAAGTTTGCGTGGCAGCAGCAGCTACAGTTGGATAAACTTGCGAGGCATTTGCAATAAAGTCAGGTGCATCTTTTGCTTTTCCTGATTTGATAACCCATTTAACGGGTACATCATTCATAAGAAGCGAGTGAACTAATCCATAAGCTTTAAGGTTAAAGTCGCCTGCAATTACCTGATGTGTGTTATCCATGGGAATAACAAGAGAACCAGCCGTTATGGTTTGTGTATTTGCAACCGGAGGGGTCGCATCTCCTGCATCTAAACAAGTACCAGCTACAATAGACCTGTTACCTACAGGGTTTGGGGTTGTCATATTTGTGTAGGTGGTACCATTAAAAGTAAACGAAGTCATCGAAGCGTCAACTACATCTCCAATAACAGCTGTACCTGGCACTGTATAAGCTAAATAGAAATAGTAAGGGCCAGGCCCTAGCTCTAACCCCTGCGAACCGGTAATGGTAAATGTACCATTTGGGTTAGTTACTGAACCATAAAAATTCGCATTGCTAAAACCTTGAGCAGTATCCGTATAATAAATTTCAGCTTTTGTTATATCTGTCAAAGGAGCTGTAGAACCAGCAGTACTAAAAACAAATTGTGTAATTACATCATTAGGTGTACAAAACCCACCGGTAATATTTACTTTAAATTCCAAAATAGGGTTACTGGTAGAGTTACAACCACGAGTAATGGTAGATGTAGTATATTGATCTACAGAGCTTGAATTATAAACTGAAGGGCTGCTGGTAGCAAGATGCCCGAATGATTGCAAATTAGTAGGAATGCCAGTACTTCCGTTAACTTTAAATGTTCCTCCGGTTCTTACTAAATCTCCACTTCCTGCTGCAGTAGCTTGTATCTGAAAATTATTAAAATTAATTTCATCTATGTTTGCTTGAGCGGCAGTTGTAGTAACAGTAACTGTAATAGCTGTTGCAGTCATGCTAAAACCAACAATAGTAATGTCCTGCGCTACGCCAGTAGTATTTCTGGTAACTGTGCCGGGAGTAACTGTATTAAAAGCAAATCCAGCGGGTAAGGTAACTATAAGGGTTTGGCTTGTTTGGCTGGCATCAAAATTAGTAGCATCGGTTTCTATAAGAGAAAAAGTAACAGTATTATAGGAGGTTGGTGTAGTAAATGTACTTGCACAAAATGTTTGATTCGGAAAAGCATCTATAGTTGGCGCTGGATTAACATAAGAAACTACAACACTTCCCGCTCCTCCCGCTCCTCCTGTTCTATTATTTGTAGTTCTTCTTGTGCCTGCACCTCCACCACCCGGTGCGGTTCCGGCACCTCCATTAACATTACTAACTCCTGTGGCACCATTTCCACCACCGGTAGCTCCGCCTGGCCCTGCAACTGATCCAACAGCATTACCACCCAAAGCGGTACTTCCACCACCGCCGCCGCCGCCGCCGCCAATAGTAGTTGAAGCCCCTGCGGCTCCGTTACCACCTGCAAAGTTAGTTCCGGCTGTGTTGCCTGTTGCGGTACCATTGCCTCCCGCATAACTTCCTGCAATAGCTGCGCCAGTACCGCCCGGCCCACCAACAGCAACTATTGTTGTATTATCAAAAGATGAACTACCTCCAGTGCCACCATTACCACCAGTATTTGCTCCAGCTGTGCCACCGGCACCAACTGTAATATTATAAACTGTTCCGGGAACAACGGTTACTGTATTACTTGTGTAAGATCCACCTGCTCCGCCACCACTTGCTGTGTTACTTGTAGTAGCTACACCACCACCACCGCCACCGCCGCCCCAACATTGAACGGTAATTGTTGTAACGCCTGATGGGCAAGTCCATGTATTTGCACCAACTGTATTAAAGTTAACAGTTGTATTTTGTGCAAAAGCGGCATTCAAATAAAAAAATGCTACCGCTAAAAGAGCAATCGTTTTATGATTCCTCTTCGGATGAGATTTAACTGTAAAAGATGTTATTGTTTGGGTAACATATCTATCTTGTGACTTAGCACAAAATAAAAAGAATATGTTTTTTAATAAGAGTGGGTAGAGTTTTTTCATGCGCTGCTTTTTTCGTTGTTGTTAAACTTCACCTGTTATAATATACTAAATGTAATATATTTTAACGACAATAAAAAACATTCTCAACCCCTTATAAAATTTCAACCATGTATATGTTTTGTGTTTGTCTGTTCTGTTTTACGTTCAAAAAATAAAAAGGTTTCAATTTTTTTTTGGATTATTGTTAAAGGCTAAAAAATCGTTTTTTACTGTATACTTTTCCTTGTTTTCTTTATTTGAATCAAAGATAAGCTAACAAATGCTGCTAAAAAATACAATCTTCGTGTAAATATTACATATGTAAGATTTTATTAAAAATTGTGGAATATTAAAATAATAAGGGGTCAGAATTGCTTGAAAGCCCTTATTATTAGAAGGGTTAGGATAATAATTTTACCAAATCTTTACCCTTAAATTATCGGGTACATACATGTTACTTCCTGGTTTTATATCAAAAGCTGTATAAAATTCATCAACGTTTTTAAACGGACCATTAACACGATACTTAGCGGGCGAGTGAACATCGGTAAGTAATCGGTTACGCAGTGTTTCATCTCTTTGATGCCCTAACCAACCAAGTGAATAACCTAAAAAATAACGTTGCATTGGGGTTAAACCATTTATTAATTTTCCTTCCTGATACTGTTTTGTTTTTTTAAAAGCTTCAATGCCTAACAATATACCGCCAAGGTCTGCTATATTTTCACCTAGTGTAGCCTTTCCATTAATATGATATCCACTAATGGGCTCAAAAGCATCAAACTGCTTAACCATTACATCGGCTCGTCTGTTAAATTCAGTCTCGTCTTTACTTGTCCACCAATTATTTAAATTTCCTTTTGCATCATATTGTCTGCCTTGGTCATCAAAGCCATGTGTAATTTCATGGCCAATTGTAGAAGCCCCCACATAGCCATAAACTAATGCATCATCTAAATCTTCATCTTTAAATCCGGGTACAACAAAAATTCCGGCTGGCAATAAAATTTCGTTTTTTGCCGGATTGTAACTGGCGTTATATGTTTGCGGATACATATCCCACTCATCTTTATCTACAGGCTTACCCAATTTATTAATTTCATAATTATGCCACCATAAGTTAACTTGCATAAGGTTTAGCAAATAACTTTCTTTATTAATTTGCATGGTAGAAAAATCTTTCCATTTATCAGGATACCCAATTTTCTTTTGCATGGTAGCCAGCTTAGCATACGCTTTTTGTTTTGTACTGTCGTTCATCCACTCTAGCTTACCTATTCTGTCTTTCAACGCCTCTCTTATAGATTCGGTTAAATCTTCGTATCTCTTTTTTGTTTTTTCATTAAAATACTCTTTTACATAAAGACGGCCAAGCATTTCTCCCATTCCTTTTTCTATTTGTGTTATTGATCTTTTCCATCTTACTTTTCGTTGTTTTGCCCCACTAAGTAATTTGTTAAAATTAAAAGCCTCCGCATCAAACTTATCTGGCAATGCAACAGAAAAATCGCTTATAAGATTAAACTTTAAATAGTTTTTCCAATCATTTAGTGGTATAGAAACTAATAAAGAATTTAAAGATTTAAAAAATTCTGGCTGGCCAACCAAAACAGAATCTACATTATTAACACCTGTATTTTTTAGAAAAACTTTCCAATTAATATTATTACCAAGTGATCCAAGGTCGTTAACAGCAAATTTGTGATAATTGGCGTAAGGGTCTCTTAGGTCTTCCAATCTTTTACTTGCCGTTGCTAGTTTCGTTTCAAGGGCAAGTATGTTTTTTGCTACGTTTAACGAAGAAATAGAATCTTCTCCACTCATCGTAAGCATTTTTGCCATATGTTTTAAATAAGCATTACGAATGTTGATGGTAGAAGAATCGTTTTTAAAATAATATTCTCTTTCGGGCAAACCAATTCCTCCTTGCGAAAACTGGTAAATTATTAACTCACTATTTTTATCATCTATGCTAACATAACTACTAAAAAGAGTTGAGGAGCCAAGTATTTTAAACTCAGTTACTATATTCATTAACGATGGTATATCTTTTATAGCGTTTACTTTATTTATATAAGGCTGCAAAAACTTTAACCCATCGGTTTCAATTTTTGTACTATCCATAGCGGTACTCCAAAAATCACCAATTTGTTGTTCAGGTGTGTCTTTTTTTGCATTTTCTGCAGATGTTTTAACGGCAATTTCTTTAAGCCTCTTAAGAGTTTCCTCAATTACAAGGTTACCAATGCCCCATGCTGCTTGGTCGTTAGGTATAGGGTTCTTTTTTATCCAACCGCCATTGGCATACGCAAAAAAATCCACGCCCGGAGCAACAGTAGTGTCTAAGTCGGCATACAAAATATCCGAAGTTGTTGAAGTGGCAGTTTTATTCTTGCATGAAGACAAAAAAATTATACCTATTGCTATTAAAAAATATTTATTCATATGTAAAAAATCAATTAAGTAAATGTATAACCTAATTAAAGAATAGGACGTACCGTTCATGTAAATTATTGCCTTCTTCCAAAATTGTTAGAAATTAAAAATCAACTCTTTTTCAGGATTAGTAGTTTTTGAACTTTGTTTATTACCTTTTATTTCAATGTGCACCATATTTATTTGTTGCGGCAAATAATCATACAATAAAGTGTTTTCTATCATAACTGACTTTGGTAATTCTACATTTTTTATTTCTATGTAACTCCAAATAGCCTCTTCTTCTTTTTCATATCCAATAAACTGTATTGTTTGCCATTTGCCATTCACCTTTATTTTTACACGCTTATTAATATAATCAGCTAATAAATTTTCTACCTCTTTTTTATCTTTTGGATGCAAAACATCTACCTGTTTTTTGTACAATTTCCTTAATGCATCTTCTATATTATCTGTAAAGGTTCGACAACTTATTTGTACCGTTTTTTCTTGTTCGTTGTATTTTATATCAATAACACTAACGTAATATGGATGAAAAGAAGATAACAACATCCATCCTAAAACGCACCAAAACGTGTTTTTTACCGCTGGCAACAATTTTAATACCCCACTATACTTATTTCTTAATTTCACGTTTCAAAGGTATAAATAATGAACGATTTTTGGCTGTGGTTTACTACTGGTTTTCGTCACATAATTGATTGGAATGGATACGACCACATCTGTTATATTGTTTGTTTAGCAGTTCTTTTTCCTTTGCAGCAATGGAGACAGCTTTTAGTACTAATTACTGCTTTTACTATTGGACACTCATTAACGTTAGCGCTTAGCACGCTTCATATTATTTCTCCTCCGCAAAAAATGGTAGAGTGCTTAATTCCAATTACTATACTTAGTACCGCTGCTTACAATATATATTCTCGTAACAAAAAAGTAAAATCACTGACATTTAATTATGCTATGGCACTTATTTTTGGTTTTATACATGGCATGGGCTTTTCGTATCTTTTAAAATCATTATTAGGCAAAGAAGGTAATATTATTGGGCCCTTGTTTTCATTTAATATAGGCTTAGAAGTAGGTCAGATGTTAATTGTTTTGGGTGCTCTTTTTATTTCTGTAGTTTTTGAATCTTTTTTAAAGGTGGCTAAAAAGGACTATGTTTTTTTTGTTTCGTCAACAGTATTCGGAATAGCCTTATTACTTTTAATTCAACAAATAAGTTTAATTAGTTATGAATAAAACGATTATAAAATCAATTAGTGGTATAATTTTATCTGTATGGAGTTCTTTTATTTTTGCGCAAAATATTCGTAATAACCCAACTTCTAATCACGGAAATAAATTTGAGCAATTAGGCACTATTTTACCTGATGCTAATGTGTATCGTACAGCTTCAGGTGCGCCGGGGCATAAATATTGGCAACAAAAAGCTGACTATGAAATTGAAGCTAAACTTGATGAAAAAAACCTACAGCTTAACGGAAGCGAATGGATAACCTATTATAATAACTCGCCCGATAAACTTTCTTATTTGTGGTTGCAATTAGATGAAAATCAAAACGACCCAAATAGCGATGCGAATTATTTTGATGGAAATAAATTAACGCCACCCATTACCGATCGTAGTGTTAAAGGTGTTATGACAAAAGAAAGATTGCAAGGTTATGGCGATAAAATTATAGAGATAACCGACGAATTGGGCAAACCAATTAAATATACCATTAACCAAACTATGATGCGTATAGATTTACCTCAAACACTTATCCCAGGAGGCAAAGTAAAATTTAAGGTTAAATGGAATTATAAAATTGTTGACCGCATTAACAATGGCGGTGCCGGTAGTTTACGTGGTGGTTACGAATATTTTCCTGAAGATGGAAATTATCTTTTCACTATATCCCAATGGTATCCGCGTATGTGCGTTTATTCAGATTATCAAGGTTGGCAAAACAAACAATTTACCGGACGTGGAGAGTTTGCGCTTGTTTTCGGCAACTTTAATGTAAAACTTACTGTGCCTGCCGATCATGTAATTGGTGCTACAGGTACTTGTTCAAACTACGCACAAATATTAAGCGCAACACAATTGCAACGTTGGCAAAAAGCACAAAATAGCAATGATGTAGTAGAGATTGTAACTTTAGATGAAGCTAAAGCTGCTGAAAAAAATAAAGCTACAACAACCAAAACATGGATATTTAAAGCGGATAGTGTGAGAGATTTTGCATGGGGTTCTTCGCGTAAATTTATTTGGGATGCCTTGCCTGCAAAGGTTGAAAAAAAATCGGTTATGTGTATGAGTTTTTATGGTAAAGAAGCTTATCCATTGTATCGCAAATATTCTACTAAAACAATTGCACACACTATTAAAACATATTCAAAATATACCATTCCATATCCTTATCCTGTGGCGCAAAGTGTAGAAGCCGCTAATGGCATGGAGTACCCAATGATTTGTTTTAATTTTGGTCGAGCTGAAAAAGATAACACCTATTCAGAATCTACAAAATATGGAATGTTGGGTGTAATTATTCATGAAGTGGGGCACAACTTTTTTCCGATGATTGTAAATAGCGATGAGCGTCAGTGGAGCTGGATGGATGAGGGCTTAAATACATTTGTGGAATTTTTAACTGAACAAGAGTTTGATAATAATTTTCCTTCAACCCGCGGCCCTGCACATAAAATTATGGATTATATGCGCATGCCGAAAGACCAGTTAGAACCTATTATGACGAATAGTGAAAACATTATTCAGTTTGGACCTAACGCATATAGTAAACCTGCAACGGCGCTTAACATATTGCGCGAAACCATAATGGGACGTCAGCTTTTTGATTTTGCGTTTAAAGAATATGCTAAACGATGGGCATTTAAACACCCTACACCATCTGATTTTTTTCGTACAATGGAAGATGCTTCGGCAGTTGATTTAGATTGGTTTTGGCGTGGATGGTTTTATGATATAGAACCTGTAGATATTTCATTAGATACTGTAAAAGCATATACGCTTGTTAGTGGGTTAACTATGCCAATAAAAAATGATACTGCGGCACCTACCAAACGTGATGAGTTCGACCACATTAGTAAAATTCGTAATAAACAGGAAGGGATAAAATTTTTGGTAGATGTTGACACTACACTGCGTGATTTTTATTACTACTACAAACCCGAAGTCGATACCGTAAAAAAAATCACCAATCGTTATATGAATTTGGATACACTTAGCGATTCTGCATATGCTACCATTAAAAACAAATTTTTTTATGAGTTAAAATTTAGCAATAAAGGTGGTTTGGTAATGCCTATTATTATTAAATGGAATTATAAAGATGGTAGTTCGGAAATAGAACGCATCAATGCTTATGTATGGCGAAAAAATGAAAAAAATGTAACTAAAACATTTGCTAAAAATAAAGAGGTGGGTTCTATTTTAATTGACCCTTATAGAGAAACGGCAGACATTAATGAAAAGAACAACACTTGGAATGTAAAAGACCTCCCTTCTAAATTTGATGTGTTTAAAAGTAAAGCCGGTGGGCGTGGACAAAGTACAGGAGGAAACCCAATGCAAAAATCAAAAAAATAAAACTATGGTGCGCTAAAGCTTTTCATTCGGAAAAGCAGAAAATAAAACTAGATTTGTAAACTAAATACTATAATCATGAAAAACCTAAAAAGAAATTTATCCCTTGCCATTCTTAGTTTGGCTTCATCAACTTTGTTTTCTCAAACCCTTGATGAAATAGTTAATAAACATGTTGAAGCTATTGGAGGAAAAGATAATTGGGCTAAAGTAAAAAGCCTAAAAATGGAAAACACCCTAAAAGCTAATGGTGCTGAGATAAAAATAACTATTTATCAAGTTGACAAAAAAGCTAGTCGCCAAAATATTGCTTTAATGGGAATGGAGGGTTATAGTATTTTAACTAATACAGAAGGTTGGACATTTATGCCGTTTCAAGGGCAAACAAAACCTGAGGCTATGACAGCAGATGACGTTAAAAAGGCTCAAGATGGCTTAAACTTACAAGATGAGTTTATTACTTATAAGGAGTTGAATAAAAAACTTGAATTAATTGGTAAAGATGATGTTGATGGTACTGAATGTTTTAAATTAAAAATGATAGACAAAGATGCTACTGAAACAACCTATTATATTGATCCAAGTAATTATTATGTAATTAAAGAAACGCACAAAATGACTGTAAATGGAAAAGAAATGGAAAATTCTACCACTTATGGTAATTATAAAAAACTACCTGAGGGCGTTGTTTATCCATATAGTATTGCAAGTGGTTGGGGCGAAGCAGAGGTTACCAATTTAACCATAAATCCAAAAATTGATGAGGCATTATTTAAACCAACAACACCTGCCACAAAATAAAAACTTCAGTAATTAAAATAATTAACGCGAATTATAATTAGTTGCGAATGATTTAGCCAACGCATTATTTCGTAAAAAACAAAATATGAAAAAAATTATAACCCTATCATTATTTACTCTTTCTTTTTATGGACAGGCGCAAGTAACCGTTAACTCTGCTATGTTCGGAATGATGGAAGCTCGTCAACTTGGTCCGGGAACTATGAGTGGACGTATTACGGCAATTCAAGGCGTAAATAGCGATGATGGAAAAACAATTTATATAGGAACCGGTGGTGGTGGTGTTTGGAAATCAACCAACGCAGGCGCATCGTATAAATCTATGTTCGATAAATATTGCCAGTCTATAGGAGCGCTTGCCATTAATCAAAAAACTCCATCTACAGTATATGTAGGAACTGGCGAAAGTAATATGCGTAACTCTGTTTCCATTGGTAATGGCATGTATAAAACTACCGATGGTGGTGATAATTGGAAAAAAATAGGATTAGATAGTACAGAACATATTTCTAAAATTATTATTCATCCTGATAGTTCGAATATTATTTATGTTGCGGTTCCGGGTGCATTATGGAGCAATAGTAAACATCGTGGTTTATACAAATCTGTTAATGGTGGCGAAACTTGGGAAAAATTATTTTACATAGATGATTTAACAGGTTGCGCAGATGTTTTAATGGATCCTTCTAATCCTAAAGTACTTTTTGTTTCTATGTGGCAGTTTCGTAGACAACCTTTTAGTTTTAATTCAGGAGGGAAAGGGAGTGGCTTATACAAAAGTGTAGATGGTGGAAAAACATGGAAAGAAATAAAAAACGGTTTACCCGAAAAACCATTTGGTAGAATTGCCATGGCTATAGCTCCAAGTGATTCTAAACAAATGTTAGCTATTGTTGAATCAAGCAACACTGGATTATATATTTCATCTGATGGTGGTGAAACATGGAAAAGCCAAAGTGCGACAATGAATGTAAAGGCTCGCCCTTTTTATTTTAGTACAATCGTTATCGACCCTAAAAACCCTAAGCGTGTTTATCGCCCTGCATTTTATTTTGCTTATAGCGATGATGGAGGTTATTCGTTTAGTGAGGCAAGTAGTGATGGTGGATGGGTACACAGCGATATGCATGCTTTATGGATTAATCCTTCAAATACTAATATTATGTATCTTGGTACCGATGGTGGAATTTATGTAAGTATAAATGGTGGGGTGACTTGGCAGTTTAACCAAGCTTTACCTGTAGGACAATTTTATCATGTATCTTATGATTTAAAAGAACCCTATAATGTATATGGCGGCTTGCAGGACAATGGTAGTTGGATGGCACCAAGCGCCGGACCCGGTGGAATAAACAATGCCAATTGGGATAGGGTAAATGGGGGTGATGGTTTTTGGACAGTACCGGATGCAGATGGTAAAACGGTTTATTCAGAATATCAGGGGGGTAACATGAATAGAACGAATTTATCAAATATGAAATCGGAATTCATTCAACCTCAAAAAACAGCTAAGGAAGAAAAATTGAGATGGAATTGGAATACGCCAATAGTAACAGGTGCAAAAAATCCAAAAAACTTATATGTGGGCGCTCAGTATCTTTATAAATCAAATGACCAAGGAAGAAATTGGAAACGTATCTCTGGAGATTTAACCAGTAACGATAAGAAAAAACAAAAACAAGAAGAAAGTGGTGGATTAAGTGAAGATAACACATCTGCTGAAAACCATTGTACCATTTTTACTATTGCAGAATCATCTTTAGATGAGAATTTAATTTGGGTGGGTACAGATGATGGCAATTTACAATATTCAACCGATGCTGGTACAACATGGACCAATGTATCACCTAATGTTGCTAAGTGCGGTGTGGCAAGTCAAGCGTGGGTAAGCAGTATACAACCGTCACAATTTGATAAAAATACAGTGTATGCAACATTTGAGAATCATATGTACGGCGATCATAAAACCTATCTTGCTAAAAGTACCGACCTAGGTAAAACATGGAAAAGAATAGACAGTAAAGAATTTACCGGCTTTGCGCATAAAATTAAAGAAGACCTTATAAACAAAAACTTATTGTTTTTAGGAACGGAGATGGGATTATTTGCTAGTCTTGATGGTGGAGATAATTGGTTTAGAATGAAAAACAATATGCCTGAATATGCTTTAGTGCGCGACTTGCAAATTCATCCAAAAACAAACGATTTAATTGTTGCTACACATGGGCGTGGAATTTTTATTTTAGATGACATCCGCCCAATGAGAAACTTAACCAAAGAAATTTGGGAGCAAGAAGTTGTTTTATTTCAAACGCCCGATATTACTCTTAATAATGGTAAGTTTGGATATGGTGGGCCTGAAGTATCTGGTGGGTGGAGTGCTGAGAATCCACCTTCTATTCCAACTATTAACTACTATTTAAAACAACGTTTAGCTAGTGGTAAAATTACTGTAGAGATTTATGATGATAAAGGAACTTTACTACAATCAATGCCCGGAACTATACGTAAAGGAATAAATAAAATATCTTGGAATTTAAGAAGCACGCCGCCAAAAGTTGCAGAGGGTAGTACTAAAATGGATGGTGCAGGCTTTACTGCTCCAATGGTTTTGCCGGGCATTTATACAATAAAAGTAAAAGTAAAGGATAAAGAATATACCGGAACTGTAAAATGTATACATGATGCTGAGAATAAAGATTTAAGTGAAACTGATAGAAAGCTTGTTTATGACAAGTCTATGGCTTTACAAACTATTTATAACAACATAAATACAACTATTGATAGTATTTCGTATTATCAAAAAAGCCTTAAAGCAGATACAGTAGCTTTTGCCAAGAATAAAAACGCACAAACTTTTTATAATGATTTACAAAAGGTAAAAGCTGAATTTATGGCTACTACAAAAACCTCCATTTTTGCTGATGAAGAAAAATTACGCGAAAAAGTATCTAAGCTATACGGATCTTTTTGTGTCATGGAATCTAAACCAAATGCAACTCAACTTGAATCAATAGATGATTTAGAGAAGGAGTACACTACACAAAAGGAAGCTTTGAAAAAAGTAATTGCAAAAGATTTGCCTAAAAACCCTGTGTTAAATAAACCAAAGGATATTAGATAAGAGTTTATATTTCCTGTATAGTATTTTCTAACTCTTGGGTAAATTTATTAGCTAATTCATTATTCCAAAGGAGCAGAGTTTTCATATACAAAAAAAGCTCTGCTCTGTATTTCTTTACTGTTTCAATATCAAAATAAAGTAAAGCAGTACGGCGGATAAAAAAATCAGATGGGGTAACACACATTTCTTTTTCGATAGCATAAATTAATTGAGCTCGAAGCAGAATAGGCAGCTCAATTCTTTCTTCTTTTAATTTTTCGATTATGGTATAAAGCTCATCTACATTAGACCCATAACGATTTATTAATTTTTTGGTTTCACTAATTGATAACCCCAAAGTGAGCCCGTGAGCAATCTTGCTTTTTACAAATGCAGAAAAACTAAGCTCTTTATTTATTTTGCCACCCGAAAGTTGAATTTTATCTGTGGGGCAATCCGCTATATTTATTTTTTCGCTATTTAAATATTTTTTTGCTACAATATCTACTACCCGTTGCGCCATTTTACGATACCCGGTAAGTTTCCCTCCTGCAATAATAATTAAGCCTGAACTTGAGATAAAGGTTTCGTCTTTTCTCGAAATTTCGGAAGGGCCTTTCCCTGGTTTATTTACTAAAGGGCGTAAACCTGCCCAACCCGATTCTATATCAGTTAAGGTAAGTTTACTTTCAGGAAAATAATCATTCACACATTTTAAAAGATAATTTTTATCTTCATGGGTAATTTTAGGATTTAATAAATCCCCTTCATAAAACGTATCAGTTGTTCCTATGTATGTTTTCTCATCACGTGGTATAACAAATATCATGCGCTTATCATGCGTGTCAAAATAGACTGACTGTTTAATAGGTAATTTTTTCGCATCAACAACTATATGTACTCCTTTTGTAATGTGTAATTTATGAGCTTCATTATTTTTTTCTAAATCGTCTAAATCATCTACCCAAGGACCGGTTGCGTTAATAACATACTTTGCTTTTATTTCATATACCTCATTAGTAAGCTGGTCTACAACTTTCGCTCCGACAATTTTCTCATCTTTATAAATAAACTCTGTGGCCTTTGTATAATTTATGGCAAATACCCCTTTGCTAACTCCTTCTTTTAGCACTTCAATAGTAAGGCGTGCATCATCTGTTCTGTATTCATAAAACATAATTCCACCTAATAAATTATCTTTTCGTAGCAATGGCTCGGTGATAATTGTTTCTTTTAAACTTAAAACTTTATGCAACTCACTTTTTTTTACTCCGGCTAGCCACTCGTAAAACCACATACCAACCCGTGCGGAAAATTTGCCTAAAGAACCGCCCTTTACAATAGGTAAAAGCATATGTTCTGGTTTGGTAAGGTGTGGAGCAATGCGATGTATTATTTCTCGCTCTTTTCCTACCTCGGCAACCAGTTTAAATTCTAATTGCTTTAAATAACGTAAACCGCCATGTATAAGTTTTGTGGAACGTCCTGATGTACCCGAAGCAAAATCTTGCATTTCTATCAAAGCAACTTTTAATCCTCTGGCGGTTGCATCTAAAGCAATGCCTGCCCCTGTAATCCCGCCGCCAATTATTAAAACATCAAATGAGGAATTGCTCAATTGCTCAATAATAACATTTCTGTTTTTTGATGAGAAGGAATCCAACGTCTATAAGTTTTTTATTGTTTCAATTACTCTATCCGGATAATCGCTAATTATACCATCAACGTCTAGTGCTATCAGTTTTTTTATATCTGTTATTTCATTTACTGTCCAAGGAATAAGTTTTATGTTTTTTGCATGAACCTGTTTAATAAGCACATCATTTACCAAATAAAAATCGGGGCTATATGTGTTGGGTATAAAACCCAAACGTTGTAAATTTATTTCTAAACCATCTTCATTTTCAACTAAGAGCGCTATTTGTATAATAGAATCCTTCTTTTTAATTTCTTGCAGTATTCTTACATCAAAAGATTGAAGATTAGTTCTCTTTATAATTTCGTGTTTTTCAATTTCATTATACACCAGCTCAACAAATGTTTTTGGTTCAGGATTAAATAGGTTGTCTTCCCTTTCTTCACTTTTTATTTCAATATTATATTTTATGGGGTATAATTTATTTTCACGAGTAAATGCTTCAACTTTTTTAATTACATCACCCAGTAAAGGTTTATGTTCAGCTATTTTCTTTTGTAAAAGAAATTCTTTGTTGCCTCTTATACCACAATCGTATTTTTCAATTTCGGCATAAGTCATTTTATAAAGATTGTATTTGTCTTTTGAGTTTCCCTCTACCTCTTTCCCATCTGGACGAGTGCAAAAAATATCATTCATCCATGCCTCATGCGATACGACAACTTGCAAGTCTTTAGATATAACAACGTCCATTTCTAAAGTGTCTACACCTAATTTTATGGCTTCAATAAAGGAAGTTACGGTGTTTTCAGGAAACAAACCTCTTGCGCCACGATGCCCCTGAATGTCTATTTTTTTATACATTATATAAACGGAATGTTCTTATCAAATATACTAATCTTTTGAGTTTTTTAGAATATTGCCGTTGATTTGCTAAATGCAGACGGCAGAATGTTCTTAATCACATGGCTTAAAAATTTATATCTTTATATTATCTAATCATGCAAGAAGACATTAACAGCGTTTTTAAAGCGCAACAAAAAAATAAATTTGAATTAAGAAAAACGTCTGTAGAGATAAGAATAAAAAAACTTAAGATTTTAAAGCAGGCCATTGAAAGTTTTGAGGAAGAAATATATCAGGCTTTACAAACAGATTTAAGAAAGAGTGAATTTGAAACGGCCGTAACGGAACTATTTTTTACCTATGCGGAAATTGATTATGCAATAAAAGAGTTGAGAGGATGGATGAAGCCAAAATCAGTTGGTGGAACGATGAGCAATTTTTTTTCCGACAACAAAATTTATTACGAACCAAAAGGTGTATGTTTAATTATTGCCCCCTGGAATTATCCTTTTCAACTAATTATGAGCCCTTTAATTTCGGCTATTGCAGCAGGCAATTGTGTTATACTTAAACCTTCTGAAATTAGTGGAGCAACAGGAAGTTTAATTAATAAAATAATTTCTAAGGTTTTTGATACAAACGAAATTGCTTGTTTTAATGGAGGCGCAAAGATTTCAGAAATTTTACTTGAATTGCCTTTCGATCACATTTTTTTTACAGGCAGTACTAGGGTGGGAAAATCGGTAATGGCAGCAGCGGCTAAAAATCTCGCATCCGTAACGCTGGAATTGGGTGGAAAATCACCCGTTATTATAGACGCTACTGCTAATTTAAAAAAAGCCGCCGAAAAAATTGCTTGGGGCAAATTGGTAAATGTTGGTCAAACTTGTATTGCGCCCGATTATATTTTAATAGATGAAAAAATAGAATCTCAGTTTATTGCTTACTACAAAGAAGCTGTTTTAAAAATGTTTTTTAACTCCAATAAGAAAATAAACAAACAATCTTACGGAAAGATTATCAACCAAAAACAATTTAATCGATTAACTGATCTGATTAAAGACTCTATAGCGGGCGGTGCGAATGTAATTTGGGGTGGAGAGAGTGATGAAAAAGAACTTACCATTCTTCCAACGATTTTGAGAAATGTAATGCCTCAAAATCCTATTATGCAACAAGAAATCTTTGGCCCTGTTTTACCTATAATAACATTTAAAAAAATAGAAAATGCTATTGATTTTATCAATGAAAGAGATAAACCGTTAGCACTTTATGTTTTTAGTGAAAATAATGGGAATAAAGAATATATAATTAAAGCAACAAGTTCAGGTGGCACTTGCATTAATGATGTTTTAATTCATATTGGGAATCCAAACTTGCCTTTTGGTGGTGTAAATAATAGTGGCGTAGGGAGTTGCCATGGATATTTTGGTTTTAAAACCTTTTCACATGAACGTGCGGTTGTTTTCCAATCAAAAATAGAGTTAATGAAAATGATTTACCCACCTTATGAGAAAAAAAACAAACTTTTAAAGTGGCTCAAAAAAATCATGTAGCGTGACTATTGTATAAAAATAAGATTGGATAGATGCAAGAAAGAGGTTAACTTTATTAAACTAATGGGTAGAGTTTTTCTTAAAATATTAATCTATGCCGGATATACTTTTGGTACTTTGTTGTGCTTGATTTTATTATATCTGCTTGCAGCTTATATTTTATCCAAAATATCTATTAATGGAAGTAAGGTCAGTTTGGATAATGATATGGAAATTTATATTCTTACAAACGGAGTTCATACGGATATTGTTGTGCCTGTAAAAAGCAGTAAAATAAACTGGAGCGAACTAATTAAATTTGAAAATACTTTATCAAAAGATACCCTGATGAAATATATTGCCTTTGGCTGGGGCGATAAAGGGTTTTATCTTGAAACACCTAATTGGTCGGATTTAAAAGCTAGTATAGCTTTCAAAGCCATGTTTTACTTGGGGAAATCTGCCATGCACACAACATTTTATAAAGAGATGAATGAAGATGAAACTTGCATAAAAATTGAGGTTAGTAAATCAGAATATGCGAAGCTGACACGGTATTTATTAGAAGGCTTTCAAAGAGATGAGAGGGGAGGAGTGTTGCATATTAAAGGCCATAGTTATGGTGAAAATGATGCTTTTTATGAAGCTAAGGGGGTCTATGGTTTATTTAATACTTGTAACACATGGACTAATGATGGTTTAACATTTTGTGGACAAAAGGCCTGTCTATGGACTCCGTTTGACAAGGGAATATTTTATCAGTATCGTAAATAAATTTTAATAGATGAAAAATAAAATTTTGCTTATTGTAGGATTAATTGCGATTGTAATTTCATTCAATTCTTGCTGGAATAAATCGAATAAAAAAGAACAAGAAGATTTATTTTTTTGTTTGGATGATTCTAAAAATGCCATTCAAACTGGTGGTATCAAAATGATTGCTATTGAAACCCCAAAAGGGAAATTTAAAGTGTGGACAAAACAAATTGGCAATAACCCTACAATAAAAATATTACTGCTGAATGGAGGGCCTGGATGTACACATGAATATTTTGAATGTTTCGAAAGTTTTTTACCAAAAGAAGGCGTTGAATTTATTTATTATGACCAACTTGCCTGTGGGAATTCTGATAATCCGAAAGACACTTCCCTTTTTAACTTACCTCGTTATGTGGAGGAAGTAGAACAACTTCGTGTAGCTCTACATCTTGATAAAAATAATTTCTACTTACTTGGGCATTCGTGGGGTGGTATACTGGCTATGCAATATGTTCTTAAATATCAGAATAATTTAAAGGGGCTTATCATTTCTAATATGATGGCAAGCTGTCCTAAATATGGAAAATATGCTGATGATGTTTTGGCAACACAAATGGACGCTACTATTTTAGATACTATACGAAACATCGAAAAGCGAGGCGATTTTAAAAATCCAAAATACATGCAATTGCTGCAAGCAAATTATTATGCCAAACACATTTGTCGCTTACCCGAGTATCCTGAACCGGTAAGCCGTTCATTTAATAAAATGAACAACGACCTTTATACTATAATGCAAGGACCTAGTGAATTTGGTATTTCCGGTAAACTAACTAACTGGGATGTGAGCAATGAATTAAAAAACATTAATGTGCCAACACTTGTTATTGGTGCAGCTTATGATACAATGGATCCAAAATATATGGAGTGGATGAGTAAAGAAATTCCAAAAGCTCAATTTTTATTATGCACTAATGGAAGCCATATGTGTATGTATGATGATCAGCAAACATATATGAACGGATTGATAAAATTCCTTAAGGGAATTAAATAAAACATCATTTCTTGCTACGCCCTTTTGCCACTGCAGTTGCAGTCCAAGGGTCATTAGGCCAGGCATGCTTAGGATACCTGCGTTGTAATTCTTTTTTTACTTCGTGATATAAGTTGTTCCAAAAACTTTTTAAATCACTGGTAACTTGTACAGGCTTATAACCTGGGGACAGCAAATGCAAATTCACTTTTATTTTTCCATTGTTAAGAGTAGGTGTATCACCTAAACCGAACACTTCTTGTAAACGAACTGATAAAACAGGTGTTGCGCCATGAGCAAAATACTCTATAGTTATCTTAGAGCCACTTGGCACTTCAAAAGTAGCTGGTGCTAATTTCTGTAAAGCGGTTTGTTTCTCATAATCTAAACTGTTTAATAAAGCTTCGGCTAAATCAACATGTTTTAAATCTTCGGGCTCGCGTACGTTTGTCAAATGGGGTGCTAACCAAGTTTGTGCATTAACAAATAATGTACCGCTTGTTACATCGGGCCAGGTATCTTTTTCGTTCCATGCACGTAAACTTAGAATGCGATTTTGCAAACGTGTAAAGTTTTCGCTAATGTTTAATAAACTAGTGGCTTCTTTTTCAAGTGCTTTGCAAATAGCTGCAACTCGTTGTTCTTCGTTGGGTTTTGCCAAAGGTTTAGATTTTAGAACAATGCTCCCTATTTTTAATTCTTTATTGGTAAACAAACCGCCTTTGCGAGTATCCCACACAATGGTGTCTTCTTCTCTCACCATACTAATTAAATCTTTTGGATTGAGTGGTGCTGCTAAAAATATTTTCCCTAAGCCATCGCGTAAATCCATGTTAGCTACAGCTAACCAAGCCTCATGTGCTAAATCATCTTTATGACCTGCCACAGCTATTTTACCATTAGCTAATTGAAAAGGTGCATTATTGCCGGGTCTTGCAGAGGCTATACGTTCAGGATAAGCAAAGGCAAGTAATAATCCTGCATCATAAGCATCATATCCTGCATTAGAAATTTCTATCTGTAAAAGTTTACGATACGAAGCTGCATTTTTTTCTATACGCATAAAACGATTTCCGCTGTTATTTTTTCGTTCACGTCTCAAAGCTTCTATGCGCAAATTAATATCAATGCCGCTATCTCTTGGTAATGGATCTCTTTCCTCCAATAAAGCAGCTATATCCGTTGCCAATTGTTTCATTTCTAATGTCTCTGCTTTTAATAGCATATGTGCTATACGAGGATGACAAACCAATTGATGCACTTGCTTGCCATGTTCTGTAATACGATTATTTTCTAAAGCAGCTATTTGATGTAATGTATCTGATGCTTGATTTAACGAAGCTTTTGGTGGCGGTGTTAACCAAGTAAGCTGGTTTATATCACTCACACCCCACTTGGCCATATCTAATACTAAGGAAGTTAAATCAGCTTCCATAATTTCGGGTACACGATGTTCGGCTAAACGATTGTGTGTAGCCATAGTCCATAAACGATAACAAACCCCTTTGCTTAAACGCCCTGCTCGCCCTGCACGCTGATCGGCGGCATCTTTAGAAATGCGAATGGTTTCTAAACGTGATAATCCTGATTTTACATCAAAACGCGATGTGCGAGAGAAACCACTATCTACTACAATTTTTATTCCTTCAATAGTTAAGCTGGTTTCTGCAATAGAAGTGGCTAATACAATTTTTCGTTTACCTTGTTTGTTAGGAAAAATCGCTAGGTGTTGTTCGTGTTGCGGTAACTGACCATATAAAGGGTGTATCTTGAAATCACTTAATAAGGAACTAAGTATATCGGCACATTTTTTTATTTCGCCTTCGCCGGGTAAAAAAACTAATGCGTCGCCAGGCTGCTCGTTTACAGCTTTAACTACTGCGCGTGCAGTTAATTCAGGTAAAAGAGTTTCATCAGCATCGCCTGCATAAATAATCTCTACCGGATACTGCCTGCCTTTACTTTCAATAAGAGGTGCTTTTAATAACTGTTGTAGTTGCGGCATATTTAAAGTAGCCGACATAATTAAAATTCGCAAATCAGGTCGAAGTACTTGTTGAGCTTCACGACACAAAGCCATGGCTAAGTCTGCCTGTAGGTTTCGTTCATGGAACTCATCAAAAATAACCAAACCCACTTCTTCCAATGCGTTATCACCATGTAACATACGCGTTAAAATACCCTCAGTAACTACTTCTATTTTTGTTTGCTTGTTAACTTTAGTATCCATCCGTATGCGGTAGCCAATAGTTTGCCCCACTTCTTCGTTAAGTAAAGATGCCATGCGCCATGCAATGGTTTTAGCGGCTAAACGCCTTGGCTCAAGCATAATAATTTTTTTACCTTGTAGCCAACTTTCTTCAAATAAAGCTAAAGGTAACAAAGTACTTTTACCTGCACCGGGAGGAGCGTTGACTAATAATGTATTAGCAACAGCCAGTTGAGTTCTTACCTCGTTAATAATTTCGGTAACGGGTAAATCAATATCAAAAGGGTTAAACAACAAGTGGGGGTTTTAGTAAGGAAACAAAAATACTAAACTTATAAGTAGTTAAATGCAGGTGTTGTTCATTATTATTTATTAACAGAACTTTCTTTATCAACTATCTCAAAAGCGCAAGTCATGCTTTCACCTTGTTCATCAATCACTTCTAAAATGTGTTTGCCTTTTGCAGGTAAAACTTCCATTTGATGAAATTTTTGAGTTGAGCCAATATACTTGCCATCTAAATGCCAAAAAATAGTAGCTGCATTATTTTTATGCATGGCTTTTAAAATTAGTCGCCCTTTTTCTTCGCTTTGCTCGTACGGAATATAAATTTTAAATCCCGGTCGCGGATAAACAATGTCTATTTGATGTGTGCTAATTTCTGTTTGACATTGCGGTAAATAGGGAGGAAGAGGTTGATAGAAAGAACTGTGTTGCTTAAAATAATATTCTTGTACGGGTGATGTAATAAACCAAGCTTTATGCTGCATTTGTGCTACAGGATAGCAATTACTGTTTACACGATACATTCCTGTTGCATTTAAATGAATCATTTTATGATAAGGACACAAACTTGTTTTAGTTGCATTTTTAGGAACACTCTCTACAATTTTATCAGGGCAAACATCCGATGCTTTATAACCACTTTGTTTACATACAACTATTTTTGTCATATCCTGATAAGGCATTTTAAACCACGCATGTGATGGCAATAAATTAAACACAGCAAACATTAATGGCGCGGCTGCGCTAATGCCGGTTAGCCCAGGGCGACCTTCTCCATCGGCATTTCCAACCCAAACGGCTACGGTATATTTTGCGTTTACGCCAACTGCCCAGGCATCTCTAAAACCAAAACTGGTACCGGTTTTCCAGGCAATTCGGTTTGATGAAAAAAAGCGTGACCAACTTGCATAATCTTCGGGGCGTGCTAATTCTGTCATGGCATTAAACGTATACCAAATACTTCCGGCACTTAATAAACTTGTTTTTTGTATTGATTTTTTTGTTTCTATTTCCGATTGAAGATAAATAGCGTCATGATAATCATTGGCATCATATTTACCCATGTAGTTTGAGTAGTGCGACAATGTTCTTCCCATAGAAGCGTAAGCCGATGCAATATCCCACAGGGTAGCTTCGCCACCGCCTAATATTAATGATAAGCCATAATGCGATGCGGGTTTTGTAAAATTTTTAAAACCTAATTTTTGCAACTGATATTGAAAACGAGATACTCCAAATTCCTGCAACATTTTTACTGCCGGCACATTAAGCGAACGAGCCAGAGCCATACTGGCAGGCACTAAACCATCATAGGTAAGATTAAAATTTTTAGGCGCGTAAGAACCCATTTGCATGGGGATATCCTCCAGTAACATATTCGGCAAAATTTTAGAATCGTTAAGCATACTGGCGTATAAAAAAGGTTTTAATATGCTACCCGTACTGCGTGGGGCTTCAACAACATCTACATAATTATCGTGTTCGTTAGTTGCCGAAAAACTATTGCCTACATAAGCAATTACTTTGCCTGTTTCGGTTTCTATAACAAGTGCGCCTGCATTATAAATGCTGTTAGATGATAATGTTTGTATATGGTTATTTAATGCTGCATTAATTTGTTGCTGTAAGTTTTTGTTTAGGGTAGAAAAATAAATTTTCCCCGCGCCGTTTTCACTTGCGGCTCTTGCTAATAAGTGCGGGCTATATTGCGGTATGGCAAATGCTTTATCGGGAATGCCTTCTTCTAACGATAAATGATACGTTGATTCATCTATTACTTTATTATCATATAATTTTTTGAGTAATCTGTTTCGTTTGTTTAATAGCGCTTTATGGTTTTTACCCGGATAAATTAACGAAGGTGCATTGGGTAACACAGCCAACAAAGCGCATTCTGCCCATGATAGTTTATTCGGGCTGCGCCCAAAATAACGCCATGATGCGGCATGCAAGCCCACTACATTACTACCAAATGGCGCATGACAAGCATATGTATTTAGGATAGAATTTT
Organism: Bacteroidota bacterium; assembly: GCA_013288015.1. Taxonomy (GTDB): domain Bacteria; phylum Bacteroidota; class Bacteroidia; order B-17B0; family Aurantibacillaceae; genus PALSA-968. The sequence continues at coordinate 30,165 of JABDCR010000011.1, read as the reverse complement.
TTTTATACGATAATTCTATACGAAAAGCCAAAAGAATTTCTACGAACTTTTCCCAATAAGTACGACTTCTGTTTTTTCGCATTAAGCGGGCAACCTGCATAGTTATGGTGCTGCCTCCACTTTTTATTTTACCCGATTTACTGTTTTTTACAAATGCCTTTGAAAGTGAAATAGGGTTTACTCCCAGGTGACGATAAAAATATTCGTCTTCAAAAAAAGTAATGCAGGTTTTAAATTTATCGGGTACGCTATCGCTATACGGAAACCGCCATTGCCCGTCTTTCGCAATATGCGCGCCTAACAATTCGTTATGCTCATCATATATAATGGTGCTATATGGGTCGGCAAATAAATTTTTTGGTAACCAGCTTATATATAAAGCCAGCAGGCCAAAAAAAATCAACAAAAAATATTTTCTTCGCTTTATAAAAGCGATAAATTTATTTTGCTGCAACACCTTGTTGTGTTTGTTTTACCACTTTTATCCATTGCCCTTTTTTGCGCGAGTAAATGCTGTTATCATACATAGCCTCGATGTTTAAACCCGGTAAATAATATTTACCGGCATAACTTGAGTTAAGCAAAATGGTAAACTTTTTACTTTCGTTGGCATTCAAATCAAAATATGTAAATACTCTATCGTCTCTGATATCCTGATATGTATAAGCAGAGTTTTTTAGGATGGCCTCATTATCATCTAAGCGTGTGTTATGAATTTCCCAACCTGATGGAATGTAACTTATTAAAGCCATGTTTTTATAATTGCCCTGCATGCCCGGGTTTTTCACAATAACCTCCATCATAAAATCCGTGCCTTGTTGCAATTCACTCGGGTCAATTTCCTGTCCCGCCATATCTCTATAGGTAACGGTAGAAACCAAATTTTGTGAGGCTTCTGTTTCAGTTCCTATGGCAGGTTTTCCTCTATTGGTAACTCTAACATATAAAACTCCCTTGCCATTATTTTTAATAGAATAATTTCCGGAAGAAGATTTATAGTCTAACGGAATTTGCGTAAGTGCAGAGTTGCCTTTTATGTCAACTTTTTTTCCGTTAACAAAACATTCTGCCTGCATAGCCGATGAGCTTCCGTATTTTTTTATGAAGGCAGAAACTGCTACTAATGAATAAGCTGTAGATTGTGTACTCATCCATGATTTTGAAGATAGAGCACTTGTTACTTGCTTAATAGAAGTGTAGGCAATTTGTTTTTTATTTAATAAACAAACTGTTTCTAAAATCATGGCCTCATCACGCTCTGCCGACCCAAACGTGTAGTAGTTTATTTGATAGGGTGCAATTTGATAACTTGCGTTATTAATTAATTTTTCGGCTTCATCTTCTTGTCCGGCAATGGCATAAGCAGCTGCCAAACGCCAACGTGCCTGTAGCGATAAATTTTTAAACTCGCGCAAACGATTCATCGCACTCATTGCAGGTTGATTTGCTAAGGCCAATGTATATAAACGATAGGCTTGTATAATGTCATCGTTAAAATAGCTAGCCTTTGCAGGCTCCCAATTAAAAGCTGCGTTTTGCTGATACTTAACCCATTGTTGTTTAAAGCCTGCGGGTAGCGTATATCCTTTTTTCTCTGCCGCCATCATAAAATGACCTGCGTAGTTTGTTCCCCAATCGCTCACATAATTTTCTCCCGGCCAATAAGATAAGGCACCGTTGTTTAACTGAAACTTACGCAGCATATTAATGCCTGCTTTAATATTATTTTCGGTAGCTGCTTTTTTACTATCCGTAAGCGAAATAATTTCATCCAGATATAATTGCGCAAAAGCAGCTGATGTTGTTTGCTCTACACAACCATGCGGATACGTAATTAAATATTGTAAACGCTCATCTAAATTAACAGGCGGAATGGTTGATAATTCTATAACCCCGCTGTTAGAACCTGTTATGCCTATGGCAGTGTAATTATTTTTTAATTCCTTACCGGCATCCACATAAAAATCTTTTCCATCTGTTTGATATGGATTTGGATTTCGTACGTCCAATTCCATTTCGTAAGATGTTTGCACACCACCGCCCGAAGCCAGTATTTTTACTTTGGCAATGCCTAATTGGCGTTTTACTTTTAAATCGAAGCTCACTAATTTTTCGTCGTTCTTATCAACCGAAACTATTTTTGATGTTTCGCCAACCACCTGCACATAACCATTAACTTCTACTTTAACCGTTACGTTACCAATATTTTTATCGCCGCCAAAAACAGATACCGGAAGTTTTACTTCTTCATCTGTACTCAGCACACGTGGCAATGTTCCTAAAATCATTAGCGGACTTTTAACCGGCGTAGTTTTATCTACCGAACCATAAGCTGCGTTGTAACCTGCAATTACCATAGTGCGCACCGAACCTACGTACATGGGCATTTTAAACGTGGTAGTTTTCTTTTCTCCTTTTTTAATGTGATAAGGCCCGAAAAAACGAACCATGGGTTTAAAACGATTTGCTTTTGCACCATCTTTACTAAGCTCGCTTCCGTCCCCACCAATGCTTAAAATTCTTTCTAATTCCCCACCATAAGCACCAATTACATAATCATATATATCCCATGTTTTTACACCCAATGCTTCGCGTGCGTAAAAATAGTTCCAAGGGTCGGGCGTTTTAAAACGTGTAATGTCTAACAAACCTTCATCTACCACGGCAAGTGTATAAACCATTTCCTTATTATTTTCTTCGCCAACGGTAATGCTTGCCAAACCCTCAGGCACAAGTGTTGCGGGCATTGTTATAGTTGGACGCAAATGTGTTTCGGGGTCATCAATAATTACAGGCACAACGCCGTATAAACGAATGGGCAAATCGTTTTTTGTTTGCGCGTGTGGTTGAATTAAAGATACATGCACATAAATATTAGGAGCCATATCGGGTGTTACTTTAAATTTAAACACCGTGTTGCCTTTTGCGGTTTCTAACCAATGCGCTTGTAAAACGTGGCTTCCTGTCTCTATAGTTACTAGGGCTCTTCCGCCTTGCGGGGAAGGAATGGTAACGCTAACTTCTTCTTCTGTTTTATATGAAGGTTTATCGGTTGTAAAATGCAGCATGCTGGCAATTACTTTGTTATCACCACCCTGACGTTCCATCCAGTTAGACCAATCAAAATACGTGGTTGCCGAAGTTGAATGCCCGCCATCCACATCTACAATGCGAATTAAATAGCGCCCCCAATCTTCTTCTTTAATATTCAGTTTAATTTTTGCTGTGCCACCGCTGGTAGAAAATTCTTCAACCTTAACCGGTTTATGATAATCATCCATGCTGTAATTAGCCAACTCATCCTGATACTGCTCCCACCACCAGCGCCACTCTAATTTATAAAGCTCCATGCGCATGCGCGAACGAGATACCGGATTGCCCTTGTAATCAACTGTGGCAACATTTATGGTGTTATCTTTATTTGTGTATAAAATTCCGGTGTTGGCTTCCCCATCGGGTAAACGAATGCCTGTGTAAAAATTGTACGGAGAATAAGTAATAGAAAATCTATCTACACTAAATGCACCGCCTTGTTCATATACACGTGTAGCAAAATTTGCTTTAAGCATACCGGGTGCATTTGTTTTTGTTTGAAGTTTGCAAGGGAAGTTAGCATCGCCGTTATTATCAACTTTTCCGTCGAATAAATTTATGCTCTCTGATTCGAAACGAATGGTAGGGTCATCAAAATTGTAATCTTTATACTTGGCAAATTGTGTACTGGTTGCCGAAAGAGCCACCGCTACATTGGCCTGTAAATTGTGTGCCACCGCACCGGTAAGCCATGCCGTGTGTAATGAAATGTTTTCATCTCCCTTTATAACTAAGTTGTCGCCCACGCTTACATTTATTTTTAAGCGATTAGGCATAATGGTTTCTATGCGAATGTTTTTAGTAAACATAACCGAGCCTACTTTTACCTGCGCATTCCAGTTTCCGGTTGGTGCATTTTTATCGGTTACAGTGGTGAAATTGTAAAAACTTTCAACACTTTTTGTAGCCAGTTGTTTGCGGTATAATTGTCCTTGCGGGTTATATAACTCAAACATAACCGGATGATTAGTTGGTAATGATTTTAATTTATCTTCTAAAATAAATGTGAGGAACATGGTGTCGCCCGGGCGCCACACACCACGCTCGCCATAAATAAATCCTTTTAAACCTTTTTGTACGGCATCGCCCGCCACATCATACATACTAAGCGATAAGGTTGCACCATCATCTAGTTTTACATAGGCACGATGGTCTTTATTTTTCGCGATAATAAAATAAGGTTTACGTGTGGGCGTTATAAACACTTGCCCATCACCATTTGTTTGAGTAGATGTAATAAGTTGTTGCTGATAATCGTACAACTCAATGCTTGTACCACTCATAGGCTCGGTACTAACTAAATTAGAAGCCGCTACAAAAAAACTTCCGTCGTTTCCTTTTTTTACAGTAAGCGCAAGGTCGGATGATAATAAATTGCGTGATACACTTCTCTCATACGTGTTTCTGTAATAAGCACTGTTGCACGGGTTTTCACGTTCTTTCCAATCATAATCATCGCCCTCTTCACTATAGTCGTAATAATTATCGCTGTAATAATAACCCGATGAAAATTCGTTCACATCTTCTTCCTGCGCTTTAATCTGCTCCATTTCTGCTTTATCATCTATAGAGTTTCCGGCACACGAGTAGGTTGAGTACGATTTTTTAAAACTCAGTACAATATGGTAAATAGCACCCGGTTCGGTTTTTATTAAACTATTTAAATCGAGTGAGAATTTTTTCCATCTGCCAAAATCGGCAGGGTTAGTAATGCCAAGGTTAATGGTTTTATCAATTACTTTTTTGCCTACACGTGCCAATTCACTTTCGCCACTTAGGTCGTTTGTTTGCAGAAATTGTAAAATGTTGTTTTCGTAAATTTTAATAATACGCACATCAACCGATCGTAAATTTACTGCCTCAAACGGCATGGTTAAATTACTTGATGATGGCAATATAACACCCTTGCCAACCAGTTTTACGGCAGGCTTTATAGCTTCAAAAACTACATTGTGTTCAGAAGTTTGGCCCAAGGTTTTTCCTTTTCCATCACGTACCGATTCATCAATGGTTAATTTATACGAACCTTCTTTGATGTTTGTTGGATAAACCAAAACATGGTTGTTATCAATAACATATTTTATATCCTTTAAATCTGCCAGGCGAATTATTCCCTCCATCGATTGTGAAGATTCTATGGGGTTAGAAAAAGTTATTTGTACATGTTGCTCGTTATCGTTTACAACCTTAACATCTAATAAAGTAAATTTATTTTTTGCCGGAATTTCAAATTCCAAACCGCCTGTATATTCTGTATTTAAAGGTTTTGCATCCCAGTTTAGGGCAAGTTTAGACGCTAATAAAGTACCACGCTCAATGCTATCAATATAAAATTTATGTATGGTTAGTTTATCGTTATGTATCCATTTAATGCCTGGATTTTTTGTACCGTATTTTGCACTTAGCATTTGTTCTACTTTAGCAGCCTCGGCATAATCGGCGGTAGATATAACGCCACTTAATTTATAATAACTAAAGTCTGAACTGTTATAGCACTTAATATTATTTACTTCAACCCGCGCCGATTGTTTTACAACCTGAAATAAAAAATCAAACTCATTCAATTCTTTTTTTACATCCAGTAATTTATTTAGGTGAAACGATGCTTTAAATAGTTGCCCTGCTGCCAGGCGTTCTTTGGGTCTGAACTCAATGGTTTGTCCGTCAATCCAAACGGCATCTCCTTCAATTTCGGGTTCAAAAGAAAAAAGTTTTTCTTTAACGGGCGCATTTAACTCAACACTTTGTTGCAACTCGGATGCAAATTTTATTTTTATGGTTGAGCCCGATGAAATATAACCCGTAGTAAAAGCAGATATATATTGTGCAAACTCAGGATTGATTTTATTTTGTTCAACTCCAAACTTGTTTGAGCCGGTAAGTTTTTTTAAAATATCTTTTGAATTAAAAAGATACGTGCCAAGTAAAACAACAGCTGCACCAACAGCCATCCATTTAATACGATTTAAAAACATAGGGAAATTTTTATTAAAATTAGTATAAAAAAGCAAGCCTCAAGGTTTTGAAATTATAAAAATTGACATTAATATACCGATAATAAACTTTTATATCTTTAAAGATTATTTACCTAAGTACTTGGAAAAAAATCGAAAATTAAATCATTATTAACGATAGACATATGTTGTGTTCTATTTTTTTGTATGTTTAAGTGTTCAATTTTTGAAAAGACAAGTACTAAATACAGAAACAAATAGTTAAAAAATAAAAACAAAAGTTATTATATTTAAATAAAAATATTTAATCACTTTAAAATAATTATGAAGTTTATCCAGAAAAGCAGAATAGAAACATTCTTAAAGTATAAAGGGTATTGTATCGAAAATGATATTCAAAAGTCAAAAGATATAACTTATTGGTCAAAACCTGAAAGTGAAAAAGTCATTGTTCCAGAAAAAGATATTATTCAATCAAACGAATTGCTAAAAATATTTATGGATGAAAATTTGCTAAATGAGTTTAGAAAATACTAAAATAAAAAACCAATTATTATGCATATAATGGAAGTTCCATTTCGAATTAATCCAATTTTTTAAAATTAAAAATACTGAGACACTTCAATTATAAACTAAGAAAAAAAGTATTTATTTTTTTGCATGTAATAAATTTAAAATGACGCGTGCAAGTGTGCTTTAAACAATGGGGTTGAACTTAATTGTTAAAAATGTTATTTTTAATTAAATAATTTCACCTGTTTTAAAACATACTGTACTTTCGGCCTCGAAATTTGGAAAATTTAGATGTTAGGAAAATTTAAAATAAATATTGCAATATTAATTTGCCTCACATTTGTTTTCAGGCTTTTATTTGTAAATATAAGTCTGCTTTCAGCCTCTAACATTCAACAAACTAATAATCTGTTGTCCAAATATTTTTCCACTACACAAAAAAGAAAACGTAATGCGGAAACAGTTGTTCGCTCTAATGCTACAGATTATACAGTTGTAGAAGTTTGTGAGGAAGGTTTAGATAATGAAGAGGACCTAATAAAAGCCAATTCATCTGTTATATTATCTACTTTTTGTTCTTTTCTTAAACGCATAACTTCCACCCCTAAATTGAATCGGCTGTTTGATTTAATTAAATCTGATTTATATCCTAAAAAGTACTTGGCACTTTCAACATTAAGGCTTTGACCTAAGAGAATATAAATCTGCTTTCTTTTGTTAATCATTTAAAAATTGTATCAATCCCATACATGCATTATTCTCGGCTTGTAAGGTCTTATAAAAAAATCACCAACAAAAATTGTATTGTTTTAAAACAAAAATTATTATGAGGAAAACGCTCATGTTTGTAAGCTTGATTGCCTTGTTGTGCTATACAAGTTGTAAATCAGAAAAAGAAGAAAAGGAAGAAGAAACCAAATTTTTGGTTACCAGTCCTTGGAAAAAGGATACTGTAGTTACCAGACAATATGTATGTCAAATTCGCTCCATAAGTCATATTGAATTAAGAGCTTTGGAAAAGGGTTATCTACAAAACATTTTTGTAGATGAAGGACAGTCTGTAAAAGCAGGGCAATTAATGTTTCAAATTATGCCCATGCTTTACCAAGCCGAACTACAAAAAGCGCAAGCTGAAGCTGATTTTGTTGAAATTGAGTACAAAAACACAAAAAGATTGGCAGATAGTAATATCGTAGCACCGAATGAACTAGCCATGGCTAAAGCCAAATATGATAAGGCGAAGGCTGAATTAGCATTAGCTCAAGTCCATTTAGGTTTCACAGAGATTAAAGCTCCTTTTGATGGTATAATGGATCATTTTCATGTAAGGCTTGGAAGTCTTCTTGATGAGGGAGATTTACTTACTACGCTGTCGGATAACCATGAAATGTGGGTTTATTTTAATGTTCCTGAAGCTGAGTACTTGAATTATAAAGCCAATGTGCAAACAGAGAATTTATTAAAAGTAAACCTGTTAATGGCAAATAATCAACTGTTCGAGTATCCCGGAGTGGTTAAAACAATAGAAGCCGACTTTAATAATGAAACAGGAAATATTGCTTTCAGAGCAACATTCCCTAATCCAAATGGATTATTAAGACATGGCGAAACAGGTAATATACAAATGACAATACCGCTTAAAAATGCCATTATAATCCCTCAAAAAGCAACTTTCGAAATTCTAGAAAAGAAATACGTTTTTGTAGTAGATAAAGATAAAGTGGTGCATTCGAGAGAAATTACCATTGCATCTGAAATGCCAGATTTATATGTAATCAAAGGCGGCCTGAATGAAAATGAAAGGATAATGCTAGAGGGTATCCGTAAAGTGAAAGATGGCGATAAGATAGAATACACTTACGAGGATCCGAAAACGGTAATCCCGAAATTAAAAATATACGTTGAATAATATTCATATTCAAAAAAACTAGAAAATGTTCAATAAATTCATTAAAAGGCCTGTACTAGCCATTGTAATATCGCTTGTTATTCTCTTTATGGGCGGGCTTTCTATTAAAACACTGCCAACATCACAATTCCCCGAGGTAGCACCTCCCGTGGTAATGGTTAGTGCATCTTATCCCGGTGCCAGTGCTAAATCACTGGCAGAATCGGTTATTATTCCTTTAGAGCAATCTATTAATGGTGCATGGGGTATGAGATATATGACCTCTGATGCCACTAGTGCCGGAGAAGCAAATATTCAGGTTGTATTCAATCCGGGTACCGATATTAATCAGGCATTAGTACAGGTTTCAAACCGTGTGCAGCAGGTTACAAACAGGTTGCCTATATTGGTACAACGCGAGGGGGTAATTATTACTCCCGTAATTCCGAGCATGCTTATGTACGTTAACTTGTACAGTAAGGATACCAATGCAAACATGAAATTCCTGTTTAATTATGCCGGTGTTAACATGGTGCCCGAATTGCAACGTATAAATGGTATAGGACAAGTTAGGATACTTGGTAGTAGACAATATGCTATGCGCGTTTGGTTAAACCCTGATAGAATGCGTGCCTATAAAATATCACCTGAAGAGGTGATGGAGGCCATAAGCGATCAAAGTATCATTGGTAAAGCAGGAAGGATAGGAAGGGGCGATAGCAAACAGGCTGAAGCACTTGAATATGTATTAGCTTATTCAGATAGGTTTAGTGACCCAAAACAGTATGAAAATGTTATTATAAAGGCCAACCCTGACGGAGAAATTCTTCGTTTAAAAGATGTAGCAAAGGTTGTGTTAGGAAGCGAATATTATGATATTTATTCTAATATGAATGGGCACCCTTCGGCAGCCTTAGTACTAAAGCAAACATATGGAAGTAATGCCAGCGAGGTTATTGAAAAAGTAAAAACTAAATTAGAAGATCTTAAAAAAACTTTTCCTCCCGGAATGGATTATGAAATCAGTTACGATGTTTCTAATTTCTTAGATGCTTCGATTGAAAACGTAATTCATACACTAAGAGATGCTTTTATTTTAGTGGCCTTAGTTGTATTTATATTTCTTGGTGATTGGCGCTCAACCCTTATTCCAACATTAGCTGTTCCTATATCTCTAATTGGGGCATTTATATTCATTCAGGTTTTTGGGCTTACTATAAATATGATTACGCTATTCGCTCTCGTCCTCGCTATTGGTATAGTGGTAGATGATGCCATTGTTGTCGTTGAAGCTGTACACGCAAAAATGGAAGCAGAGCACTTATCGCCTTATAATGCGGTACGGAAAGTTATTGGTGAGATAAGTGGTGCTGTTATTGCCATTACACTTTTAATGGTGTCGGTATTTGTTCCAGTATCATTTATGTCGGGCCCTGTTGGCACATTTTATAGGCAGTTTTCTATTACCATGGCATCTGCTATAGTCCTTTCAGGTATAGTGGCACTTACGGTTACACCTGTGCTTTGTGCTATGATATTGAAGAACACACATGGAAAACCTCGTAAGAAACATTTATTAAACAGATTTATTGATAGCTTTAACAGAGGATTTGAAAAGCTTACCGGAGGATATGTTTGGGTGCTGAAATTAATTGCGCATCGAAGATTAATTACTGTAGGCTTATTTGTGATATTTGGTTTAGGCATATTTATAATAACCAATAACCTTCCTTCAGGCTTTATTCCAAGTGAAGACCAGGGAATGTTGTATGCCATTATTCAAACACCTCCCGGTTCAACATTAGAAAGAACCAACGACTTATCTAACAAACTGGAAGAGATTATTGAGAAAGTAGAAGGTGTACAATCGGTTTCCTCTATAGCGGGTTATGAGGTGTTAACTGAAGGAAGGGGATCAAACGCAGGTACTTGTTTGATTAACTTAAAACCTTGGTCAGAAAGGAAACATACCGTAAGTGAAATTATTTATGAATTAGAAGAAAAAGCAAAAGCCATTCCGGGAGCAAACATTGAGTTTTTTGATCCGCCGGCAGTGCCCGGATTTGGAGCAGCGGGTGGTTTTGCTTTACAGTTGTTGGATAAAACTAACTCTGGAGATTATAACCAACTGGATAGAGTGACAAGAGATTTTATGAAGGATTTAGGTAAGCGTAAAGAGGTTACCGGCTTGTTTACCTTTTTTAGCGCCAACTATCCCCAATATGAAATTGAGTTTGATAACCAATTGGCCATGCAAAAAGGAGTTACCATAGGCAATGCCATGAACACACTATCTATTTTTGTCGGTAGTACATATGAGTTAGGTTTTATAAAATTCCAGCGTTTTTTCAAAGTGTTTGTACAGGCTGGACCCGAATATAGAAGGCTTCCTTCTGATATTATGAATCTCTATGTAAAAAGTGACAAAGGTGAAATGGTTCCTTTCTCGGCTTTTATGAAAATCACAAAGAAGCAAGGGGCTAATGAAATTAACCGATACAATATGTATAACACAGCGGGTATCAGAGGTTCACCTGCTAAAGGGTATAGTAGTGGTGAGGCTATTAAAGCTGTGCAAGAAGTAGCTGCAAAAACATTGCCTCATGGTTTTGATATAGATTGGGCTGCTCTTTCTTACGATGAAACTCGTCGTGGTAACGAAGCCGTTTATATTTTCATTATCGTTTTAATATTTGTGTATTTCGTTCTTGCAGCACAATATGAAAGCTTTATTATACCATTAGCAGTAGTTTTTTCGTTGCCTGCAGGAGTTTTTGGTTCATTTATGATGCTAAAGGTAATGGGCTTGGCAAATGATATTTATGCTCAAGTAGGGTTGGTGATGTTGGTTGGTTTATTGGGTAAGAATGCTGTGTTAATTGTAGAATTTGCTGTTCATAAACAAAAGGCAGGAGCTACCGTGCTTGAAGCAGCTATAGAAGGTGCTAGAGTGCGTTTCCGCCCCATATTAATGACCTCATTTGCTTTTATTGCCGGATTAATTCCATTGGTTTTTGCACATGGTGCGGGTGCTATAGGTAACCGAACGATAGGTTCATCTGCATTGGGCGGAATGCTTTTTGGAACTATTTTCGGAGTTATTATAGTTCCCGGATTATATTACATTTTTGGTAAAATGGCTGAAGGCAGAAAGATGATTAGAGATGAAGAAGAGGGCTCTTTAACAGAAGGATTTGTTCATACAATAGACGATTTCCCTCAAACTATAGAAAATGAAAACAATGCGCATTAAAAAAATATTTAAATATTTAGGGATAATCTGTATTTCATTTTTATATACAGGTTGTAGCTTACCAAACTTTGGTCGTAAAACAGAGAATAAAACAGTTCCTGCGAGTTATAATAATTCGCGTGATAGCTTAAATACCGCAAAAACAAAATGGAAAGATTTTTTTATTGATCCAAACTTAGTTGCCTTAATTGATACCGCACTAAAAAACAATCAGGAACTAAACATTGTTTTGCAGGAAATTAATATTGCCAAAAACGAAGTAAGAGGAAGAAAAGGAGCCTACTTGCCTTTTGTAGGTGTTGGAGCCGCAGCAGGTGTTGAAAAGGTGGGCAGGTATACCAGCCAGGGAGCGAGTGATGATGCTAATTACATTACACCGGGGCAAAAAGTACCTGTTAATTTACCCAATTATGCGTTTGGCTTAAATGCTTCGTGGGAGGTGGATATATGGAAAAAACTACGTAACTCTAAAAATGCCGCTTTAGCCAGATATCTAGCTAGTGTTGAAGGTAAAAATTTTATGGTAACTCATTTGATTTCCGAGATAGCCAATTCTTATTATGAATTAATGGCATTAGACAATCAATTAGAAATACTAAAAAAGAACATTGAAATTCAACAAAGTGCTTTAGAGATGGTAAAACTAGAAAAAATTGCTGCTAGGGTTACTGAATTAGCCGTGCGAAGATTTGAAGCTGAGGTGTTGAAAAACCAAAGTCGTCAGTTTTATATTATTCAGCAAATTACTGTAACCGAGAATAGAATTAATTTTTTGGTTGGCAGATTTCCGCAACCCGTTTCAAGAAATTCTCAGAACTTCACCAATTTGATACCTGACTCTATTCATGCGGGGTTACCGACACAACTTTTAGAAAACCGTCCGGATATAAGGCAAGCTGAAAAAGAACTGATGGCAACCAAGTTAGACGTGAAGGCGGCCAAAGCTGAGTTTTATCCCTCGCTAATGATTACGGGCGGAGTAGGTTATGCGGCATTTAATCCTCAGTATTTAGTAACCACGCCATTATCATTGATTTATACTTTAGCAGGCGATTTAGTTGCACCATTAATTAACAGAAATGCAATAAAAGCAAATTACTACTCGGCTAATTCAAAACAAATACAGGCTGTTTATAATTTTGAACGTTCTATTTTAAATGCTCATATTGAAGTTGCCAATCAATTATCAAACATTAATAACCTAAAAAAAAGTTACGATTTAAAAACATTGCAGGTGCAGGCACTTACTAAATCAATTGAAATTTCTATCAGCCTTTTTAAATCAGCCAGGGCAGATTATATGGAGGTGTTATTGACTCAGCGCGATGCTTTAGAATCAAAATTTGAACTTATTGAAACCAAAAAACAACAAATGAACGCTATGGTAAATATTTACCAAGCATTAGGTGGTGGATGGAAGTAATATTTGTATTCAAAATTGTTTTCATGAAAACAAAAAATATTGACATACAAGTTGTTTAATTAAACGTACTAGTTCAGCAGTTGGCATGGCAGTATCGCACTTACTTGATGTAGCAGCTGTTTTCAAGAATTTAGTTGCTTTATTTTGTACTTTTGGATAACTTACAATCATGGCAAAGTCATTTTTCATATTTTCGGCGTTTTGTCTGTCGCTTAGCTCCTGTTTTACATCGATGTACACTACACGAGAGCCTGCACTTGTGGCAAATGTTGACATCGATGAGTCACTGAAAATTGCAAAGGACCAAATACAAAAGAAAGATATCAGCCAAGCGTTGGCTATCTGGGTTCTGCGCGATCAGGTGGTGACGCCCAAGCAAGCTAGAACAATAGCCGAACTCTATCTTACTCACATTGATAGCATGAAAAGTGGATTCAATATCTGGCATTCTTCATGGGCGATATCTAATCTCTACAGGTTGGGTGATGAAGCGGTAAAGGCCGAACTTGAGTTAGCATATCAAAAAGCGAAAAAACAACCCGAAAGATTGAAAGGGGGTCAAAAGAAAATAGCTAACTCCCATATTAATGGAGAAAAAATTGTTAGTGGATTTATACATGTTGGCGGAAGATACTACGCTAGGGGACACCTTGTTGTGCCCGGCAATAAGAAGTACATTCAATCTTACGAAGAATATCGTAAAAAGCAAAAATAGCTTAAGCCAAAAAAACTTCGAACAAAAAAGCCCTTGAATCGCAAGGAGTTCAAAGGCTTTTGATTTTAAGCGGAGAGAGAGGGATTCGAACCCCCGGAGGTTTGACCCTCAACAGTTTTCAAGACTGCCGCAATCGACCACTCTGCCATCTCTCCGGGCGCAAAAGTAGTATTTTTTTTAAATTGGGACACTTTATTTATGCATTTCGCCTAAATTATTTGTACCTTTGTTTTGCGTCCCTGCCAGTCAAAAATCATCTTTAAACATGAAAAAGTTTTTTTATTTGGTTGTATTTACAACCTTTTTAGGTTTAAACGCGTATAGTAACGTTAGGGCCAACTTTAACTACGCCATATTTTATGCTCCCGGTAAAGGTAGTTATATAGAAACTTACTTATCAGTAACAGGCTCTTCGGTTGTTTTTAAGAAACAAAAAATTAAATATCAAGGCAAAATTAGGGTTGAAATTAATTTTAGTCAAGGCGGTAAACCTGTTTCATCAAACATATATAACTTATTAAGTCCTGAAATATTAGATACTAGTAATAAACCTAATTTTATTGACTTACAACGTTATGCTTTAAAACCCGGCACTTATCAGGCAGAGATAAAAATTGCCGATGTAAATGATACTAAAACTGTGCCCACAAAAGGAAATTTAACTATTGTAATTGCCGAACAAAGTGATAGCTTACTTATTTCAGACATTGAGCTGGCAGAATCAGTAATAAAATCAGAACAGCCATCATCTGTAACAAAAAGCGGATATGATATTATTCCTTATCCCTTAACCCATTTTCCTGAAAAAGTAAATAAACTGAGTTTTTATATTGAAACCTACAATACATTAAAACAATTAGGGGTCGATTCTAAGTTTTTATTTACCTATTATATTGAATCTGCTGAGATGAAAGAAATTGTTACTGGTTATCATACATTCGTTAAACACAAATCAGAAGAGGTTGTACCACTTATTGGCCAGTTCGATATTTCAAAATTATCAACCGGAAACTACAATTTAGTTATTGAAATTCGTAACAGTAGCAATGAACTTAAAGCTCAAAAAAAACTTGCTTTTACGCGCGCTGCACCTCACGTAGCAATTGATTTAACTAATTTAAAATCGGTTGATACGGCCGGAACATTTATTAGTCCGGTTACAAATCCCGATACGCTTAGAGAGTATATTGCATGTTTATGGCCATTATCTACTACCAGCGAACGCGATTGGCAAAACAGCCAAATAAGTGGTAATAATGTTAAGTTAATGCAACAATATATATATGCTTTTTGGGAAAACAGAAACCCATCAAACCCTAAAGCTGCTTGGTATAAATATCACGAAGAAGTAAAAAAAGTAAATAAAATGTATCCCTGTGGTGGTCAGCCAGGTTATATGAGCGATAGGGGAAGAGTTTATTTACAATATGGCGCACCGGATGCTTCGCAACAAGTAACTTATGAGCCTGACTCATATCCATATGAAATTTGGCAGTATTATAGAATAAAAAACCCGACAACAGGACAGTTTCAAACCAATAAAAAGTTTGTTTTTTACAACCCAACTTTAGATGGGAAATGCTTTAACTTATTACATAGTGACGCGCGCGGAGAAACACGCGACGACCGCTGGCAAATAAAATTAAAACAACGTACCAATCAAATTATGGATTATGATCAAACAGCTCCAGCAAGCAGTTATGGCGATGGTGCTAGCGATTTGTTTAATAGTCCGCGTTAAAATGTATGCAGAACATAAAAATTGCGGTTGTTATTTTAAATTTTAACGGAAAAAAATTACTCCAAAAATTTCTTCCCGCTGTAATTCAATATAGTTCGCAAGCCACCATTTATGTAGCTGATAATGCATCTGCTGATGACTCTATCCGGTTTCTGAAAACGGAATTTCCAACTATTAAGCTTATTGAATTAAAAGAAAATTATGGTTTTGCAAAAGGCTATAACGAAGCTTTAAAGCAAGTTGATGCGGATTATTTTATATTACTAAACTCTGATGTTGAAGTAACACCTAATTGGATTGAACCCATTATTAATTTAATGGCATTAGATAAAACTATTGCAGCGGCTCAACCAAAAATACTTTCATATAATGAAAAAAATGAATTTGAGTACGCGGGAGCTTGCGGTGGTTTTATTGACAAATATGGTTATCCTTTTTGCAGAGGAAGAATTTTTGATACACTTGAAAAAGATAATGCCCAGTATAACCAACCCATAGAGGTTTTTTGGGCAACAGGCGCTTGCATGTTTATACGGGCTGATATTTATACTAATTTAAAAGGGTTTGATGGTTTTTATTTTGCCCACATGGAAGAAATTGATTTGTGTTGGCGCATTAAAAACATACAGCATAAAGTTATGGCAGTACCGACATCAGTTGTATATCATTTAGGTGGAGGCACACTTAATAAGTTAAGCCCTCGAAAAACATTTTTAAATTTTAGAAATAGTTTAATTTCCCTTACCAAAAACAATTCAAACGGTAGTTTGTTTTTTAAAATAGTAACTCGTTTGGTTTTGGATGGGGTTGCCGGCGTTAAGTTTTTTGTAGAAGGCAAACCTGTGCACACTTGGGCTATAATAAAAGCGCATTTTTCTTTTTACGCCAATTTTAAAAATACTTTACGTTTACGGAAAGAAATTAAATCAGCTGCCAATTACACGCCATCTAACAATCAAATTTATCAAAGTAGCATTGTTTTTGATTACTTTTTAAAAAATAAAAAACGGTTTTCTGATTTAAAGAAAGAGTTGTTTACTGCCTAACAGGTTGCCAAACACTACTTTTAACGCCTCTACTATAACGTATAAAGCCAACAAACAAAGCTCTGTTCATTACAACAAAATGCGAAGCCGAAATAAGTGGCTTTATTTTTATTCCCATTTTTTCAAACAATGTGTTAAGTATCGGAGAAAATAAAATAGCTAGTTCCGCCGCCAATATATACTCAAACAAGGAGTTATCGGCAGTTAAAAAAGCACAGCAGATTACGTTTAGTAGAAAGAAAAAAGGTGTAAGCCATCGCAAAACCTTATGCGATATATAAGCAAAGCCCGTTTTTGAAAACGGATTACGCAACAATTTTTTAAAGTAAACCAAATTTTGAAAATTGCCTGTAGCTATTCTGGCTTTACGCCTAAACTCACCTTTTGTCTCGGCACTGGCATCTTCATATACAATAGCCTTGTTTTCAAACAGAATTTTCCCGTTGGTGTTTAGTACATGACAAGTAATAAAAAAATCATCGGCAATAAAATGTGATGGAATTTGGAGATAACAATTTTTACGTAACGCATAACAACCACCCTCAGCCCCAATTACAACCTGCCATAATTTACTTTCAGCACTTTTTAAAAAATTTTCAAAATCCAAATACTGCAATTCGTTTTTTGTAACCGTCTCTTTATTAAGGGCACGCTTTACAATGTTACCGCACACTAATTTTACATCATCATCTTTAAAATGTTTTACCAATTCAAAAAAAGTATCATCTTTAAAAAACACGTTGGCGTCTGTCATCACAAAAACATCAGCTTGAGTTAAAGTGCATAATTTGTTAAGTATGTTTATTTTGCCACTACGTTCGGTAAACTCAACCAATTTAAGTAAAGGATATTTTTCTTGTAGTTTTTTTATAATGCTCACCGTACTATCACTACAAGCATCTGTGCCAATATAAAAAGCAACTTTTTCATTAGGGTAGTTAGTAGCAAAAACACTTTTTATTTTTTCTTCAATCACATGCTCTTCGTTATACGCTGCACATATTACAGCTATACTGGGCAAAGAATCCGTTGGTTGAAATAAATTTTCAGTCGCACTTTTTTTATTTTTCGAAAGCACATATAACAAGCTCGGGTAAACAATATAAGTATGAAGCATTGCGTAGGCGGAGAGGAAAAACAATATTTGAAAAAACAGTAACACGCCTACAAAGTTTTATAAAAGTTTACCAATTGCTTTACTAAGCCGGTATTTTCAAAATGCTGTTCAATAAAATTTCTGGCTTCACTTTGCAACAATTTCTTTTTTTCAGCATTACTTAAAATCTCTATAACTGCATTGGCAAAATCGGCTGCATTATCAGCCAACATACAATTTTTATTAGCCGTTACCGCTATGCCTTCTGCACCAATACTAGTAGCCACAATTGGTTTTGCATAAGCCATGCCTTCAATCATTTTTATACGCATGCCGCTACCCGATAACAAAGGCACAACCATAGCTGCGTAATGGTGATATACTTTTTCGGCATTTTGAATTTTACCAACTACAACAACATTTGGCTTACTTAGTGATAAAATTTTATCGCCCATGCCTCTGCCAATAACATAAAATTTTGCTTGCGGAACTTTTTCTAAGACTTTATCCCACACGTTATTTATAAACCACAACACAGCCTCTTCATTAGGCATCCAATCCATGCTACCAAAATGAAATACACTATTAGGCAATTCTTCGGTATGATTTACTTGGTACTGAGGCAACTGTATACCTGTTGGCGATACATGAAAAGGAGTGCTAACACCCCATTTTTTTAAATATTGTTTATCTATTTCAGTTATCGTAACAATGGCATCTACACTTTGTAGTACATTTTTTTCAAACTTTTTTAGTCGTTTAGTTTGTAACGAAAGATATTTCTTCTTTAATAAGTTACGTTCATTAGCAATCATTCGTTCCCAAATTAAATGCTCTGCATTATGGGTGCGCACAGTTATTTTGGCTGTACTATGTTTTTTAATTACGGGGATATAATTTCCTAAAAAAATACTTTCTAACTGAATAACATCAAAGTCTTTTTCTTTTAATAGAGCAATTAATTTCTTTTCAAAGGCTGAAAAGTAAAACCTGGAAACAAAATAAGATTGATTGGAAAACAAATTGCAGGCTGCCCCAAAAGCCGTTACATCTGTATTTTGGTAAACCGATTGGTAATTGCTTTTGCGTTTAAATTCCAACTCAACCTCATCATCTGCTTTAAAATGCTTTTTGGTGTTAATGCAAAGTAGCGTTAAATCAACTCCATTATCTATTAAACCACAACTCATGTTGTACACAGCTATCGAACTACCATCGTTTGGAGGATATGGTGGTTTATTAGTTAGTTGCAGCAGGCGCATGTTGTTTTTTATTTTTTCCGAATATTTTTTTAAAAAAGTCCATATATAAAACTGCATCAAACAAAGGCGAATCGTTTGCTGCTTTTAACGACAGCCAAATTCCGATAGGTAAAAATATAGAAGCGGATATCCACATGCCTATCATATCATTTAATTTATCCTGCAACACCATTTTTTCGCAGGTAACAGAAATTACATAATAGGTAATAAATAAAAATATAGAAATTACCACCGGCATACCAAAACCACCTTTGCGTACAATGGCACCAAGCGGAGCACCTACAAAAAATAAAATAATGCAAACAAACGAAACCGTAAATTTTTTATGCCATTCGGTTGAAAGATTAGCTTGTTCCATAACTTGGTTTTCTTCCTCCTTTACTTTCGATTCAAGAAACGAATCGGCACTGCGAGCCATATTTAAAGCACTTTCTATCAGGTTTTTTCTAGGTGCTGCAGCAAGTTTTGCCATATAATTATCAATCGAAATAATTTGCTTGATGTGCAAAGAGTCGTTTAACTTACACTGCGTTAAACTTTTTTGAAAATAATAAGCATTATGAAACTGGTTATAAGTTTGCTGATAGTTTTGAAACCGATATTTAATCGAAGTATCTGTGTATTGAGTAAGCAAACGCACACTCATCATTTCGGCATTGTTTCTAAATAAATTTTCATCCGTTTGCTGCATTTTAACTTTACTCAAATCAATATTTACTTCTTCTTCCTTAAAGTGCATAATCATATTTGGTCGAGTTTTTTCTTCGTGAGCATCTTTTACAGGTTGCTCATATCGTGTGCCATTAAAAAGCTTTATACTTAAAAACTTTTTATTGGTCGACATAAATATTTGCCCATCCTTAGCATACATCTGCGTAGAGTTTCCTCTTCCGGCACTGTGGTCGTATATAGAAACGTTGTGTATTGTAATGCCATCATTATCCTTTTTCCCTATTCTGATGCTGTATCCATCTATGCCATTATAAAAAATGCTTTCTTTTATGTTAACGGCAGGTTTTGAACTGCGCACATCATATAACAATCGCCCCGCTTTTAAATGTATATAAGGCAAAGTGTAATTGCTAAACAAAAAACAAAAACAGGCCAAGCCCAAAACAAAAACCAATATAGGGCGCATAATTGATAACAGCGATAAACCTGCTGATTTCATAGAGGCCAGCTCATAATTCTCACCCAAATTTCCAAACGTCATAATAGACGAAAGCAATACAGCCAATGGCATAGAAGGCGATAAAAATGTAATAAACATATAGCCAAACATTTTTGTAAGTGTAACATTATCAACCCCTTTGCCTATAATTTCATCGATATAGGTAAACAAAAAAATCATAAAGAAAATAAACATCCCAATAAAAAGCGTAGCCATAAATGGTGGTATAAACTTTTTAATTAAATAAATATGTAGTGTTTTTACGGGCATTAATCTCACAAAGTTATCATTATACCCTGTTTTTAAAAAATTAAATACGGGGCGTTACACCGCTTATAATGTGGGGCTTTACGCGCTATAAAGCAGCCTGCTACAATCCCTAACGCAATTCAAACATATTTTTTATATTTGCACACCTACTTAAAATTGTATGATTAACGGCAAAAAAATAGTTGTTGTGTTACCGGCATATAATGCTGCAAAAACACTAAAACGTACCTACGATGAAATTCCTTTTGATATTGTAGATGAAGTTGTATTGGTTGATGACCATAGCAAAGACAATACTAGTGAGGTGGGTAAAGAAATTGGCATAAAACACATCATTCGTCACGAACAAAATAAAGGCTACGGTGGTAACCAAAAAACCTGCTACGATAAAGCCCTTGCGCTTGGTGCCGATATTGTTATTATGTTACACCCCGATTACCAATATACCCCTATGCTAATTCCATCTATGGCCTATTTAATGGCGCAGGATTTATATCCTGCCGTGCTTGGTTCTCGTATTTTAGGTAAAGGTGCGCTTAAAGGAGGCATGCCTATGTACAAATACATTTTTAACCGTTGCCTTACCCTTTCGCAAAACATTTTAATTAATCAAAAATTATCCGAGTATCACACAGGTTATCGTGCTTTTAATGCTGAGATTTTAAAAACAATTAATTACCATGCCAATAGCGATGATTTTGTATTTGATAATCAAATGCTATCGCAGGTGTTTTATGCAGGTTTTGAAATAGCCGAAATTACCTGCCCTACCAAATATTTTGATGATGCTTCGTCTATTAATTTTAGTCGTAGTACAAAATATGGTTTAGGGGTACTTGGCACGTCATTTATCCATCTTTTCAATAAAATGGGTTTAATGAAATCAGAGATTTATAAAAAGAAGACCATTTAAAAGCTACATTTACCAGTTCTTTACTTTTAGTTGGGGGATTAGCTCAGCCGGCTAGAGCGCTTGCATGGCATGCAAGAGGTCGTCGGTTCGACTCCGATATTCTCCACGCTTAGATAGATAAGGCTTTCAAGGATTTTGAAAGCCTTTTTATTTTGTACTGGTTTAAACATGGGTTAAACAAATGCAAATACCGCATTATATTTCCTTGAAATAACCAATAATAACAAACGATATACATTAAAATAAATATAACAATTTTCTCTTTACTAATTAAGTATCATTATTAATTACTCAACTGTTTTTATCCTCTTTATAGTATTACTTTCAATTTTCCGATTGCTATTTTAAAGCTACCTATCTTTAAATTTTTAAACCACAAAGCAAGATTTAAAATATATAGTGTAAACTCATTTTTTAAATTTAAAGATATTCAGTTTTAAATTTAGTAAGGGCTTTAAAAATTAAATATATTTTTTCTTTAAAAGATTAGTTAAAAAAGAATTTTTTTAATTTTAAAGAGTAACTATTTAAAGAATTAAAAGCCTAATTCTTTAAAATATTGGTGGCATTTCTTCTAAAATTTAAAGTTTCTTTTAAATTTTTGACTTATTGTTTTAAATCTAAAAGCGTACAAGGATTGTTAATGCTACAAAGTATTAAAATTTAAAATAAAACAGCTTAAAGTATCTCGACACATAGTTTTGAATTTTAAAAGTTGACAGCTTTAAATATTAAAAGGGTGCTTTTAAAATTAAAATAGACACAACAACGAATTATTAATTTAAAATTTTAAAATCTCGACTGGCTTATTAAAAATTTAAAAGCGCAATCTCTTAAATTCAGTTGCTACTCTTTAAATTAAAGAATGAGTTAGAACCTTTTAAAAATTTTCATTTAGCGTGGTTATTTAATGATTCACTTTTTAGGAGTATAGAAACAGTTTATTTATAAAAGTCATATTACGACTATTAATGGTCATATTATTACCTAGTATATTTTTAGTATTTTATTTTATAAAATGTTGTTTTGTGCCTACTACACTTACTACTTACTACAAAAATGGCTGCAAGACCTATATAGTATGTGTAGTAACTTGTAGTAGGTTCTTTTTTCAGTTCTTACTACACTTACTACATTAGTATTTACAAGTCTTTCAGACACTTGTAGTAAGTGTAGTAGGATAAAAACGTAAAAAATATAATTTGGTCGGTATTTTGTTTTCTCCCACTCTTTCTGTTGTTTGTTTATAGCCTGCCATTTTTAATGCCTTACCCATATTGGTTACATTTAAGTTCATAGAAGTTAAATTAGCTTCTCTTAGTCGGTTTATAATAGAGGTAGCTGTCATGGCTTCGGTTAATGGTTGCCCTTTAGCAGATGGTATAAAATGAGCCGTTAAATATTCCAGTTCGGGACTTCTCAATTGATGCTTTGCGTTGGCATTTTCGTTTTCTTCTATTTCTGCGGCGCTTAACGCATATTTAAAACTCGAATTAAAAAGTGCAAAAGCTTGCGCCCAAATCAAATCTATATTTAAGTCTTTCATATAGTTCCAGTCAAGTGCTAAAATCTCATGGCAAAGCCATCTAACTGAACCTGTTTCATCATTTAAAAATTCATCTTTGTTAGTCGAGCCAAAAAAACTTGCCCTGCGTTTATGTACGCTTGCTTTTCTGTCATAAGGCAATCGTACTTTTACATAATCCCTGCTTAACATACTCTTTAGTACGTTTAAATCCATCTTGCTCAGTGCCGCCAGTTCATCTAAATTAATAATGAAGTTTTGGCAAAGACTTGTTAAGTTGTCTTTATTATCGGCACTTAGATTTTCAGTATAGTAGTCTTTTAAGGTATCAGGGCAAAGCCACCTGCATAAACTTGACTTACCCCCATTTTGCAGACCAGTTAATACAAAAGCGTGTTTATTAAATGCAATACCAAAGCCGCAAGCGATACAACGCACCAACATTTTTTTTAATTGTGTGTTAAACCTGTTTTGGTCTTTGGCTGTAATATAGGTACATAGCTTGGCGATATGGTCAGTTGTTCCATCCCATTTAGGTAAATTACTGAAGTAGTCTTTAAAGGGATTAAAAACAGGCAATCTTCCTGCCCGAAGCAGGGCAGCCAAATCGGATTGTGAAATGCTTATATTATTTCTGCGTAAATCAATGTAAATCCTATTTTCATTTATTGGTTCAAACTTGTCATCTTCATTTTTGCATTCTATCTCTGCCGTAACTTCATTATAGCGTAAATCGTATTGCTCTTTTAAATATTCTTCTACAATATAGATTTTAGAAGTTTCATTTATTGGCTTATCGCTTGTATTGGTATTATTTGCAATGGGTAAGCCCAAGTTGACGTTTTGTTTTACATTTTGTTTTACGTTTAACTTGACATTTTGATTATTGTTTGAATTTGTTAACCCTGCTTCTTTGATTAAATGAAAAAATGTTTTTATCGTAACACCATCGCCCGAACTCTTTAAACAATTATCGTATTGCTTATTACAAGTTTCACTTTCGTATTTTACGTTAATCTTACTTACCCGATGAAAATAATCCCGACCCGCTTCGCCGAATTGTTGGGCGAATGCAAAACCAATCTTTAGCCAGTTATCATAATTGGCGGTAAGGTCGGTTTGTGTGTTTTCTAGTTGGCTGATTGCCTGCTCTACATTATTTTTTATTACGTCAAATACCATAGCATTTTCATTTATAAAAAGGTTTTCATCATAACTCAGATACATTAAACGCCCCACATCTTTACATTTAGCATCCATAATCGCACCGTATTTTACGGCATAGTATGCTGCGAGAGCTTCAAAACTTTCTAGGTGAAACTCAGGCACAATTTTTACGATTGCTTTTATTCCTGTTCCCGACGGACTTATAAAACAAGCATACGTATAAATATCCCCACAGATTTTTTCTTTTAAATCTTTTAAATTTAAAACCGCATCAAAATCAATTTGAATTAAACCGCTATGCTTTTTTAAATCTTTGGCGGCGTGTCCGTTTTTAAAAACACCCGATACCGTTATACAGGGTAATTGCTTTTTTAAAAGCTCCTTTTCAGGTTTGGTGGGGATTGACCGCAGTTTCTCTACTTTTAATTTTAAATCTTCGCTTTTAATTTGATTTAAAATGTTCAAAATTGGTTGGTTTACCGGTATTTTATCGGTTACGGATTTAAAACAAGAAACTAAATGTTTTTTAAATTTTAAATCGCCCGAATTATCGGGTAAACCCTCGTTTACATTTAAGTTTGCCATGATTTACCCCTCCAGTTCTTTTTTTAGTTCCGCAACAGACTTACGTTTACCCTCATTAATCCAGTTTTCCAGCTCGGATTTTTTAAAATAGAGTTTCTTGCCTCGTTTTAAAAATGGAATTTCATTTTTAGAAGTTAAACCGTAAATGGTTTGGTTAGCCAAGTTTAAATATTGGGCGGCTTCTTTTAAATTTAAAAACTCGGTTTTGGGTGTTTCTGTTTTTCCTGCCTGTTCGCTCATTGCTTTGCGAACCGAATTTTGAATCAGGTTTTCTAATTCGTCCGATGTGGTTACTATTAGCTTTGTCATTTTGTGTGTTTTAAAGCAGGGTTAAAACACTCAACTAATAAACTCATATTGTTATCTATGATTGTTTACCGAATGAAGCATTTACCCTGCTAATTCGGCAACAAAGGAAAGGCAAATGAAAAAGTCTTGGTACAGAAATAAAGACGGAATTTTTATGTACTTAAAAATCCAACCAAAATTTAAGTACGTAAATTTCAGCATGATTTTTAAGTACTTGTGCCGAACGGGTAAGATTACTTATTGAAAAGTAAGCAGTTAGAAAGCAATCAGGAATGTAATTTTTATCGGAATGAAAATTGCTTTTAAAGCGAAACAAATTACTTTACTTGTGTTTCTTCTTTGTGTTTGCGGGGTTCAAGGGGTCGGTAAAGTATTTTAAGGCATTATAAATCTGCTCATTTGTCGGCGGTGCTTCTTTTATATTGATAGGTTTTAAATCGGCAGACAATGTAAAACCACATTCTATTGCAACATAACCTGATATAACGGTAGCTTTATAGTGTGAAATAATTTCTGGAAGCTCTTTTTCTTTTGCAATGTAACCTACAATACTTTTGTAACAGGCCCGTATTACTTCTTCTTTTTTATCTTTTTTTCCCTCTTTGACTTCTTTACTAAGCACAGAATGAACTACAAAACTTATAGCTTCAGTTATCATTTGTTGAGCGCTATATGTTCGTATAATGGTTTTTGGCGTTCCTTTGCCCGTATCAACATCTACGTAACCAAAATCTTTTTTATACGCTTCATTTTTTACTCGTTTTTTTACTTCAAAATTATATGCTTTATCTTTTATAAAATGTGGGATTACCTTACTGCTCAATTCAAAACATTTTTCATTGTAACGCTCATCTTCGTCATCTTCTTTTGGAATAAAAAGAGCCAGTAATTTAGTATAAATGCTTTTTGCTCCTATAAGGTTCTCTTGCTTGAATATTTTTTCGAGTTTATTCGTATATATAAAATACTTCCATAAGTCATGCCGACGCATATTAAATTGAATAAAATCTTCTTCTTTCTTTTTTTCTTTGGTTTGTATAGCTGACATCTCTTTTAAACTGATTATTTGTGTTGAAAAACAAATAAAGTCAATTAATTTCAATCTTTTTCAATGTTATTTCAACTACTTCTTAATTACTACTGTATCGTCCTGAAATAAATTTATGCTGTTTATTATGCCGATTTAAACTAAAAAGCCGCTCCTTTGGGGAACGGCTTTTAGCAATCAAACAAAAAAACAGAATTTATTTAATCAACACCATTTTATTGGTTTTGATTTTTACACCATCAACTACAAGAGTGCAGAACATAACAGCTTGGTTTAAACCACCTGCATTTACGTTAATGTTGTTTTCACCTTGTTGTACAGGGTAGCGGGCAACCTCATTACCAACCATATCAGTAATAACAACAAACGCATTTTGTGTTTTCTCAACTATGACTGCTTTTACCGTTGTGCTTTCTTTAAAAGGGTTTGGTGAGTTAATCAATGTGCTTGCAGATGTTACAAGTGTAGTTGTAGTTGCCTGTTGTTGTACCTTACGTTCATTAGCACCATTAATTGCTTGGTTACCGTCTTGTATATAAGGTTTATATTTAGACAACCCAACTGTTTGCAACAAAGTGTTTGCTTTAAGATAAGTTGACCTATCGCTGCTATCCGTTGCCAAAATTTGCACAGCACTTACAACAGATGAGTTGCTCATTAATTGCTGCGCAGATTTACCTAAATTTTGTAAGAATATAGTATGAAGTTTCACAAAATTACTTTGTCCTTCTTCATTGGCAACTTGTGATAAAGCAGACGTTACCATTGCCGTATCATTTAAATCTACACCTACTTCAACCTGATTACGTGCAGACAATTCTAAGGATTTAACTTTCATTAAAGCATATCCTTTTTTCAAATTAGCCGGAACAGTATCGCTTAAATAAGTCCGTATCACTTCATCTAAGAGTAAATGACGTTGTGTAAACGCATCACTGATTTGCGATGCAAGCTGTGTAGTATTGCTTCCCTGACTACTATTAATTTGAGATACTAAATTATCGTAAGTTGCTTTATACGCATCTGCTTGGTCTAAGACAGCTTGCATAGGATCAGTATTTTGTGCAGTCCTGCAACCACCACAAGTATATGTATTAATTGTTGAGCAACTTGTATTTACCGTCCAAGTTGTTAAACCCAAATTTGAACTATGTAAAGGATAAGTTGTCGAACTTGTACAAGTGCCTGCTGCACAATAATAAACAAGATTAGAACTATAAGATGCTGGGTCAATATAAAAATCATAACCGCTTGTTACATGACTAAAATTATCTCCGCTTACAGGTGTTAAAGTAGATGATGTTGCTCCTTGTTGATAAGCAATACCCGCCGAATAAGTATGCGAAGTACCAACTTGATATGTTATAGTATCTGCTGAAGTATTAGAAGGCACATAAATATCCTTTCCACCACTAATTGTATTCGTAAATGTATTACAGATATATTGTAATCCTAAATTATTGGGTGCATAAAGCGGATTAGTATTATAGGTATAGTTTTGAAACTGTGCCTGATTACCAATGGTAAGATTATTAAATGTGTTTCTAAAAATAACATTTGCATAAGGCGCATTATTGGCTATTATACCATATAAGCTATTTGTAGGTGTACTTGTTCCGTATTTGGTAAAATAATTATCCTTAACAGCATAACTTGTACCAATATCTAAATACAAACCATACGTTTTTGGATGAGAACAATGTCCGGTACATGTTGAAACAAATACCTTAAAAGTATCCAGTTCTACAACAGCGTTATTTATATTACCTAAATAAATACCGTAGAAATTGTTATTAAAGGTACTGTTCTTACAATGTATAAATGCTGTGTTACCAACAGTATTTATACCATATATGCCGTATAATAAAGTGTTGAAGATAGAACGAGTCGTTCCACTTTCATCAACCCAAGCAGTCGAATTAGAGGTATATAAACCTGTATCGGTGTTAGTATTATAAGTATCCGTAAATGAACAACCGTTTATAGGGAAGTTATTTGTATGACCGTATAAGCCCACAAAATAACGGGGAGAAACAGAAGTATTTAATAATGCTGAATTTACACTAAACGTACAGGTTTGCAATTTCTCTCCTGCATTGGCAGAGGCAGTATAAGTTACACATACAACAGACCTTTGATTATTTAAAAAAGTAGTGCCTACACCTTCTATAATACCACCACCTGCACCACTATTAGCACCATTATTCCAGCTGTTTGCCTGAGTGAAACCATGACCTGAAGGAATTGTTGTATAATATGCTGGTCTTGGTGTTATATTAGATAACCAAGTAGAATCATATCCTGCTAACACAGCAACGTAGGCATTTTCGATTACAGTACTGCCAGTCATTTGTAGAAAACCCTGATAAGTTCCCGTTTGTGCTGAAGCTGATGTACCCCATACTTGTATTCCCGGCCACATATCATTTAATCCGCAGCGATTATCTACGGTAAGTGTACAACCACTTAAAATTAATTTACCTGCTGCCGTGCCGCTTATCCCATTTTCAATAATTAAACGTGCCTGTGGAGAAAATTTAAGAGTCATATTACTTATAGTAATTGTATAACCTGCGGGTATTCGCAATTCGTCACCAATGGTTACCGTGCTTGTGGTATTGGTTTGAACAGCAATTGGGTTTTTACAAGTTGCGGTTGTTGTACCTGTATTAGCTGTCCAAGTTTGACTTGTGGCAGTCATTGTCCAAGTTGTTGTAGTTGTGCCCGCAGAATAACTTTTTTTATCGTACGGTTCATTAGCCAAACAACATTGTATAGTTGGGTTATTAAATAAATTGCTATATACCTCTTGGTCTATTTGGTCGGGTACGTAATAAATTGCTGAAGTATTATATCCTCCAGCTATATATTTGTCATAGCCAGTTAGTGTTAGAACATTAGGTGTAAAAGTTGGTGTTGTACTGTTAGAATTTACTATTTTAGCCATAGCTGGGCTTGTTGTACCTGTTGAAGCGATTAAATATAAATTACCATCTGTACCTTTTTCTATTTGACTATATTGATATGCAGGGTGTGTGCTTAACGTATAAGAGGGTGCGCCTGTACTATATGTTACTTGGTCTATACTACTTGGGTAATTAGCTATTGAATCATGTGCAACATAAACGTAATTACCGTTGGGAGAAAACTCTATTCCTTTCACATAAAATGGAGAAGTACCCAAAGTAGATGTATATTGTACGTGTGATGTACCTGTTTTATAATTTCCAAGTGTATCAAAGTCCATTAAGACTAAAAAATCAACATTCGTCGCAAAACCTGTTGCATTAGGAACTCCAAAGGCTACTTTAATTTTAGAATTAACAGAATCCTGATAAATTTCTAACTCACTTGGGTTTACAAAAGGGGTTCGACTACCAGCAGAGCCACTTGTTATATCTGAAATCACATTAGTGCTTACCCATTGTACGCCTGTTAAATTTGTAGAAACGGTCGTTCCTGTGACTCTATATGTAATTATTTCATCGTCATTTAATAAAAAAACTAAACGATAGGGTGCTCCCCCTCCTTTATTATAAACTTTAGTGGTTGCATAATGTATATCTCCATTAAAAGGATGACAACCGCTAGTAAGAGTCGGTGTTGATGTCACTTTATATAAATCTGATACAGTAGCGTTTCCTACCACACCAAGTGCAGCAGATTTCATGTTTTTACCAGTTTCCGTTGAAGGCATATACTGCCCCGATTGTGAAACATCTATGCAGGTAAAGTATGGCTTTTCAAAAACATTGGCAGGAGCTCCACCAGCAATGCAATCGTTGCCAGGATAATAAAGTGTTACACCCGAGGTATAAGTACCAAACGGTATAGGCATACAGGTAAATATATAATACTGTTGGCAATTAGCAGGATTAGGAACTACACAAACCTCAGAATGACCAAATGCAACTCCACGCCAATATGTTCTATTTCCTGAAACATTAAGTGAAACACTATCAATCAAAGTATCTATCAAAAAACCATGTTGATTAAATACATAGCCGCTTACTATCGAAAATAATATATTACCGTTTGCATCAGTAAACATACTACTTGGACCATTAAGAGGTGTGCCATTCCAATCAGTGATACCATTTGGATAACCAAGGGTAACAACACCGCTACCGGGGTTCCATGTATAACTATTGGTGGTGAGAGTATGTGAACTTGGAACCGTTGGTTGAACATAA
>JABDCR010000010.1:20436-66566 GCA_013288015.1 Bacteroidota bacterium | reverse complement strand
GGAATAACACCGCCATAAGGAAATAAATCCTTATTAGACCTTGTCGCTTTCAACGGCAATATATTTATATCTGACTTCTTTTCTTTCAAGTTTTTATTTCTATTCTGTACTATACGATTTTAACAACAACGGTATTACACCTTAGTTCGACATTTTTCAACCAAAACAGTACGCATTGACCAATTCGGGTACGATAAATTAAGGAGAGATATAATATTTCGACTCACGTCCCGTGGTGTACTGAATCTAGATAGCTGGACACCACCTAGATGTTTCGATTGCGTATAAGGTACATAACAATTCAAATAGAGTCGGTTATTATTCGAGCTTGTGCCAAAGAAGAATTTTTTTATACTCTCGCCTAAATCAATTGGAATTTCAGGTAAGAACACCACCAAGCCGAATTCGGATAAATATTCCCATTCGTTAAATACATTTGCCATTTCAATATAAAGAAAAGGGAATGCAAAAAAAGAAACTGTTCTATCATCTCGTAACATCCAAGGTGCCTTGCAATCAGTACAATAGTATTGCATAATATCTCTGTAATTCTTAGAATGGCAAGTTTGCAAATGCTCTGCGAATAAAACAAGTCGCTGCCATTGAACATCTGTAACATCAAGTATCTTTTTCTTCATGCTAAGCAGTTTTGGTTAATTCTAAAACAGGTACAGTCGGAAACTTCGATGACTGATTTAGGTGTTTTATATAATGCCTTTCTTTTCTACTTATTTTCCAAACTTGCACCCGTTCGTATAGTTCTTCTTTTATTTTCACGAATTCAGCAATATGTTCAGACAATTGCATGGGGGTCGATTTTTTAGTGAGTGGATAGCTTCCTAGATATGCTTCATGATAGCCTATTGAAAAAAGATGCATGACTTCATCCATCGTCAATTTATAGTGGACAGCTAAAAGATATAAGCCGGAAATTCCGTTTGCTTTATCTTTCAATTTGGTTTCTATTAAATCAAATACGTAAGAAAAAATATAAACTCCATTTTTTTCTTCTGCCTTATATTGTTTAATTGACCTTTGATTATTTATCTCAAGGATTTGAAGCGATGTCACTAGGTTTAATAAGCGTTTGATATATAAATTATTTGTTTTCATTTTTATTGTTTTAAGTGTTTAAAATTTATTTGATTTTTGATGTAACATTTCAAGCTTTTTTTCGTTGAAACAGAAAGCCGGACATTACAAATGTTTAGGCAAAAAATATCCAGTAACTCATTTTACAATGAGCATTAATAGGCAGAGGCCGGTTATAAAGGATATTCAAAAAGAATGTAGAGGTACGCCTGGAAGTGTTACTCTTTACATTCTTTTTTTATTTTATGTGGCGGCGGTCTGATTTTTTTATTCATTGATATTGTTTTTAATTTATACGCAAACGCGAAAAACCCATCTCTGGGTTAATTTTTTCTACCGGTAAGAAATTTGATTTACAATTTATTGGATAGAAAGAAAAATGGTATTACTACTAACGGTTTGCATAACCGCTAAGCATTAAGAAATCATATGTATAGACAGGTTTTTCCATCTGGGAACATTCTATATTACTATACTACGTCCCAGAGGTCATTTTTGTTACAATTATGATTGTACACTAGGTTCAATAACCACAGCCCACAGCAAATCAATATAGTTTTTCTTTAATTCTGTTACTTGCCTATCTTTTAATTCAATAGAAATTTTTTTACCTGTTTTAAAATGGGTTGCTGGAATAGTTTTTCCTCCGTAGAGGGCTGCTAGGGCACCTTTCGATGTAATATTTATATCCATGTGTTCAATTAACACATATTTTTTTTTTGAACGGTCTCTTTCTCCAGGAAATATTTCATACGTTCTTAGTGTAGCGTATGCATAATTACTTGCATAGTCAACTTCAACCCAAAATTTTCTATTTAGATATTTAAACTCTATATATTCTCCATCAGCATATCTAAGGAAATTCACAGCATTATTATATATCTGAATGTCTGGGTCGCCTTCAGGATAAAGCATTTTATCACTTAAGAAATCTCTCAATATACTTAGATGTTCTTTAACTTTTGCATCCAATTCCTGATACTTATTTGTTAGTAAAACCTTATCATGATTTTTCATGTTTCTAAAATTTAGAAATTTAAATATATGACAGAATATCTTTTCTAACAAATATTTGAAACGAATATTAAGGATACGGCATAGCTTCTTCATATCTCAAAATAAGTATATGAAGAGCTTACAGTAAATGATTAATGGTAAAGAAACAGGTCTTTCCTATGTAGTAAAGTATTAAGCTGGAATAAATTTAATTTTTTTTCGCCGTTGATTTCAAATTATAGCTTAGTTTTTTTATTTACTGCCCAGCTATTACAACAATTTTAAAATACACAGTATATGTTGGGACGCTGTTGCTCGTGCTTATGTTATCATAAATTTGAACCTCTCCTAACGTATATATGTAATCAAAGTAGGCGGGCAACTTTTCCCAACTAGTCCCATCTGTTGAATAAAATAATTCAACCGAGCCTTTATCAATAATACTTTGTGTAATCGTAGGAATGCTAATCGATGTGGAACTCTGGTTACTTGCAGTGACCGTACTCCAACTGCTTGCTTGTATCGTTTGTGTTGTTGTTTGAACATTGGCATTGCCTTGTGGCCCAGTAGCTCCAGTAGGCCCAGTTTCGGCTTTTTTACAGCTAAAAATTGATAATGCAAATACGATAATTGCGATTGTTTTGATTGTTTTTTTCATGGTTTTTGTTTTAATTGATTATTAGTTTCCCGCTTTTTAATGCCTGGCCAATCGAATAGTAGTATATCCCACTTGATAAACCTGTTGTATTAATTGCGTTAAAGCCTTCTTTCAAAATTTGTTTGTATACTGTTTGGCCATAGGAGTTTATCAGAATTAGTTCCGTGTTTTCAATTATGTTTTCTATTTCTAAAGTAAATGAACCGGTATTTGGCACCGGAAAGGCCTTATAAATAACATCTTTATTTTCTTTATTAATGTCAGTAGTGCCGCAAGAAATTACCTGAATAGTTTGGTCATCTGCACTATTAGTAGCTTGAGCATTATACGTTATAATTTGGACTAAAACTTGGTGAAGCCCTAATGATGAAGGTGCCGGTATTGTATATGTATTAGTGTAAGTACTACTTGGCTGAATTGTTGTTATGGTCATAGTTTGAGTAGATGGCGACGGATGAGTAATAACAGATTGGATTGTAAATGTTGTAGCGGTGTTATACGAACTATAAACCAAATAGTTTATTACCAACTGTTGGCCAGCACAAACAGTATCATTTGCCGGAAAATTAATACAGCTTGGACATGTTACCGTCCAAGTTATTTGGCCATTCATTCCAAATCCTAACATACTTAAGACGACTATTAAAGCTGCTTTTTTCATGAGATTTATTTTTACAAATTACCAGCTATAGAAAATAGAAACGTCTTATTTTAGGTGTTTTTTTACCACTTTAAACATTATTTTGCTACTTTAGCGGGCATAAGATTTAATACGAAAACAGGCAAAAAATTTTAATTATGGAAAAAATAAAAATTGGCGATAGTATTAAGAAGTTCCGCGAACTGAAAAATATAACTCGCGAGCAAATTGCAAGTGAGCTAAACATGAGTTTGAGTGGTTATAGTAAAATAGAACGAGACGAAATCGACTTAACCCTATCACGCATACAGCAGATAGCACAAATATTAAGTGTAGATATTGCCCAGATTTTAAATTTTGACGCGTCGCAAATATTTAATGTATCAAATAACCATTTGGTACAAAGCATAGGAGCAAAAGCTGAAAACATGCATTTTCACATAGATGACCACAAAGAAAAATATATCAAAATGCTAGAGGCGGAAAATGCACGCCTAAAGAAGATTGCTAAGGAGAAATAATCGGAGAATAAGGTTTTAGTTTTTTTATTTTATATAATTGGTAAATAGCACTTTATATAAATAACTGACATTCTTAATTGTGTAAAAAACGGTGCATTACACATGATAAAAATACCTATTTTTACCCTATAAGTTTGAAATTTTGCCAACAACTATCAATGGATAATGCTAAAAAAATACTTGAATTAAAAAAGAAACTTGCGGAAGAAATTAAGAAGAACTCCTCTGATAATAATGTTATTTTATTTCTTTCACATGAGATTGCAAAACTTGATGAATCTCAAATTCGTTTTTCAGTTGATGCTGGTATAATCAACCGACTTGGGAAAGAGCTTGTTGGAAGACATGAGACTGCAGTTTCCGAACTTGTCAAAAATGCTTATGATGCAGACACATCGGAGGTAAAATTAATTTTTGAGAATGCATGGCAACCATTAGGAACATTACGCATTGAAGATAATGGGGTCGGAATGACAAGAGACCAACTTATTAATGGATTTATGCGTCTATCATCTTCCGAAAAGATACATAATCCAATTTCAGGTAGGTATAAAAGAACAAGAGCAGGAAGGAAAGGCATTGGAAGATTTGCTACTCAAAGGTTAGGAAATAAACTTACAATAGTAACTCAAACTTTAAAATCTCGGACAGCAATCAAAATTACCATAGACTGGGATAGGTTTGAAACTGATAAAGACCTTTTAAGTATAACGAATTTAATAGAGTCGGTTACTAAAACTAAAGAAGAAGGTACAGATTTAATTATTGAAGGATTAAGAGAGGGGTGGTCGGACTTAATGATAAAAAGAGTTTTCAGATATACTTCTGAATTACTTCAACCATTTCCACTTTCGAAAAAGAAAAAAGAAGAAGAAGAAAAAAAAATTGACCCAGGGTTTAAAAGTGCCTATTTTAGAAAAGAAGGTAATAATACTACACCTGTGATAAATGAAGAAGAGGCAATTTTTAAGCACGCTTTAGCCGAGATTGAAGGTTATGTTACAAATTCTGGTCAAGGTTGTTGGATACTAAAGAGTAAAAAACTAAATATTTCAAAACAAACTTTTTTAATTGGTAACGATGAAAAGGATAGAGATAATGTAGAAATTAAATTTCCCTTAATCAAGGGCATTCATTTTAAAACTTATTATTTTGTATATGACCCCTCTCTTTTTTCTCCCGGTGCATTTACTTTTATAAGAAATTTAGCGTATGAAAAAGGGGGAATTAGATTATATAGAAATGGTTTTAGGGTTTTACCTTATGGTGAAGAAGGTGATGATTGGCTTGGTTTAGATAAGTCAAATAGCAGAAATGTGGTTTTAGCCCCGCATATGAATATTTGTTTCTTTGGATTTGTAGAAATTGAAGATAAAGAAGGTTATAAGTTTGAAGAAACTTCAAGTAGAGAAGGACTTATAAAAAATCCAGCGTTAGATGAATTGATAAATTTCGTTTATCGTTCAATAATAAGTGCTGTTGTTAAAGTATCGGATATAAGAGGTAGAAAATCTACTGCATCTCAAAAAGGATACAAAAAACAAGAAGAAACAGCCTCAGAAAAAGTTGATTCTACTATTTCAAAACTAAAAAGAATATTAGAAGATGAAGAATATTCTGATGCAGACGGAGAGTCATCTAATTCGAATAAATCAAAAGAAGAGTTTAAGGAGGCATTTAGAGAATTTGAACAAGCACGTGATGAGGAAAAAAAGGAGAAGGAAATATTGATTAATGAAAATAATATGCTTCGCATATTAGCGGGTTTAGGTTTAGTAATTGGGGAATTTGTTCATGAAATTAAAAGATTTTTACCAGGGTTTAACGCTGATATTAGTTTTCTTAAAAATGCAGTTAAAGGATATAAGGAATCTTTAGAAAGAGTAGAATTATTAGATGAAAATATAAAAGCTTTTACTACATATACATCGTATTTTAACAAAGCAATATCAAGAAATGTTTTAAGAGAGCTTGAGCCAATTGAACTGAGAGATGTTGTTCGGGATTTTGAAAAAGTAATTCAGAATGACATTACTCGTTCAAAAATAAATCTTCATAAACATATTTTTGAAGGTTACGATTTATTTACAGTGCCAATGCATCCATCAGAGTGGGCCTCAATACTTTTTAATCTTTATACCAATTCAAAAAAAGCAATTAAAAGAAGTCGGAAAGAAGGAGAAATTCAAATAAAATGTGGCAAAGAGAATGATTTAGTTTATTTAGAGTTTTCTGATACTGGAGACGGCATACCTAAAGAGAATGAAGAGTTTATTTTTAATGCGTTTTATACTACTACTTCTGCCGCTAATCATTCAGCAAATGACGCAGATAGTTTGGTGGGTACTGGCTTGGGACTTAAAATTGTAAAAGATATTGTTGAAGCTTACGAAGGAACTATTTATGTGAGCACCCCACCCGAAGGATTTAGAACTACGTTTAGAATTGAAATTCCAAAAAACCAATAAAAGAATGAGTAAAGCAAAGTATTTATATATAGATGATGAAAATGATTCATCAATTCAATCTATCATAAACGGATTTAATGATGTAAATTTAATTGAAGTCGAGTATTTTCCTCTTTCGAAGTTTAAGGAATTTAGCAATTTAAGAAATGAACTGATTAAAGGAAGAAAAGATAACTATTATGGTGGAATTATTATTGATTTAAGACTTGATGGTGATGGCCCAGATAGAGTGGATTTCAACGCGACTTCTATTACACAAGAATTAAGGTCAATAACTGCTAGAGGAGACATTAAAGCATTTCCAATAATTTTATGCTCAACCGAACCAAAAATAAGAGAAACATATGATGTCGATAAATCAAGCCATGACTTATTTGATTATAAATTTGAAAAATCTATAACTCCAAACTTTCCAAAATTTTCCGAAAAATTAGCTGCATTGGCGAATGGGTATAATGAATTAAATTCTAATACACCATCTTTAAAAAAAATTTTCGGAAGGGAAGATATTGATTTATTTGACCCGCGAATAGCAGAGAGATTTTTGGATGCCGAGTCCAAAACTGTGGTTTATGATTTCGCCCATTTTGTAGTAAAAAATCTTTTTCATAATACTAATCCATTATTAAAAGAAAGAGTGGTTGCTGCGAGACTTGGAATTGATATAGAAGCATCCGGTGAAAATTGGAATAAATTACTTGGTGAAGTATTTAAGGGTGCAAAATATGCCGGACTATTTTCTGATGGTTGGCACCGGTGGTGGGCTGATTCAATTATAAGTATTTTTAAAACACTATCAGACAAAAAATTATCGTTTATAAATGCTAATGAAAGAGTAAAATTGCTAGAAGATAAAACTGGTATAAAGGGTTTAATCGCGGCAAAACCATTGCCAAAGTGTATCAGTACAGAATTTTGGACAATATGCGAAGGATACAAAAAACCATTGGACCCTTTAGAAGGATTTAAAATATTTTCTTCCCATGAACTTAAGCCCTGGCAAGAAAACAAATACCTGTCTCTCGAAGCTATTATTGAAAGAATCGGCATCGAAAAAGGTTTGAGGCCACATTCCTCTGAATTAAAAAGAATAGATACTTTAAAAAAGAAATTAAAATAAGCATGGCAGTTTCTACACAAACTATGCATTTTCGCGAAGAAAAGGCAGCTCAGTTGGTACAAATGGCTAACCTATTGGAGACGTACGTTGGAGGGAATTTAAATACTGGCCCTATTCATAAAGCTGCTGGTCAACTTAGAGATGAGAATAAAATACCGTTATTAAAAGGTGGTATTGTCAATCCAGATGTTTGGGGGTATGATATTGAAGATTTTGAAATTCCATTGGAGACTTTAAAGCACGTTAAACCATCAACAATAACAAAAGGTAGTGTCTTTTTAAATTTGAAAATAAGGGCAAATGTTAACGCGTGGGATGATATGAATGACCCTTTTCTTGAATTGAATTTTAAAGTTGATGTTAAAGGCGTGGGAGAAAAAGTTTATCATTTTGGTTTTCATATAGACAGACATGATTTAACAGCCACATCGGCAGAACCACATCCAGTTTATCATATTCAATATAACATTAACCCTACTAACTCTGCGGAATTTGATTATGGCTCAATTATGTATATTGACACACCGAGATTATTACATTTTCCCTTGGACTTTATACTGGGTGTTGGATTTTTAACTTCAAATTTTTTTCCAACGGCATTCTCTATCTTGGCGGAAGAAAGAGGGTTTGTGAAGTTGAATAATCATTATCAAGAGAAAATATGGAAGCCATATTATCACACATTAGCAAATCACTGGAAACCTTTTCATCAAGCTGATGTAACCTGGAATCCTACATCTGATATATGTCCTATTCTTTTATGAAAAATAACGTATTCAGATATTTAAAAAATTACTCCAGTCAACCAAAGGATGTTGATAGGCTTATTATTTCCTCCTTTTTTAAAAAAAACAATTTAGCAGTTCAGAAAAATGAATTTCTCAAATCGTTTATTATTTCAGAAAATAATAAAGAAGAATATGAAAAACTTACAAAATTCATTTCTGTATTAGATATTGAAGTTCCAAAATTTGGAATGGAAGATTTAATCGAGCTTTTTGAATTTGTAGTTTCTCCAGCTGACAGAGTTGTAAATGGTGCAATTTATACTCCATTAAATATTCGCGAATTTATAATTAAGCAAACTTTTCAGTCAAAAAAAGATACACTGGAAACTTGTAAAATAGCTGATATTTCGTGTGGTTGTGGTGGTTTTTTAGTTAATGCGGCAAAAAGATTAAAAAATAAAACTAATAGAACTTATGCCCATATTTTTAGATATCAAATTTTTGGTTTAGATATCCAAGCTTATTCTGTAAAAAGAGCAAAAATTTTATTGTCAATTTTGGCTTTGAATGAAGGTGAAGATAAAAAAGAATTTCACTTTAATTTATTTGTTGGAGACGCTTTAACGTGTAATTGGAAAAGACGTATAAATAATTTTTCAGGATTTGATATTGTTTTAGGCAATCCACCGTATGTGTGCTTAAAAAATATGGATGAAAAAACAAGAGCTGCAGTGCAAAAATTTGAAATATGCAAATCCGGAAATACTGATTTGTATATCCCGTTTTTTAAACTTGGAATTGATAATCTATCGGAAAGTGGTGTATTAGGCTTTATTACAATGAATAGCTTCTTTAAAAGTCTAAATGGGAGAGATTTAAGGAAATATTTTCAAGAATTGCTTTTAAATTTTAAAATCATTGACTTTAGCACAGAGCAGGTATTTAAGTCAAGAAATACATATACTTGTATTTGTTTAATTAAAAAAACAAAGCAAAAATTTATTAGGTACGCCAAATGTGAAAGTAAAAACCTTTCACAACAATTAAGCCTATTTAGCAAAATAGAATATAGTAGTTTAGATGCTAAACAAGGTTGGAATTTACAAGATAGTGAGATAATTTCAAAAATTGAATCTACTGGGGTCTCTTTTGGTGATTTATACACAACAAGGAACGGAATTGCAACTCTGAATAACGAAATTTATATTTTTAATCCGGTAAATCATGATGAAGACTATTACTATTTGCAAAATGGAAGTCTATACCCTATAGAAAAAGAAATTTGTAGAGATATAGTAAACTCTAATAAAATAAGTAGTTCGACAAGTACAACTAGGTTGAACAGAGAAAAAGTAATTTTTCCATACGACAATAATGATAAGCCTAAGCTTCTAGAAGAAAACTTTATAAGAGAAAACTTTCCAAAGGCTTATAAATATTTAAGTGACAAAAAAAAGAAATTATCTGAAAGGGATAAAGGAAATGGCGAATATGAAAAATGGTTTGCATTTGGCCGAACGCAATCGTTGGAAAGGATGAGAACCAAATTATTTTTTCCAAAAATGGCCAATCGAACACCAAACTATATTATTAGCTCAGATGATGACTTGTTATTCTATAATGGACTTGCAATAGTTGGACACTCAAGAAGAGAATTAGAAGTCATTAAAAAAATTATGGAATCAAAGTTGTTTTGGTATTATATTAAAACAACAAGTAAGCCGTATTCTTCTGATTATTATTCATTAAGTGGGAATTATATTAGAAATTTTGGAGTATGTAACTTAGACGAAGAAGAGAAAGAATATGTTCTAAGGGAAGAAAATAAAAGCAAACTAGAAACATTCTTTGCTAAGAAATATGGTATTAAAGTGGATGCCTTATAATTTTAGGCTTTTATAGTTAAAAAAAGAATTTAATTTACTGATAATCAATAAATTAAAAAACTTAGAAGTTTCTGACCCTTCATTCTTTTAATAAATGTACAAAGGCCAGAATGGAATCCTGGCCTTTGTTGCTCTTTCCCGCGTAAACCCTCAAAAGCTGTTGCAAAATTGAGGTAGAAATATGGGGCTTTTTTTATGCCTTATTTGTATGATGGTTATGTAAAAGGCCTAAAATAAAAATGCTCCTCAATTTCTTGAAAAGCATTTAATTTATAACGCTAAAAATAGCTTATTGCTCTACTTTAGTTACTTCGTAGCATTTATGCTCACCCGATTTACCTAAATATTCGCTTTCTAATGTAACTAGGCCAATTTTTTTGATTTGCTCGCGAGTTAATGGCTTTTGTGTTTGCCATTTGCCATCTTCAATGGTTTTTAACTCAACTTCTTTATTTAAAAGCACTTTATTAAGCTGGTTTTGGGTTAAAAACACCACGCTTTGTATATCATCTTCTTCGCTTTCTTCGCTAGCCTCATAAACTGTACCTACTAATTTAAGTTTAGGCACATCGGGTTTATAAGTAAATTCTACTTCATCTTGGTTCAATTCTACGTATTCTATTCCTGTAATGTGTATCTGTGCCATAGTTAATTTTTTTGCGAAAATACAAATAGCATTGGGTTTACCAAAATGCTTTAATTTAATGTTTGTAAATAAGTGTTAATGTTTGTTTCTACCCTTTGGGCTAAATCCTTAGCATCGTTGCGTACAAAGGCCTCTCCGGTTATTTTTTCGTATAATTCTATATATCGGGTAGATATTTCATTTACCCATTCGTCGCTCATTTCGGGTACAGTTTGCCCATCTTTTCCCTGAAAATTATTGGCTATAAGCCATTGGCGTACAAATTCTTTGCTCAATTGTTTTTGTGGCTCTCCTTTTTTCTGACGCTCGGCATAGCCATCCAAATAAAAATAACGTGACGAATCAGGCGTATGAATTTCATCTATCAGGTAAATTTTGCCATCGTTGCCTAAACCAAACTCATATTTTGTATCTACTAAAATTAAACCTTGTTTGGCGGCAATTTCGGTGCCACGTTGGTAAAGCGCACGGGTATATTTTTCAAGTTGTAAGTAATGAGCTTCACTAACAATGCCTTGCTTTAAAATCTCTTCGCGAGATATATCCATGTCGTGCCCCTCGCTTGCTTTGGTGGTTGGCGTAATTATAGGCTCAGGTAGTTTATCGTTTTCTTTTAAGCCTTCGGCTAATTTAACGCCACATAACTCGCGTAAACCACTACTATATGTACGTGCAGCATGTCCGGCTAAATAACCGCGTATAACCATTTCAACTTTAAAGGGTGTACACATTTTACCCACAGTTACAACCGCATCGGGGTTTGCCATCATCCAATTTGGTACAATATCGGCCGTAGCTTTTAAAAATTTTGATGCCACTTGGTTAAGCACTTGTCCTTTATAGGGGATGCCGCGTGGTAAAACCACATCAAAAGCACTTATGCGGTCAGATGCTACCATAACTAGGTACTTGTTATCAATAGTATAAACATCTCTTACTTTACCTTTATAGAAGGATGTTTGGTTTTTAAATTTAAAATGAGTTTCGGTTAGTGCGTTCATGAGTTTTTGATTGTTTATTTTTTCTCTTCATCATAACGGGCAATAATTTCTTTTACCAGTTTATGACGAATAATGTCTTCTGATTGTAAATAAATAAAATCTATGCCTTTCACTTTTTCTAATAACTGAATAGATTGTAAAAGCCCTGATGATTGGTTTTTTGGTAAATCAATCTGAGTAGTGTCTCCTGTAATAATAAACTTAGCACTAGTTCCCATACGAGTCAAAAACATTTTCATTTGACTTTGCGTGGTGTTTTGTGCTTCATCTAAAATTACAAAAGCATTATCAAGGGTGCGCCCGCGCATAAAAGCAAGTGGCGCAATTTGTATAACCTGACTTTCTATATATTGATTTAATTTATCGGGTGGTAGCATATCATACAAGGCATCGTATAAAGGTTGCAAGTAAGGGTCTAACTTCTCTTTTAAATCTCCGGGTAAAAAACCAAGATTTTCTCCGGCTTCAACCGCAGGGCGTGTAAGTATAATGCGTTTTACTTCTTTGTTTTTTAAAGCCCTAACGGCAAGCGCAACGGCGGTATATGTTTTTCCGCTTCCGGCAGGCCCAACAGCAAACATCATATCATTTTTCAGGATAGATTTTACCATTCGTTTTTGGTTTTCGGTACGAGCCTTTATAGCATTGCCTGTAACGCCAAACAAAATAATATCGCTTCCGTTGTCAACACTTTTTTCAAGCAGGTTATCGCCTGTTTGCCCCAGTAGCCTGTCAATAGAGGCTTCGGTAAGAGTGCCTGCTTTATGATAATGGTCTGATAATAATTTCAGTTTCTTTTCAAAACGAGAAATTTCAGATTCATCACCCATCAATTTCATTTCAAAACCACGCGCTACAATGCGCAATTTTGGAAAATATTTTTTTATAGCATTTAGCTTTACATCATTAACGCCATACAACTCAACAGGTTCAAAGGCATCTATGTTTACAGTTTTTTCGCTCAAAATAAATCGGTATATTTTATTCAACACAAAATTATATATTACTTTTACAGCACTACTTATATTTTACTAACAAGATAAGCAATGCCGCTCATAACTCTTACCAGCGATTTGGGTATCAAAGACAATTACGTTGCCTTGGTAAAGGCAGCTGTTTTGTCGGGCATTGAAGGAGCAAGCATTATTGATATAAGCCATGATATAGAAAAATTCAATCTTACAAACGCGGCTTATATTTTTGGTAATGCCTACAAATTTTTCCCTGCCGGTACAATTCACATGGTAGGCGTTAAAAGTCAGGAAACTGCCAAGCGTTTATTGTATATAGAAATAGACAACCAAAAAATAATTTGTTTAGATAACGGTTTTATTACCCTTTTGGCCGATGCGCATAAAGCCAAGGTTTTTTATTTTGACGGAAGTGATTTTGAAGCTGGCCTGTTCTTTTTAAAAGATGCTATGGTAAAGGCTTTGCAGGTTTTAATAACTCAAGCCGAAGCAGTAAAACCTTGTAACGATTATGTGCAGTTAATGCAATTTCAGCCAACTGTTACACCGCAGTCTATCATTGGGCGTTGTTTGCATATAGATGATTTTGGTAACGTGGTAACCAATATTACCAAAACTTTTTTTGAAGCAGAAAGCGCAGGACGTAAATTCAGTATTAATTTACCGGGTGTTGAAATTGATAAAATAGTGAACGATTACGATGATGTAAGTGCTAACACGGCACTGGCTTTGTTTAACACTTTTGGTTATTTAGAGATTGCCATTAACCGAGAGAAAGCAAGCAAATTGCTCTTCCCAAAAAGCATGCACACGAATACAGATTTCAATATTTCTATACAATTTGAAGATTAAATTATGATTATACGCATAGTAAAACTAAGTTTTGCCCCGGAAAAAGTAGAAACTTTTTTAAACCTCTTCAATAAGTACGAAGAAAAAATTTCGAGCTTTGAAGGCTGTGTTCAGCTTGAATTACTGAATGATATACACACTCCCAATATTTATTTTACCTATAGCTATTGGCAAGAAGAAGCTTTTTTAGGGGCTTATCGCGATTCGGATTTATTTAAAGAAGTTTGGGAGCAAACTAAAGTTCTTTTTAATGATAAGCCGGAAGCTTGGTCGGTAAAAAGAGTTTAGTTGATAAACGCTTTAGCCTTAGCTATAGCAGCTTGTAAACCTTCTGATTTACTGCCACCTGCTTGTGCATAAAACAATTGTCCGCCGCCGCCGCCATTAATTTCTTTGGCAACTTCGCGTACAATTTTTCCGGCATCCAAGTTTTTATCTTTTACCAAATTATCCGATATAATAACCGAAATGCTTGGCTTGCCTTTAACTTCGGCACCTACTACACAATATAAATTATCTACCTGCGTGCGTAAATCAAATAAAAGATTTTTAATTTCTTCAGCACTATCTAATTCGATTTTCTCGGCAATTAAGCTAATGCCATTTACAGTTTGTTTTTTAGTTAGCAAATCTTTTTTAAGAAGGTTAGATTTTTCTTTCAAAAAATGTTGCAATTGTTTTTGCAAGGCATGATTTTCTTCTAGTAAAGCAGTAACGCTTTTTATTACGTCTGCCGGATTTTTAAGTAAGTGTTTTACCTGATGTAATTGCTGTGTTTGATGTTCGAAAAACTCTTCAGCTTTTAAAGATGTAATGGCTTCTATACGACGTATCCCCGCAGCCACAGCCCCTTCAGATGTGATTTTAAAATAACCGATTTGCCCGGTTGCTTTAACGTGTGTGCCACCACAAAGCTCCATTGAGTAGTTTCTATCAAAAGCAACTACACGCACTATATCACCATATTTTTCGC
Organism: Bacteroidota bacterium; assembly: GCA_013288015.1. GTDB lineage: Bacteria > Bacteroidota > Bacteroidia > B-17B0 > Aurantibacillaceae > PALSA-968. Next base: position 52,014 of record JABDCR010000010.1, on the reverse strand, counting down.
CAAACAAAGCCATAGCGCCTGTTTTTTTAGCGTCTTCTAAAGCAACTAACTGAATGTCTGATGCAATGTTTTCTCTTATTTTTTCATTTACAATGCGTTCAATCTCATTAATCTCATCTTCTGTTATTTTAGAAAAATGAGAAAAGTCAAAACGCAAATGCTCTTCGTTTACCAAACTACCTTTTTGCTCTACATGTGTTCCTAAAACTTTGCGTAATGCAGCGTGCAGCAAATGTGTAGCACTATGGTTGTTGGCAATTAAAGTACGTCTTGCTTTATCTACATGCGCCATAAACGACGATGAAATATTTTCAGGCAGCTTATCTGTAAAATGTATAGTTATCCCGTTTTCTTTTTTAGTATCGGTGATAATCATTTTTTCGTTAGCGCTAATTAAAACACCTGAATCACCTACCTGTCCACCACTTTCAGCATAAAAGGGGGTAACGTTAAGCACTAATTGAAACTGTTCTTTATTTTTAGCTTTTACTTTACGGTAACGTGTAATGTAACACTCGGCATCAGTTTCTTCATAGCCAACAAATTTTACTTCTCTGCCTTTATCAGTATTCCACTGTACGGCTGTATAAACCCAATCATCGGTATTTACTTGTGTAGCGGCACGCGAACGATTTTTTTGCTCATCCAAACAAGCATCAAATTCTTTTTCGTTGATAGATAAGCCATAGCCACGTACAATTAACGAAGTTAAATCAAGCGGAAAGCCAAATGTATCGTATAACTCAAATACAACTTTACCTTCAATTTCTTTTTTCTTGTTATTGTTTACAATGTCTAAACACATATTATCAATACGGCGTAAACCAATATCTAGTGTTTTATAAAACGATGTTTCTTCTTCTTTAATTACTTTTTCAATTAATAATTTTTGTGATACTAATTCCGGAAAAGCGTGGCCCATATGGTTTGCCAATACGGGCACCAAACGATACATAAAAGGTTCTTTTAACCCTAACGATTGGTAACCGTAACGAATAGCACGGCGCAAAATTCTGCGAATAACATAACCTGCACCTGTGTTGCTTGGTAATTGTCCATCAGCAATTGAGAAAGATATAGCACGTATATGATCCACAATAACACGCATGGCAATGTTTATGACTTGCTGCGATTTATGATGAGCCTCATCTTGTGGTTTGTAATGATGGTTGCAAAGGCTTTCTACTTTTTCAAGAAGTGCTGTAAACACATCGGTATCGTAGGTAGATTGTTTCTTTTGTAACACCATGCAAAGGCGTTCAAAGCCCATACCGGTATCTACATGTTGTTTTGGTAGTTTGTGTAACGAGCCATCTGCTTTGCGTTCAAACTCCATAAACACATTGTTCCAAATTTCAATTACCTGCGGATGGCTTGCGTTTACTAAAATTTTGCCATCTTGCTTTTTGCGCTCTTCGTCAGATCGCATATCACAATGTATTTCGCTGCAAGGCCCACAAGGACCTTGGTCGCCCATCTCCCAAAAATTGTCTTTTTTGTTACCTCGTAAAATACGGTCTTCAGATATAAATTGTTTCCAAATATCATAAGCCTCTTGGTCAAAAGCTAAATTATCATCTTTACTTCCTTCAAATACAGTAACGTACAAGCGGTCTTTATCAATTTTATAAACGTCGGTTAAAAGTTCCCAAGCCCAGCTAATGGCTTCTTTTTTAAAATAATCGCCAAAACTCCAGTTACCAAGCATTTCAAACATGGTGTGGTGGTAAGTGTCAACACCCACTTCTTCTAAATCGTTATGCTTACCGCTAACACGTAAACATTTTTGTGTATCTGCCACACGCGGATATTTAATAGGAGCATTGCCTAAAAACAAATCTTTAAAAGGCGCCATACCGCTATTGTTAAACATTAGGGTAGGGTCGTTTTTAACCACCATGGGTGCAGAAGGTACAATTTGATGCCCTTTAGATTGGAAAAAATCTAAAAATGTTTGGCGTATTTGGTTAGCATTCATCATAAGTTTCAGTTTTTTTGCGCACACGAAGATAATAGTAAAATAGATTACTTAAAAGACTTGATTTAATTAAATAAAATAGGAGGGAAGGGAGGCTAGGAGCTAGCTGGACAACTGACCTACAAACTTTTCAGTTCGTCTAACTTTTGTTTGTATTCGATTTTAATTTCAGTAATAATTTCCTGACACGATTTAATATCGTGTATCAATTCCGACGATTTGCCAGCACACCAAAGGGTTTGGTAGTTATTGGGTAAAACCGATTGCTCTAATTTTTTCATGCCACGCACCTGTACCAACATTTTAAACCATTTTTTAGTACGCGGGTTGTTGCTCATTGCCTTTTCAAACCAATTTTGGGTGTAGCCCATTTTTTTTGCTTCAGGCGTATCAATAATAGTACAAGGCGTACCCGATAATTTGGTGGTCATTACAATATCATCCATATGTGCATTTACAATGGCATTTTTGTAGGCATCGCTTACCGTAGCTTCTTTACAAGCAATAAAACGGGTGCCAATTGATACTGCTGATGCGCCAATAATTTGCACCGATAATAAACCCGCGCCACTAACTATGCCACCTGCAGCAACAATAGGCTTATCAGGGAAAGCAGCTTTTAAAGCCGGTACTAAAACCTGTAAAGGATTTGGCCCTGCATGTCCGCCTGCGCCTTGCCCAACGGCAATAAAGCCATCGCAGTTAAGCTCATAACACTTTCTGGCGTGCTCAATATTAGTTACATCGCAAAAAACTTTAGCACCATAAGCATGTGCTGCTTCTATTACTTCTTTAGGACTACCTAATGAAGTAATATAAAACGGCACCTTGTTTTCAACACAAATTTTTAAATGTTTTACATATAAGGGGTTCGAACGTTGTACAATTAAATTAACGCCATAATTCCCTTTTATATTTTCAGTTTTATAGGCAGCCAAAGTTTTTAATAAAGCATCTAATTCGCCTTCTTTTCTGTAGTTAAGGGTAGGAAAAGTAGCCATAACCCCAGCTTGCATTCCGGCTTTTAACATGGCTTCGTTACTTACCAAAAACATAGGTGCCATAATAATAGGGAAGTCGATTTTTAACAGATCATTAACGTTTTTTCCTAAAATCATCTTAATTATTTTGCGTGTTACAAATATATATTATTTTTATGCACGCATAATACATTTTAACTATGACAGAAAATTCCAGACTTTTTGATTTACTGGCCGATTTAAAGCAAATGCCTTTAAAAGATGATGCCCTTGCCGCTAAAGAAAATGGCACTTGGCGCAAATATGGCACACAAGAATATATTGATACTGTAAACTATTTAAGTTATGCCTTCATTGATTTAGCTATTAAAAATGGGGATAAAATTGGGCTTATATCTAACAACCGCCCAGAGTGGAATTTTGTTGATCATGCTTGTTTACAAACTGCTTCTATCAACACACCATTATATCCTACCATTAGCGACCACGATTTAAAATTTGTTATTGCCGATGCACAAATTCAGTACTTTTTTGTATCAAATGCCGATATGTATCACAAAGTAAAATTAGCTTGTGAAGGTTCTACCGTAAAAGAAATTTTTACTTTTTCTAAAGTTGAAGGCGCGCGTTCTATACAAGATTTAATCGCTATTGGAAAAAGTAAACCCCAAGAAAAAAGACTGGAAGAAATTAAAGCCGTTATAAAGCCTGATGATTTAGCAACCATTATATATACATCAGGTACTACCGGAAACCCTAAAGGAGTGATGCTTTCGCATCGCAATTTTATCAGCAACATTATTGGTACAGAAAAACTATGCCCCTTTAATAAAGAATGGCGAGCACTTAGCTTCCTTCCTTTAAACCACGTATATGAAAGAATGTTGTCTTACTTATATTTAAGCCAAGGCATGTCTATTTATTATGCTGAGAGTTTAGATACCATTGCCGATAATTTAAAAGAAGTAAAACCTCAAATTTTTGTTACCGTTCCACGTCTATTAGAAAAAGTGTACGAAAAAATTGTGGCTACTGGGTCAAAACTTACGGGTATAAAAAAAGCTTTATTCTTTTGGGCATTAAATTTGGGTTTGCGTTACGAGCAACATGGTGCAAATGGATGGTGGTACGAGTTTCAATTAAAACTGGCTAACAAAATTATTTTCAGCAAATGGCGCGAGGCATTAGGTGGAAATATTGTTGCCATAGCATCTGGTGGTTCTGCTTTACAGCCACGTTTGGCAAGAGTCTTTCATGCCGCAAAAATTAAAGTACTGGAGGGTTATGGTTTAACCGAAACCTCGCCGGTTGTAGCTGTTAACACATATAAAGATGAAGACACAAAAATAGGAACCGTTGGCCCAATAATAAGTAATGTACAAGTAAAAATAGCCGAAGACGGAGAAATTTGTGTTAAAGGTCCTAATGTTATGTTAGGGTACTATAACCACCCAGATTTAACTAAAGAAACCATTGATGAAGAAGGTTGGTTCCATACAGGCGATATAGGCATAATAGAAGACGGTAAATTTTTAAAAATAACCGACCGTAAAAAAGAAATCTTTAAAACATCGGGTGGAAAATATATTACCCCTCAGTTTATTGAGAATAAATTAAAGGAAAGTCGTTTTATAGAACAGGCAATGGTTATTGGCGAGAATGAAAAATTCCCTGCGGCATTTGTTGTCCCTTCGTTTCCATTTTTAAAGGAATGGTGTGTTAAACATAACATTACCTACACCACAAATATAGAAATGGTAAAAAATGAAGAAATTGTTAAACGCTTGATGAAAGAGGTGGATAAAACAAATGAAAATTTGGCGCCTTACGAAAGAATTAAGAAAATACAGCTGTTATCAACCGAATGGAGCGTGGAACGTGGCGAAATGACCCCTAAACTTTCTTTAAAAAGAAAGGTTATTATGGCTGCTAATAAAGAGGCTTATCACGCTATTTACAACTTCGATAACGGCCTCCGTTAATTTTTAATAATATTATGCGTGCATAACACTATTTTTATATATTTGTATTCGCAATGTCAAAAAAGCATACCGAAACAATAGATTCTAAATTAAAAACTGCATGGCAAATTGTTAGCAGAATGTATAACACCGAAGCCGTTTTACACGATGCTACTATTGCTATGGCACACTTTCTTTTAAATGTTGATAGCCATGAAGGCTCTTTTGCTTCTGATATTGCGCCGCAATTAGGAATGGAAAGCACTTCGCTTTCTCGTATTATACTGTCACTTGAAGAGAAGAAACTAATTGTTCGCAAAAGTGATAAAACAGATAAGCGTAAAATACTAATTACGCTTACCAAAAAAGGAAAAGAACAAAAAGAACTGGCTAAAAATATTGTGCGAAATTTTAATCATTTAGTGCAAGTAAAATTAGGGAAACAACGTGTAGAAGAGTTTTTTAAAACCATTGACGAGATTAGTGATTTAGCTGAAGAACGAAATAAATTATTAAAAAAATAAATTAGAAAAAATGAAACGCATCATTCAAAAAGTTGCCGTACTGGGTTCAGGTGTTATGGGAAGCCGCATTGCATGCCACTTTGCAAACATTGGTTGCGAAGTTTTATTGCTTGATATTGTTCCTAAAGAGCCTAACGATGCTGAAAAAGCAAAAGGACTTACGTTGGAAAGTAAAGCTGTAAGAAACCGTATTGTAAATAACGACTTTCAATTTGCTTTAAAATCAAATCCATCACCTATTTATAAGAAAGAATTTGCATCGCGCATCACTACAGGAAATTTTGATGATGATATGCAGAAAATTTCTACCTGCGATTGGGTTATAGAAGTAGTAATTGAAAACTTAGATATTAAAAAGAAGGTTTTTGAAAACGTAGAGAAATTCCGCAAGTCAGGAACACTTATTACATCAAATACTTCTGGTATCCCTATTCATTTAATGGCAGAAGGCAGAAGCGATGATTTCAAAGCACATTTTTGCGGAACACATTTCTTTAATCCTCCGCGTTATTTAAAATTATTAGAAATTATTCCAACCCCTCATACAAAAAAAGAAGTAGTAGACTTCTTTATGGAATACGGAGAAAACAACTTGGGTAAAACAACCGTATTGTGTAAAGATACTCCGGCATTTATAGCAAACCGCGTAGGTGTGTTTGGTATTATGGCGCTTCTACACTTGGTAGAAAAAATGGGGCTTACTGTTGAAGAGGTTGATAAATTAACTGGCCCTGTTTTAGGTCGCCCAAAATCAGCAACTTTCCGTACAGGTGATGTAGTTGGTTTAGATACTTTGGTACATGTGGCTAATGGCTTGGTACAAAATTGTCCTAATGATGAGGCTAAAGATTTATTTGTGCTACCTGGCTATCTTAAAAAGATGGTTGAAAACAAATGGTTAGGTGATAAAACCGGACAAGGTTTTTACAAAAAAGTAAAAGGCGCTGATGGAAAATCAGAAATACAGGCCTTAGATTTAAACACACTTGAATACAAGCCTTCTCAAAAAGTAAAATTTGCAACCTTAGAATTAACAAAGCCAATTGATAATTTAAAAGAGCGTGTAAAAATTTTGGTAGCCGGCAAAGATAAAGCGGGTGAGTTTTACCGTGCAACTTTTGCAGGTTTATTTCAGTATGTAACTAACCGTATTCCTGAAATTGCAGATGAATTATATAAAATAGATGATGCTTTAAAAGCAGGTTTTGGTTGGGATTTAGGTCCTTTCGAATATTGGGATGCTGTGGGTGTACAAGGCTTCATAGCTACTATGGAATCTTTAAATAATAAACCTGCTGCTTGGGTTTACGATATGCTAAAAGCAGGTAACACATCTTTCTATAAAATAGAAAATGGCGTTAAAAAATATTACGATATCCCAACAAAATCATACAAAACAATTCCTGGTACCGAAAATTTAATTGTATTAGATAACATTCGCGAAAGCAAAACTGTTTGGAAAAACAGCGGAGTAAACATTATTGATTTAGGTGATGGAATTTTAAATGTAGAATTCCACACTAAAATGAACACCATTGGTGGTGAGGTTTTAGCAGGAATTAATAAAGCAATTGAAATTGCTGAGAAAGATTACAAAGGTTTAGTTATTAGCAACGAAGGTGCAAACTTCTCTGCCGGTGCAAACGTGGGTATGATTTTTATGATGGCTGCCGAGCAAAATTATGATGAGTTAAACATGGCTGTAAGGTTGTTCCAAAATACAACTATGCGTATCCGTTACTCATCTATTCCGGTTGTGGTAGCACCACATAACTTAACTTTAGGCGGTGGTTGCGAAATTTGTTTGCATGCTGATAAAGTTATTGCACATGCCGAAACTTATATTGGTTTAGTAGAGTTTGGTGTAGGCCTTATCCCGGGTGGTGGTGGAACAAAAGAGTTTGCTGTTCGTTTAAGCGATTCATTGCACGAAGGTGATGTTGAAACAAACGCTTTCCGCGATAAATTTTTGACTATTGGTCAGGCAAAAGTTGCTACATCAGCTTACGAAGCTTTTGATATGGGTATATTAAGAAAAGGAACAGATAGGGTAGTTGTATCACGTAGCCGTCAGTTAAGCGAAGCTAAAGCAGAATGTTTACGCATGGCAGATAGTGGTTACACAAAACCAACACCACGTAAAGATATCCGTGTATTAGGTAACGAAATTTTAGGTTTAGTTTACGTAGGCGCTAATTCAATGCGTAGCGGAAATTACATCAGCGATCATGATCAACTAATTTCAGAAAAATTAGGTTTTGTTTTAGCGGGTGGAAATTTATCTCAGCCAACTACGGTTTCTGAACAATATTTATTGGATTTAGAAAGAGAAATGTTTTTATCGCTTTGTACAGAACGTAAAACGCTAGAGCGTTTGCAAAGCATCATTAACGGTGGAAAAGTTTTAAGAAATTAATCATTTAAATAAAAATTAAAATGAACGCATATATTGTAGCAGGTTTTAGAAGTGCCGTAGGAAAAGCTACCCGCGGCGTGTTTCGCTTTCATCGCCCTGATGATTTAGCTGCTGAAGTTATCCAGCATTTAATGGCTTCGCTTCCTCAAATCGATAAAGATAAAATTGATGATGTGTTGGTTGGTAATGCGATGCCTGAGGCAGAGCATGGCTTAAACGTAGCACGTTTAATTTCTCTGTTAGCTTTAGGCACAGATAAAGTGCCGGGTGTAACCGTTAACCGTTATTGCGCATCGGGTTTAGAAACCATTGCTATGGCAAGCGCAAAAATTCATGCAGGCATGGCCGATTGTATTATTGCAGGCGGCACTGAAAGTATGAGCTTGATACCAATGGGCGGGTGGAGAGTTATTCCAAATCCAAAAGTGGCAAAAGAGCATGCAGATTGGTACTGGAATATGGGCTTAACAGCTGAAGAGGTTGCTAAGGTTTATAAAGTTTCTCGCGAAGATCAGGATGTATTTAGTTATAACTCACATCAAAAAGCCATTGCTGCAATTAAAGCAGGTAAGTTTAAAGATGAAATCGTTCCTGTAAAAATTACCGAAACATTTTTAGATGAAAAAGATAAACGTAAAACTCGTGATTATGTAGCTGATACAGATGAAGGGCCTCGTGGAGATACATCGGTTGAAGCACTAGCAAAATTAAAACCCGTATTTGCAAATGGCGGAAGCGTTACTGCGGGTAACTCATCACAGACAAGTGATGGTGCTGCTTTTGTAATGGTGGTTAGCGAAAAATTTATGAAGGAACATAATTTGAAACCTATCGCGCGTATGGTATCTCATGCAGCAGCAGGTGTTCCTCCACGTATCATGGGCATTGGCCCTGTGGCCGCTATACCAAAAGCACTTGAAAAGGCAGGAATGAAATTACAGAACATAGATTTATTTGAATTAAACGAAGCCTTTGCTTCTCAGTCGTTAGCTGTTGTTAGAGAGTTAGGCATTAATCCTGATTTAGTAAACGTAAATGGTGGTGCTATTGCATTAGGTCACCCATTGGGTTGCACAGGTGCAAAATTATCAGTGCAGTTATTTAGCGAACTACGCCGCAGAAACAAAAAATACGGTATAGTAACCATGTGTGTTGGTACAGGCCAAGGTGCAGCAGGTGTATTTGAACTTTTAAATTAATAATTATAAAATCATTATAAAATGGAAGCAACATCAAAATCAAACCAAACTAAAGGCGGCGAGTTTATTATTAAAGAAACAAACGCACAAGATATTTTTATTCCGGAGCAGTGGACGGAAGAACAATTAATGATGAAAAAAACTTGTGAAGATTATCTTGCACAAGAAGTTTGGCCAATTCTTGATAGAATAGATTCTCAGGAAGAAGGGCTTATGCCAAAACTTTTAGAAAAAGCAGGCGAGCTTGGTATACTTGGTATTTCGGTACCTGAGGCGTACAATGGTTTAGGTTTCGATTTTGTTACATCTATGCTAACTACTGAGGTTATTGGTGCAGGTCATTCTGTAGCGGTTGCTCTTTCTGCACATACGGGTATCGGTACTTTACCAATTTTATATTACGGTAACGAAGCACAAAAAAAGAAATACATACCGAAATTAGCAACAGGTGAGTGGAAAGCTTGTTATTGCTTAACTGAGCCTGGTAGCGGCTCTGATGCTAATAGCGGAAAAACTTCGGCTAAACTTTCGGCTGATGGGAAACACTACGTTTTAAACGGACAAAAAATGTGGATTACCAACGGTGGCTTTGCTGATGTGTTTACTGTGTTTGCAAAAATTGATGATGATAAAAACTTATCTGCGTTTATTGTAGAAAAATCTTTTGGTGGCATTTCTTTAAATCCTGAAGAACATAAAATGGGCATAAAAGGAAGCTCTACCCGTCAGGTATTTTTTAACGATTGCAAAGTGCCGGTAGAGAATTTATTATCTGAAAGAGAAAACGGATTTAAAATCGCAGTGAACATTTTAAATATCGGTCGTATTAAATTAGCAGGTGCTGCCATTGGTGCATCTAAACAAGTAATTACTAAATCAGTAGAATATACAAACGAGCGTAACCAGTTTGGCAGACCAATTTCAAAATACGGAGCTATCCGTTATAAATTAGCTGAACAAGCTGTAAGAACTTTTGCTTGCGAAAGTGCTGCGTATCGCGCTTCTCAAAATATCGAAGATGCTATACATGCTTTAATTGCAGGTGGCATGGATGAAGCAAAAGCTAAATTAAAAGGCATCGAACAATTTGCTGTTGAGTGTGCTATTCTTAAAGTACATGGTTCTGAAGTGTTAGATTATGTTGTTGATGAAGGTGTTCAGGTATATGGTGGAATGGGGTATAGCGCTGAAGCTCCTATGGATAGAGCTTATCGTGATGCACGTATCAATCGTATTTTCGAAGGAACAAACGAAATCAACCGTATGCTTATTATAGACATGGTTTTAAAACGTGCTATGAAAGGCGAATTAGATTTAATGGGTCCTGCTCAAAAAGTTGCTTCTGAATTGATGGGCATTCCTGATATGAGCGAACCGGATGATACATTGTTTGCTTATGAAAAACAATTAATCGTTAACTACAAAAAAGCTATCCTAATGGTAGCCGGTGCAGCCGTTCAAAAATTAATGACTACACTAAGCAAAGAACAAGAAATTATAATGAACATTGCCGATATGGCAATTGAAACATATGTAGCCGAGTCTGTTTTATTACGTGTTGAAAAATTATTTGGCATGCGTGGTGAAGCCGCTTGCGAAGCTCAATTAGCCATGATGCGTGTTTACTTAAACGATGCTTGCGATAAAATTGGCATTTACGGTAAAGAAGCCTTAAACAGTTTTGCTGAAGGTGATGAATTACGTATGATGTTAATGGGTTTAAAACGCTTTACAAAACAGCAACCATTCAATCCAAAAGCAGCTCGTCAGGTGGTGGCAGAAAAATTAATTGCAGCAAACAAATACTGTTTCTAAAAAATAATGAAAAACGTTTTTTACGAAGGTAAAGTTTTGTGGAGTCAGGTAGATGCTAACATGCATCTACGTCACTCTGCTTACGCAGATTTTGCCGCACAGGCTCGATTAGAAATTCTGGGCTCCTTAGGTTTTGATGCTAATTTGCTTGAGAAACTCCATGTAGGACCAATTCTATTTCGCGAAGAATTAATTTACATGCGTGAGGTTCGCCCAAATGATACAATAAAAATAACTTGTGAATTAACAAAATGCAGGCCGGATGGATCTCGTTGGTCATTTAGGCAAGAGTTGTTTAGAAGCGATGGCATTCAAGCCGCGCTTATAAATGTAGATGGTGCTTGGATTGATACGATAAAAAGAAAATTGGTGGGACTTCCTGAAGAATGGGCATCAAAATTTGTAGATATGCCTAAAAGCGATGATTTTGTTTTAGAGCCTATTCCTATTAAAAAAGTAGAAACTGTTATAACCAATAAAACTATGACACCACTAGAAGAAAAATTTGAAGCGGCTAAAAAACGCGTATTGGAGTTAACCGAAAAACCATCTAACGAAAAAATGTTAGAGTTATACGCACTTAACAAACAAGCAACTATTGGCGATATAAATGCTGATAAGCCAGCCATGTTTGATTTTGTAGCTGCTGCTAAGTATAATGCATGGAATGCAAAAAAGGGCATTAGCAAAGAAGATGCACAACAAAAATATATTGATTTTGTAGAAGGTTTATTTCAAAAAGCATAATGGATAAATTAAACGGACTAATACAAAAAGCAAAACACTCTAAATTTTATTTGTGGGTGCTTAACTTTTTTTTGCTGCGTACAGTTCCGTTTAACAATCCGCATAAATTAAAAATACAAAGCATTTCCGATGATGGCATTACTATGGTTGCGGCTAACATTAAAAACAATCGCAATCATATAAAAGGCATACATGCTTGTTTATTGGCAACCCTTTGCGAGTATGTTACCGGGTTGAGTTTGTTATCACATCTTTCGCCAAAAGAATATCGCATTATTCTAAAGAACATTCAAATGACTTATCACTTCCAGGCAAAAACCGAAGTGTTTATAAAATTTAACATCACTAAAAAGGAAATCGAAGAAAATATTTTGCTTCCATTAAAAACTGAAGAAGCCATTTTTAAAGAATTTTCGGTTGATGTGTACGATGTAAATAAAAACCATATTTGCACCGGATTAATTAACTGGCAAATTAAAGCTTGGAAAAACGTAAAAATGAAAATCGATTAAATTATGATGAAAAAACTTACTACACTTTTAGTTGTTATTTTTTTAAGTGCAAATATAATTGCGCAAACAACCAATAAAGATGCTTTATTAGGTACTTGGCTTACCGGTAGTAGTAAAGGTAAAGTGCAAATTTATAAAGAAGGAGATAAATACAGTGGAAAAATTGTTTGGTTAAAAGAACCAAATCGTGAAGATGGAACACCTAAATTAGATAGACACAATCCGGATAAAGCAAAACAAACTAATCCGATATTAGGCTTAAACATGTTAAAAGGTTTTGTATTTGATGAAGATAAATGGGTTGATGGTACTATTTATGACCCTGAAAACGGAAAAACATACAGCTGCAAAATAACCTGGCGCGATGGTAAGCTAGATGTGCGTGGGTATATGGGCATTTCTTTAATTGGCAGAACAGATACTTGGTTTAAAGTACTCGACATTAAATAGTTTTAAAAATAAATATATAAGTATGATTAAAAAAATAGTAACAATTTCTCTTTTAACGCTACCTTATTTACTTGGTGCGCAGGGCTTTCAGGTAAACCTGCAAGGTCAGGTACAGCAGGGTATGGCAGGTGCAGGTACTGGTTTAATTCAGGATGGTGCTGCCGTATTTTTTAACCCGGGCGGTGTAACCTTTCTTAAAGAAAATAGCATAAGTGCCGGTGTTACTGCAACTATTGCTAACGGCGAGTATGTGGATGCACCGAGTGGTACTGTGTCTCGTACAAATAATCCTATAAGCACGCCATTTACCGGTTATGCTGTTTTTGGAAGTAAAGATTCATCTAATTTTTTTTCAAAATTTAAATTTGGTTTAGGAGTTTATACTCCTTTTGGTAGCACTGCCAGATGGGAAGATGGTTGGACAGGACGTTTTGCTTTAACATCTTTAAAATTACAATCTATTTTTTTTCAACCAACTGTAAGCTATAAAATTTGCAATAAACTGGGTTTTGGAGCTGGTTTGGTTTATGGCTATGGTAATGTTGAATTAAAACAAGATATACCATTGTATAGCAATACTAGCACAAATGGTGGTTATGGTAGTGCAGATTTAAAAGGAACAGCAGGTGGTTGGGGCTACAACTTGGGACTTTATTATACGCCAACTGAAAAATTGTCTATTGGTTTAACATATCGTTCGCAAGTTAACATGTCTCTTACTAACGGAACGGCTAATTTTACAGTACCAGCATCAGTAGCTTCAAATTTCCCTTCGGGTCCGTTTTCATCTTCTATTCCGTTACCGCAAGTAGTTACTTTAGGTTTTGGTTATAAAATGAACACCAAATTATCATTGGCACTTGATGTAAATTATATTGGCTGGAAAGCATTTGATACTTTGGCTTTTGACTATAAAAACAATACGCCTGTTTTAAAAGATACAAAACTACCAAGAGATTACCATAATACATTTGCTTTTCGCTTAGGTGGTCAGTATCATATAACCGAAAAATTTACAGTTCGTGCGGGTGTGGCTTTGTCTCTAACGCCAATAAACTCTGGTTATGTAACACCCGAAGTACCTGATGCTAATAAGGTTAATTTAACTTGTGGTGTAGGATATAAAATATCAAATAAATTCAGAATAGATGCATCGTATACGTTCGAAAACTTGGAACGTAAAGATAATAACATTAACCTTCAGTTAAATGGAACGTATAAAACATATTTATCGGCTCCGGGCTTATCATTAACGTATAAATTTTAATTGCAGATAACATGAAAAATAATATTTATAAATCGGTTTTAATTGTTGCTTCCATTAGCTTATTTATTGGTTGCAAACCAAATTTACCAGTGCCATCTCCTAGTAAAGGTGATATTGATCCAACGCGTTATGTTTCTATAGGAAATTCTATAACCTCAGGTTTTGCTGATGGAGCTCTTTACTACCAAGGACAATTGGTATCTTTTCCTAATTTAATATCACAACAACTTAAAGCAGCAGGTGGCGGAAATTTTGTACAACCATTAATGGATCCAAGTTCTGTTGGAGTTGGTTCAACAGGTAATGCACCGTTTGTACTTGCTTATTCTAACGATTGTCTTGGTGTAAATTCTTTAGGGCCTGTGCCAACTGCAACTGCAGGAGATGTAGCTGCTTTTTCAAACAATATATATGCTGCCCAAGGTCCATTTAACAATATGGGGGTACCGGGTGCAAAAGCAATTACAGTTGCATTACCGGGTTATGGTAATCCGGCAAATGGTGCAGGTAATTACAATCCCTTCTTTACCCGCATGGCTAAAAATGTAGCTACTTCATCCATGTTATCAGATGCCATGTTATTAAATCCTACATTCTTCTCTCTATTTATTGGTAATAATGATGTGTTGTTATATGCAACAAGCGGAGGTGCTAAAGATTTTATAACTCCTCAGGCTACTTTTAGTGCAAGCATAAATGCCATAGTAGATACTTTAGTTAAACATGGTGCAAAGGGTGTAATTGGTAATGTGCCTGATATTACAGCTTTACCTTACTTTACAACTGTTCCTTGGAACGGACTTACATTAAGACAAGGACAAGCAGACACACTTAATGGAGTTATGCCTTTTTTGGGGATAAGTTATGTCTTTCAGGCGGGTAATAATCCTTTTGTAATTTATGATGCATCTGTAAACACACCTTCGCACGCAAGGGTAATTCAGCAAGGAGAGTTTATTTTATTAGATGTTCCTTTAGATAGTATAAAGTGCCATAAAATGGGGACTTTAGTACCCATTCCTAATCAATATGTGTTAACGGCTACTGAAATTAATGCTATAGAAACGGCAATAAGTGGATATAATACAACTATTCAAGCTGCAGCAAATAATAATAATTTAGCTTTTGTTGATGTAAATGCATTTTTAAACCAAACAAAAACTGGTTTTGTATTTGATGGTGTAACTTTTAATGCGGCTTTTGTAACAGGTGGCGCGTTTTCTTTAGATGGCATACACCTTACTCCAACGGGCAACGCACTTTTGGCCAATGAGTTTATCAAATCTATTAATGCAAAATACAACTCAACTATTCTACAAGTAGATGTTACAAAATATCACGGCGTAATTTTCCCTTAAGTAAAAAACAATAAACCATAAATAATAACCCTAAAAATAAAACAAAAATGAAAAAAATCTATTTATCAATTGCAGCAGCTTTAGTGATGAGCAATGCAGCAACCGCACAATGTGGCGGTCGTTTCGACGTTGACCAATTTGGCGTTACCGCTACAACCGGTATAGTATACGGTTCAAATATTAATTCTTCAGCTAATGGCACCACTACATTAACATTAGACTTTTATGAACCAACAGGTGATGTATCTACGGCTCGTCCTTTAATAATATGGGCACATGGCGGGAGTTTCCTTAGTGGTTCTTCTGTTGATGCAGATGTAGATACACTATGCCATCGTTTTACTAAAAAAGGATATGCGTGTGCATCTATCAATTATCGTGAGGGTGTAACATCTTTCGATTCTTTAGGATTTATTCCCTCTTTAATACGTGCCGTACAGGATATGAAAGCGGCTGTTCGTTTCTTTTATAAAGACAAGCTTACTTCAAATACTTATAAAATAGATACGAATAATATTTTTATCGGTGGAAGTTCGGCAGGTTCGTTTATGGCACTTCATTATGCGTATTTAAAAAGAAGCTGCCAAGTAACTAGTTACATTAGCCAGCACGAATTAGATTCGTTGGGCGGACTTAGTGGCTATAGCGGTAACCAATGCTATTCTGAAAAAATTAATGGTGTTATTGACTTATGTGGCGCTTTAGGGAAGTACGGTTGGTTAGAAGCAGGTGATTTACCCCTTTGCTCTATGCATGGAAATGCTGATAATACAGTAAATTACAGTCGTGGAGAGGTGCTTCCATCTTATGGCATCCATATTTTATTTGCTGACGGTAGCCGCATGATAAAAGCACAAGCAGCAGCAGTTGGTGTGTCAGATAATTTTTATACTTGGTACGGTGCAGACCACGTGCCATACGCAGGTCCATCGGCTACACAAATGAAATATATGGATACTACCGTAAAATTTGTACACGATTATTTGCTACAACGCCTAGGCTATACCTGCACTCCTTCCCAATTAGCTAATACTCCTTATGGCACAGCTAATCTTTATTCTTTTACAAATTGTTCAACTAACTCGCCTTTAAGCTGTTCAATAACCGGTATTAAAAACATAAGTGCAAATTTGTTGCAAGAAGTATATCCTAATCCTTCTGAAAATGAAATAAAAGTGGTTTTTGCAAACAGTGAAGATACCCATACTGTACAAGTAACCGATCTTTCTGGTAGAATTGTAAAATCAGTTGTTGTAACGCAAGGCGTTTATACACTTGAAAAATCAAACCTTAACCCAGGTGTTTATTTCCTAAAAGTTTTTAATAAACAAGGAGAAGCATCTATACAAAAAATCATTTTCTACTAGATTTTAGTTTAACATAAAATCTTCTTTAAAGGGCTGTCTGTAAAAGGCAGCCCTTTTTTATTAAATATTTTCACCCATATTTTTTTAATTAGCCGTTAATTGTACTTTTGTATATAATATGGCGGCAGCTAAAATTTTATTAAGCGAAAAAAACTTTGAGATAACACTCACTCGCCTTTGCCACCAACTTATTGAAACTCACAACACGTTTGAAAATACAGTTATCATTGGTTTGCAACCTCGGGGCGTATTTCTTTCAAAACGCATACATAAGCAATTAGTGCAACTTACCAAAAACAAAAATATTTTGTGCGGTGATTTAGATATTACTTTTTACAGAGATGATTTCCGTCAGAAAGAGCTTATTCCAAATCAAACTAACATTCCTTTTATAATCGAAAATAAAAATGTAGTGTTAGTAGATGATGTGTTATTTACTGGTCGCACCATCCGCTCTGGCTTAGATGCACTCCTAGCTTTTGGCAGACCTAAAAAAGTAGAATTGATGGTGCTGATTGATAGAAGATTTAGCCGTCACTTACCCATACAGCCTAATTATGTTGGAAAATGTATTGATTCTATACAAACACAAAATGTAAAAGTAGAGTGGAAAGAAACCGAAGGACACGATAAAGTAACCCTATTAAATACTTGATTAAATGAGCCATTTAAGTACAAATCATCTTTTAGGAATAAAAAATATTACCAAAAATGATATTGAACTCATTTTAAACACGGCCAAAAATTTTAAAGAAGTAATTAATCGCCCTATAAAAAAAGTACCCTCTTTACGAGATATAACTATTGCAAATCTTTTCTTTGAAAATTCTACCCGCACACGCACCTCGTTTGAGTTGGCTCAAAAACGTTTAAGTGCCGATACGGTAAATTTTTCAGCTTCTACATCTTCTGTAAAAAAAGGAGAAACACTTATTGATACGGTAAATAACATCCTTGCCATGAAGGTTGATATGGTTGTTATGCGTCATCCAAATGCAGGAGCTTGTGTTTTTTTGAGTAAGAAAATAAAAAACTGCAAAATTATTAATGCAGGAGATGGTGCTCACGAACATCCTACACAAGCTTTGTTGGATGCTTATTCTATACAAGAAAAATTAGGTACTTTAAAAGGAAAAAAAGTGGTTATTGTGGGTGATATACTGCATTCGCGCGTTGCTCTATCAAACATATTTTGTCTGCAAAAAATGGGGGCAGAAGTTAAAGTTTGTGGCCCTGCTACATTAATTCCACGCCATATAAAATCACTTGGAGTAGAAGTTGAAACAGATTTAAAGAAGGCCTTAGCATGGGCAGACGTAGCTAATATGTTGCGCATTCAATTAGAGCGACAAGACATTAAATTCTTTCCTAGTCTACGTGAATACAGTATGATGTATGGTTTAACACAAGAAATATTAGATGGCCTTAAAAAAGATATTTTAATTATGCACCCGGGTCCAATTAATAGGGGAGTAGAAATTAGTAGTGAAGTTGCCGACGGAAAAAACTCCATTATACTTGAACAAGTAGAAAATGGTGTTGCAGTACGTATGGCCGTTATGTTTTTATTAGCCGGAAAACAAAATTAAATTTCTTTAAATAATTGCGTGATTAAGTTTACAGCCACTTTACAAAAGTTTAAAGAGCAGGGCGAAAAAACAGGTTGGACATATATTGATATTCCTTCCGAAATTGCCCATAAGGTAAAACCTAATTATAAAAAATCGTTTCGTATAAAGGGAACTATTGACAATTATGCTTTTAAAGGAGCAAGTATATTGCCTATGGGCGAAGGAGATTTTATATTGCCAATAAATGCTACTATCCGAAAAAGCATTAAGAAATTTTTAAAAGGAGAAAAAGTTGTTTTACAAATTGAAGAAGATAAAGCACCTATGGAACTTTCGGCTGATTTAATGGCTTGTTTGGAAGATGAAACAAAGGCAAAGATATTCTTTTCTAAACTACCAAAATCACATCAAAACTATTATTCTAAATGGATTGAAAGTGCCAAAACCGATGCCACCAAAGCTAAACGAATTGCAATGGCAATAAATGGGTTTAATCAACATATGAATTATCCGGAAATGATGCGCGCCAATAAGGAAAACAAACTTTAGGAGGGATAATACATTTTATTTGTTAAAAAATTAACACAATTAATTAAAGGAGCCTAATTTGCGTACTTTTGTCGTTTAAGACGCCATAAATATTGCCATTTAGCAGAATAAAAATATTTATAATTCTGATGTGTTTTTCTATAATAATAGAGGCGCAGATACCAACAAATGGATTAACAGCTTATTGGCCTTTTAGTGGCAGTGAACTTGCAAATGATTATAGCGGAAATAATAATAACGGAACAATTCACGGTGCCACTTTAACCTACGATAGGTTTGGTAATTGTAATCAGGCATATAAATTTGACGGAATCAGTAATTATATTCTTGTTCCTAATTCTCCAACTGTTGATATGAATAATACTGATTTTACCATTGCCATATGGGTGAAAAAAGCATTAAATGATACAGATGGTTTGCCATTATGTAAAAACCAATACGGAAGTTGGAGTGGGTATTTGTTTTTTTGTGATAATAGTAATGGAGGATATTGTACCGGCTATAAACATTCATCTTTTTATGTTGCAGCAGGTGCTACACAAGATGCTTGTAGTAATAGTGCTGTTGATACAGCTTGGCATTTTTATACTGGAGTGTATAATCATTTAACCAACCAATCATTTTTTTATTTAGATGGTGTTCAGCAAACCGATATAGGACAAGCTTCTGGTTCTACAAGTAATAGTGTAAATCTTGTTTTTGGAGCTCATAATATTACTACGGTTGATTTTTTTACAGGTGTACTTGATGCTTGTAGGATGTATAAAAGGGCTTTAACCAACGCTGAAATACTTCAGTTATATAACGAGCCTAACCCTGGGTCAAATAGCTTAAACGGAGCTGTAAAAGATACGACCATTTGTTCAACATCATCGCTTGTATTAGATGCTGGAACTGCATCTTCTTATACCTGGTCAACGGGGGTTAACACACAAACAATTTCGGTAAATAATAGCGGCACCTATTGGGTAGAGATTCAATCCTTAAATGCGTGTAAACTAACCGATACAACTCACGTACATTTTCTGACTCCACCCCCGCATAATTTTTTAAAAGATACAACCATTTGTAGTAATGTATTATGTGTTTTAAATGAATCGCAATCAAATGCTACAAGCTATAATTGGTCGACAGGAGCGACAAACTCTTCAATAAATGTAGCCACTACCGGAATCTATTGGGTAGATTTACTTATTAATCAATGTTTAGTAAGAGATAGTGTTACGGTAAATATTCTTAGCGCACCTGTACTTTCTTTAATTAATTATACTGTTTGCAATGGGCAATCAGTCAATATAAACCCTTTTGTAGGTGGTGGTACCGGGGTATATACTTATAATTGGGGAAATGGGTATAGCGGAGCTTCATACAGTACTACTCCGGTAGCAGATAGTATTTATTATGTTTCTGTTTCAGATGCAAATGGTTGTTTTACCTCTGTTCATTCAGGAACTATAACGGTTTTAACTCCCCTAAAAGTAAATACTAATGGAACAAGCACTTGTGCTTCTATTGATACTTTACAGGTTTTTGCAACTGCTTCCGGAGGAACAGGTAATTATACTTATACATGGCTTCCATCAAATACACATCAAAATCCATTATTAGTACAACCCCTTAGTACGACTATTTATACTGTAACTGTTTCAGATGGATGTTCTGCAAGTGTTACTGATACTGCTAAAGTAATTATTACACCGGCACCATTAATTAATCTGCCAAGTAGTGTTTCAGGTTGTAAGCCGGTTTGTGTTTACTTTAACAATATCCCTTATGATACATTATCTACATGGAAATGGAATTTTGGAGATGGTAGTTCCTCGTCCGTACAACAACCATTCCATTGCTTCACTAATCAAGGCAGTTATAATGTAAGCTTTACATACACAACCACATTAGGTTGTGTAAAAACAGTTAGTTCAAGTAGTATGGTAACTGTATTTCCTTCTCCAACTGCAGCTTTTAGCGCTTCTACTTTTGATACAGATGTTTTTAATATGGAGATTAATTTTTATAATGAGTCTTCAAATTATATAATCTCTCAATGGTATTTTGGCGATTCAAATGGATCTAATTTAACAAACCCTTCTTATCTCTATTTGGGAGAAGGAAGTTATCCTGTAACACTAATTGTACATGATCAAAAAGGATGTACAGATACTGTTATTCGTGAAGTACTTATACATGATGTATTTACTTTTTATGCACCTGCTGCTTTTACGCCTAATGGAGATATTTATAATGAAAAGTTTTTACCAATTGGAACAGGGTGGGATAATAGTAGTTTTAAAATGCTGATTTATGACCGTTGGGGACATCAAATACTTAGTATAACTAACCCAAATCAAGGTTGGGACGGTAAAATAAATGGGCAGGAAGTACAAGAAGATGTATATGTTTGGAAAGTTGAACTAAAAGATATTTTTCATAAAAGCCATTCTTATTCGGGTACTATTTCAGTTGTAAAATAGTTTTTTTTACCTCTCTAATTGCCTGAAATAAGCTTTCAATAAGCCTAAATTACGTTGTTAATTTTAAGTAGTGGATTTAGCATAAAAATGCTACTTTTAAGTCCTAATATTTTACCTGTATGATACGTTTGGCGGTAATTGGATATGGATACTGGGGACCAAACCTAGTGAGAAATTTTTATAACACACCTGATTGTAAAATAACGCTTGTTGTAGATTCAAGAGAAGAGCGCCTTCAGCTTGTTAAAAAAGCATTTCCGGCAATAAATATCAGCACTCAAATTAATGATGCTTTAACAGATAAAGACATTGATGCTGTTGTAATTGCAACTCCTGTTTTTACTCATTTTGGTTTAGCAAAAACTGCTTTGCAAAACGGAAAGCATGTTTTGATTGAAAAACCAATGACCAGAACAGTAAAGGAAGCTGAAGAATTAATTGAGCTGGCTCAAAAACATAACAAATTGTTAATGATTGACCATACTTTTTTATATACAGGTGCGGTACAGTATATCAGGAAATTAATAGAAAGTGGTGATATTGGTAAAACAAATTATTTTGATTCAACCCGCATTAACCTGGGGCTTTTTCAACCTGATATAAATGTATTGTGGGATTTAGCGCCTCACGATATTTCAGTGCTTAAATATATTCATAATGAAAAACCTTTTAGTGTAAATGCTACCGGTGTTTCTCACACCAATAATAAAATCGAAAATATTGCCTACATGACTATTAATTACCAGTCAGGCTTTATGGCTCACTTTAGTTGCTCTTGGTCCTCACCTGTTAAAATTCGATCTGTATTAATAGGAGGTGATAAAAAAATGATTTTATATAATGATATTGAGCCTACCGAGAAAATAAAAATATATGATACAGGGTACTCTGTCAAGTCAAATGAGGATAAACAAAAAATTTTAGTTGATTATCGTACAGGGGATGTTTTTATTCCTAAGCTTGATACTAGAGAGGCATTAGCACACATGGCTAATGATTTTATCCAATCAATTATTAAAAGCACTTCCCCGGTTTCTAATTATGAACTTGGCATTGATATTGTGAAAATACTTGAAGCAGCAGATAATTCACTGAAGGAAAACGGAAAAGAAATTAAATTATAATGGAAGTAATTACAATTAATAATGATAAGCAATCTTTAAACAATGTTAAGGTTGGCAAAGATGTAAAAATATTCAATTTTGTAAATGCCTATGGGTGCAGCATAGATGATGGAAGTAAAGTAGGTGCCTTTGTAGAAATTCAAAAAGGTGCTGCTATTGGTAAAAATTGCAAAATATCAAGCCACACATTTATTTGCGAAGGCGTTCATATAGAAGATAATGTTTTTATTGGACATAATGTTACTTTTATTAACGACCGCTTTCCACGTGCTACTAATGCTGATGGTAGTTTGCAAACAGATGCCGATTGGAAAGTGGAAGAAACAAGAATAAAAAAAGGAGCATCAATTGGTTCAAGTGTAACTATACTTTGCGGTGTAACTGTTGGCGAAAATTCAATAGTTGGCGCGGGCTCAGTAGTTTTAAAAAATGTTCCGGCAAATACAATAGTAGCAGGTAACCCTGCAAAAACAATTAAAAAAGTAAGCGACAGATGAATTCAACAAGTACAACCATCAATTGTTTAGATTTAAAAAAACAACACCAACAAGTCAAAGCAGAAATTTTTGCTGCCTTTGAAAAGGTTTATGAAAATACAGCATTTTCAGGAGGGCCTTTTGTAGAAGAGTTTGAAAAAGCATTTTGTAATTATACCCAAACAAAATATTGTGTAGGTGTAAATAATGGAACATCTGCATTGCATCTTGCTATGCTTGCTTTAGGCATAGGTCATGGTGATGAAGTAATTGTACCTGCCAATACATTTATTGCAACTGCCTGGGGAGTTTCTTATAGTGGAGCTGCTCCGGTTTTTGTTGATTGTGATAAAGATACTTGGGAGATTGATGCAAAAAAAATAGAAGAAAAAATTACCCCTAAAACAAAAGCAATTATTGGTGTTCATTTGTATGGAATGCCATTTGATGTTGAAGCCGTAAAAGCAATTGGCGATAAACACAAACTCTTTTTAATTGAAGATGCTGCACAGGCACAGGGTGCTCGTTACAAAAACAAAACCGTTGGTGGTTTTGGTGAAATGGCCTGTTTTAGTTTCTATCCGGGAAAAAATTTAGGGGCATGTGGAGAAGGTGGTGGCATTACAACCAATAACGAAAAATATTATAAGCACTTACAAAGCCTGCGAAACCATGGTAGTACAGTTCGTTATTATCACGATGAGTTAGGCTTTAATATGCGTATGGGAGGATTAGAAGGAGCGTCTTTAACTATTAAATTAAAATATTTAGAAGGCTGGAATAATCGCCGTAGAGAAATTGCAAAGCAATATTTGAGCAAAATAAAAAACCCTAAAATAAAAATGCAACAACAGCCAGTAGGGGCAGATTCGATATACCATTTGTTTGTTGTTACAACTGAGGATAAAGATGCTTTTTTAAAGCATTTACAATCTAACGGAATTAACCCTGGTTTTCATTATCCTGTTCCTTGCCATTTACAAAAAGCTTATGCTCATTTAAATTATAAAGTAGGCGATTGTCCTAATTCAGAATATTTAGCGGCTCATTGTATATCTTTACCTATGTATGCTGAGTTGGGTGATGAAGATGTAAACCATGTAATAAACATCATTAATAAATATTAATGCAAGCTCCGGGATTTATTTTTGGTTGTGGTGCGCAGGGCAGAGTTGTGTTGGATATTTTAAGGGCACAATTTCCGGAGAGAACATTTTATTTTGTTGACGAGAATAAATCTTTATGGCAAACAAAAATTAATGAGGTTGAAGTCATTGGAGGGATGGAAGCAATGCTTGCCATTGATAAACAAGCTTCTATACATATTGCTATTGGAAATCCACACACAAGAAAAAAAATTGTAACAACTCTTAAAGCTCGTAATGTAGATTTTTTAAGTGCAATTCATCCAAGTTCAATAATAATGACTTCTTGTAAACTCGGAGATGGTTTAATGATAGGAGCAGGCGCAATTATTAATTCAAATACTTCTATCGGAGATTTTTGTATTATTAATACAGGTGCAGTGGTTGAACATGATTGTTTGCTTGAAGAATACACTTGTATATCACCCAGAGCATGCATTGGTGGAAGAGTAAATATTAAAACTAATTCATTTATTTCTTCCGGCGCAATTGTTAGAGCGAGGGTAGAAATTGGAAAAAATGCAATTGTAGGAATGGGTGCCATTGTTGTAAAAAACGTTTTAGATTCTGAAATTGTTTATGGTAATCCTGCAAAAATACAAGGACGCGTAGATAAAAATTTTGACTGGGGTAAGGCCCTTTAAAAAATAAGATATGTCTTTATTCGATAATCAAATACCCTTAATGAAACCCTGGTTGGGCGATGAGGAATGGCTTGCTTTACGCGATGTAATTAATAGCGGTTGGGTAAGCCAAGGGCCAAAAGTGCAGGAGTTTGAAAATGTTGTTGCAAAATATTTAGGTGTAAAACACGCTGTAGCAGTAAATGCTTGTACTTCATCTATGCATTTAGCATTTAAAATTGCAGGTGTTAAGTATGGTGATGAAATAATTTTAGCAGACTCAACTTGCATGGCAGATGTAAATGCTGTTGTAATGGCAGGAGCAAAACCGGTTTTTGTTGATATAGATGCAGATACTTTTAATATGAATCCGGAATTGATTGAAGCAAAAATTACATCTAAAACCAAAGCTATACTTAGTATAGATCAAATTGGTTTGGCAAACGACATTGATAGAATTAGTAAAATTGCATCTAAGTACGGTATTGCAGTTATTGATGATGCCGCAACAGCTTTTGGAGGAAAGTACAAGAATAAATTTTTAGGTGCTAATGGTTTAACTACTACATTCAGTTTTCATCCACGTAAAATGATTACTACCGGCGAAGGTGGAATGCTAGTTACGGATGATGCGCATATTGCTGATCAGGCAAGAATATTGCGTGCTACAGGGGCATCAGTTTCTGACTTAGAAAGACATAAAGCAAAAGGAATGGTTTTGCAAAAATATTACGATAGTGGATATAATTATCGTATGACGGATGTACAAGCCACTATAGGAATTATCCAAATGAATAAAATGGATGAAATACTAAGACAACGTAAAGAACAGGCAGATTTTTTTACTTCTTCTTTAAAAGAAATAGAAGAACTTAAAACCCCTTTTGTTCCTGCTTATGCTGAGCACGCATGGTCTTCTTATTGTTTAACATTGACAAAAAAATCTAAAAAAACAGTTGCTGAAGTTTTAAAAGTAATGTCAGAAAAAAATATCTCTTGTCGTTTTGGTATCCAACCTTTACATCACGAGCCTTATTTTGATCATGAAAAAATATCTGACAAAGATTATCCGGTAAGTTGTTTTGTTGGCGAAAACACTTTCTTTATTCCGATTTTCCCTGGCCTAACACATGAACAACAAGTACACATTGTAAACTCTTTAAAACAAGCGTTAATAAGTTAATATGAGTGGCAAGTGTACAAAAAGTCTTAGCTTAATTATACCAATTTACAACGAAGAAAAAATTGTGAAAGCTGCTATTGAGGATTGCCTTGTTTCCCTTGAAAATGATTTTGAAGATTTTGAATTGATAATTATTAATGACGGAAGTAGAGATGGAACCCAAAATATTTTAGTTGAATTTTTCTCCAGCCATCCACGTATTAAATTAATTCCTAACTACATTAACTTAAATCAGGGCGTGTCTGTTCAGCGTGGCCATGCAATGGCTACAAAAGCATATACAGTTCATAACGGAATTGATTTACCTCTTAAACCTTCTGAAATAAAAACGCATTTAGAAAATATCGGAGACATTGATGTGCTTGTTCTTGAAAGAAAAAAATATTCGGGGGCAACCTCTTGGAGATTACTTACATCAAACGTAAACATATTGCTTCGTAAAGTGCTTTTCCCTTTTCTTACCAGCGGTTTTAAGGATATGAATTTTACACAAATTTATCGACGAGAAATAATTAATAAAATACTCCCGCTTGCTAAAAGTCCTGCTTTTACAACGCCCGAAATGATTATACGGGCACGCTGTTTGAATATGAAAATAAAAACTGTTGATGCCGAATTTCAGGAAAGAAAAGTAGGAACTGGTTCGCTTGGTAAAGTACATGATATTTTATGGACGATTTACGATATGTTTCGTTTTCGTTATTTACTTTGGATAGGAATAAACAAACACGCAAAAGTTAAATTAAATGAATAAAATTACGAATAGTACCATTTTTGTGAGTGGGGGTGCGGGCTTTATTGGCTCTTATGTAACTGAAGAGTTGCTAACGCATAATCCTAAAAAAATTATCATCCTCGATAATTTAATTCGCGGCAGTCATGAAAATATGAAAGGATTTATTGGCGATGCGCGAGTTGAATTTATTGAAGGCGACATTAGAAACAAAGAATTGCTTGAAAAATGTATTTCGCAAGCAGATTATGTTTTTCACATGGCAGCCTTACGTATAAATTCGTGTGCAGCTAACCCGGAGGAAGGTTTTGGTGTTATGTTACAGGCTTCTTTTGATGTGGCACAACTCTGCGTAAAATACAAAGTAAAAAAAGTAATTTATAGTTCTAGTGCTTCTGTTTATGGCTTGGCGCAACATTTCCCAACTCCTGAAACAGATAATCCGTATGATAATCAAACATTTTACGGTGGGGCAAAATTGTGGGGCGAGCAGTTATTCAGAAGTTATAAATTTATGTATGGTCTTTCGTATGTTGCCCTGCGCTATTTTAACGTGTATGGTGCACGAATGGATACTGATGGAAAATATACCGAAGTAATGATAAAATGGTTGGATTGTGTTCGTGATAAAAAACAACCGGCAATTTTTGGCGATGGCAGTGATAGCATGGATTTTGTACATGTAAAAGATATTGCACATGCTAATATATTAAGTCTTCTTAGCGATGCAGACGACGAAGTGTTTAATGTTGGTGACCAGGTAGAAACAAACCTTAAACAAATGTTGGAAGCTCTATTAAAAGTAAATAACTGTCAGCTTGAACCGGTTTATATGCCTGTCAATACAGTTAATCCGGTTAGTAGACGGTTAGCCGATATATCGAAAGCGGAAAAATTAATCGGATATAAGCCGAGCATTTCTCTTGAACAAGGATTAAAAGAACTATCTAATTGGTATTTCGAAAAACAAAAATTAAAGACAATCTAAAATGATTCCAATAGCAAAACCATATTTAACAAAGGATGAAGCTCAAAGTGCTTACGACACTATTTTAAGTGGATGGGTAACACAAGGACCTCGTGTGCAGGAGTTTGAAGAAAAATTTGCTGCTTATACAGGGGCAAAATATGCTGTGGCTGTTTCTAACTGTACCACTGCTTTGCATTTAGCAATGATTGTAGCAGGGGTAAAAGAAGGAGACGAAGTAATATGCCCGAGCATGAGTTATGTTGCCAGTGCTAACTGCATTAAATATGTAAGTGCAATACCAGTTTTTGCAGAAGTAAACGATCAATATAATTTAGATATAAATGATGTTGAAAAAAGAATTACATCAAAAACAAAGGCAATTTTATTAGTACACCAAATTGGAATGCCCGCTGATATTGATGCTTTTAGAACTTTGTGTGATAAACATAAATTACTTTTAATTGAAGATGCAGCATGTGCTATAGGCTCGGCATATAAAAATAAAAAAATTGGTTACCATTCAGATTTGGTTTGTTTTTCATTTCATCCACGTAAGGTTATAACTACTGGCGATGGAGGGATGATTACTACTACGCGCGAAGATTTTTATAAACGAATAAAATTATTGCGCCAACATGCCATGTCGGTTAATGATAGGGAAAGGCATACTGCCGGAAAAATAATTTTTGAAGACCATTTGGAAGTAGGTTATAATTACCGTATGACTGATTTTCAAGCGGCAGTTGGCATTAAACAATTAGAGAAATTAGATTTTATTATTTCTGAAAGAAGAAAGATTGCCGCTAAATATAACGAAGCATTTAAAGCTATACCAAACATACAATTGCCTTACGAAAAAGAAGGTTATTTTACTAATTATCAATCGTATGTTATTTTATTAAAGCAGGGTGCAAAAATTGATCGCAATGCTTTTATGGAACAAATGCTTGAAAAAGGCATATCTACCCGTCGAGGCATCATGACAGCGCATAGAGAAACAGCATACAAAAATGAGTGTAAAGGACTTTCACTTCCTCAAAGCGAATATTATTCAGATAATAGTGTTGTTTTACCTTTGTATTACCCAATGCAAGAAGAAGACGTAAATTCATTAATAAATGCAGTTAAGGCATTACTAATATAGAACTATGCCGTAGCTTTTCTATCTTTTATAGTTCCTATAACCACCCAAGTTATGTAAGCTAACATAGATAAGAGAGTTGTTATAAGCGATAGTTTAAAATATCTTGATGTAAACTGGAGTTCAACAGTATTATTTCCTTTATCAAGTAATAACCCACTCATACCGCCATCAATAATAAACATCTTTTGGTCTGTTCCGTTTACTTTAGCAGCCCATGATTTATCAAAGGGGATTGAAAGGAATAATATTTTTTTCTCTTTTAAATCAATATTTCCTTTAATATGAGTTGGTAAAAACTCTGAAATTGCAAGAGTGTCTTTTTTGCGTGATGCAATATCTGAACCAAGTTTATCAATGGTATAAACAATGTTTGAATCGATGCCATTGTATTTTTGTATACCGGAAACTGAATTTTGCAAAGAATCAGCAACAAAAACCGATTGTATCAAAGAAACATCTTGAAGTGTTTTTTTAATTTTTTTATAATCAGTTTGAGTCATGTATGTATTGTAGGTAAAGCCAAGTGGTAACGCAAATTTATTACGTAGTACTTTTATATCTGAAAATTGTGTTAAGGAGTCATACATGGCTTTCCAGCTACCATCATTGCTGTTTCTAAGTAAAGCATATTTTACAGAACACAAATCCTCTAATAATGGTCTGGCTATCAATCCATTTACCCAACGTGTCTCTAATTCATTACCGGGGTTTATAACCCCGGTTTCTTTCATAAAGTTTATATAATTCAATTGATTAAAGGAGTGGTATGAAGATGTTCCATAATATCCCTGCGCCATTCCATCATTTAAACTACCATGCATGGCTGGAGAAGAGAAATAATTTTTGTCTATCCTAAAAAAACTTTTGTCTTTATTTTTAATAAAAGCTACTGCCTCTACAGAATAATCGTTATACCCAATTTTTTGTTTCATTTCTTGTGCGGTAACGGCCCTGCGGTTATTAGTAGGGAGATACCCCATATAACTTAGTTCAATAACCAAGAGAAAGATTAAAACGTACTGAATTGTTCTTTTGTATTTAGCATTTGGCAATAATAATATTGAAACTGTATAAGCAATAATCATAAAAAGCGCTATTGTAAAAACAGTTTTACTTTTAATTTCATCTAATGTTGTAGAAGCAAGTATTAAAAGCAGTAAAAGGCTTCCAAAACCTAAAGAAATGGCATTTATTTTTTGTGCCCCACTATTTAATGACTTAAGAGTTTGTAATCCAACATATAGGATGGCCAATGCAACAAAGAAAGAAAAAGCTCTGTAATAATCACCGGTAAATAACCAAAAAGCGTATCTGAAATAAGGAAAAATAACAGGTATGATAAAGATTAAAAGAAATATTAAATAGTATCTTTTTTTCTTTTTTTCTTGTGAAGTAAAAACCTGCGATAGTAAAACAAGACTTAAAATTCCACAATAAACTATAGGTGCTTCTAGATAATTTTGCCAACCCTTAAAATTAACACCGGTGCCCATTAAGTCATTTGAAAAAAGTCGCGATAAAAAAGTCTTATTGTGTATGCTTTGCTCAAATCCAAAAATAGATTTTGAACTAAGTGTATCAAAATAAGAGCTGCTTCCACTGCCCCTCGGACTCTCTAATAATTGAACAATATCGGGGATCGAAAAAATGGCACTCATTAATAAGGCCAGCACACCAAGTCCTGCCATTTTTCCAATTAAAACAAAGAGCGGTTTAAACGATGTGTTTTTCCCATCTTCAAAATATCTTAAAATCGTATAGATTAATAGAAATAACCCATATACATATAAATTGAATGGTTGAGAGGCAGCAATAATGGCTAGTGATAAAGGGAATAAATAACCTTTGTTTTGCTGATATAGTTTTTCGAAGGCAAGTAATAACAAAGCAACGTTAAAAGCTTCGTATGAAAAAATGTACCAACAACTACCAATAATCATGAATCCACTAAAGGCAAAAAGTAAACTTCCTACTATACACGTAAATGAATCTTTTACAGCAAGCCTTAGATACATAAAAAAAGTTATGCCGCCCAAAACAACTTTTAAATACTCTTTGTATGGAATTAATTGGATAATATGATCTTTGCCAGCTATATATAATAAAATATCGAAAGGATCACGTAGCCAAAGAGACAAAATATTTCCTCCCATACCGTAACTAAAACTCCAAGAAGGGAAACCAAATTGATGCAGATATTCAGCAGTATTATACATAAGTGGATAGGAGCCATTTAACGTATCACTTCCTATATCCTTAAACAAAAACATTTTATTAAAAAGAAGATAATCCTTAAAAATTATAAACCCAATTAAGGCAATTAACCCAAAAGCAATCTGAAAGGCGTACTTATCAAAAACAGTTGCTGTAGCTGATTGTAATTCGGCAGTTTGTTCCTTTATTTTTGAGATTGGTTTATTTTCTTTGTTTTTTTTCATTAACTATTTAATTGAAAATCTCTTCTTTAGCATCAGAACGATTGGGATAGAATTAGAAATTAAATAACAATTTTTCTGAATGTGCACAAAGATAAAAATAGTAGTGAAAGTAGAAAGTATCGCGCTGATTTCTCCCTTCACTTCTATAATAATTTTACCTTTGCGGTATGATTTTTACCTTAAATCCAAAAAAGCACATTAGCATTTCTGATATCGAAAAAATTGTAACAAGTAATTCAAAACTTGAGTTTTCTAATGATGCTATTAAAAATATAAAAACCTGTCGCGCTTATTTAGATAAAAAACAGGCCACTCAAAAAGAGCCCATTTATGGTGTAAATACAGGTTTTGGTTCGCTTTGTAATGTTATTATCCCGAACGATGAACTACAACAATTACAAGAAAACCTTGTGAAATCGCACGCTTGCGGTTTAGGGGAAGAAGTTCCGCAAGATGTAGTTAAAATTATGTTACTGCTTAAAATCCGCAATTTTATTTACGGCAAATCTGCTGTAAGCATGGAAACAGCAAACCGATTTCTTTTCTTTTATAATAATGATATTTTACCTGTAAAATC
>JABDCR010000010.1:0-20426 GCA_013288015.1 Bacteroidota bacterium | reverse complement strand
GGTGCTTCAGGCGATTTAGCCCCATTGGCGCATCTTACATTGCCTTTATTAGGTTTAGGAGAGGTTTATTATCAAGGCAAAAAAACTACTACCGAAAATCTGTATAAAAAATTAAAATTAACGTCGATTAAACTTCAATCGAAAGAAGGCTTGGCACTTTTAAATGGTACTCAATTTATGAGTGCTTATGGTGTTTGGAGTGTGTTAAAAAGTAACCATCTTAATAAACTGGCTGATTTTACAGGCGCTCTATCAGTTGATGCTTTCCTTGGAAGAATTAACCCGTTTAGTGAGCTAATACAAAATGTTCGTCCGCATTTAGGCCAAATTGAAACTGCCCAAGCTGTAAGAAATTATTTAAAAGGCAGTAAATTAATTACACAGAAAAAAGAGTGGGTACAAGATCCGTACTCGTTCCGTTGTATCCCACAAGTACATGGCGCTACCAAAGATGTGGTAAGACATGTACAGCAAATTATTGAAACAGAAATTAACTCAGTTACAGATAACCCAACTATTTTCCCTGATGAAGATGAAATTATTTCGGGCGGAAATTTCCACGGGCAACCACTTGCTTTAGGTTTAGATTATTTAGCTATGGGCATTGCTGAATTAGGCAGTATATCTGAAAGACGTACCTATCAGCTTATTTCAGGCATTCGCAATTTACCTCCTTTTTTAGTGGCAAAACCGGGCATTAACTCTGGTTTAATGATTCCGCAATATACAGCGGCTTCAATTGTTAGTCAAAATAAGCAATTATGTTCGCCTGCTTCAGTTGATAGCATTGTTTCATCAAACGGACAAGAAGACCACGTTAGCATGGGGGCAAATGCCGCCACAAAATGCTACAAGGTGGTCGATAATGTATATAAAATATTTGCTATTGAGTTTATGAATGCCGCGCAGGCACTGGAATTTAGAAAACCTGTTAAGTCATCTCCTATAATTGAAAAAACGGTGGCCGATTATCGTAAAAAAGTAAAATTTGTAGAGCATGATGTTATTATGTTTACCGAAATACAAAAAACACTAAGCTTCGTTAAAAATCTTAGTATTTAGTTGTAAAAACAACCATCAAATAACCACCAATCTCTTTATAATTAGGGTTAAAATGACCAACAAAAAAAACCTGTAAGTTGTTGTTAATTAGTTTTTTATATAGCTTTGTAATAGCTAAACAACCAACCAAGTAACCATAAAATAACCAACAAGTAACCAGCTAACAACCACTAACATAAAAAAAAAAGATAAAAGGGTAGAAGAGGTTTCCCTCCCTTTTTTAGCTAAATAATAGCTGCAAGTTTAGCTAAAACAACCACAGGGTTTCTTTAGCATTAAAACGCATTATTTTGACGTTATAAGCTGAATTGTGCTGTTGCTACAAACAACTCGGTGTTTTTTTTGAATCGTTTAAAACGGCTAAAAACAAGTAATTAGGGTTGATAAAAATAGCGTACTTTTGTACGGTTTTAAATTACTGTTGTAACATGAAAGTTTATCTCGATAACGCAGCCACTACAAAATTAGATAACGAAGTTTTTGAAGCCATGCTTCCTTATATGAAAGAGGAGTTTGGTAATCCATCTTCTATACATGCATTTGGGCGTAAAACCCGTTCTGCTATTGAGGGTGCACGTAAAATGGTTTCTAAACTTTTAAACGTTACACCTGCCGAAATTTTCTTTACATCAGGCGGAACAGAAGCCGATAATATGGCTATTGTAAAAGCAATTGAAACATATGGCATTACACACGCTATATCTTCTAAAATAGAGCATCATGCCGTAGAGCATACACTTTGCGAGCTTGAAAAAGCAGGTAAAATAAAGCTTAGCTGGGTAAAGGTCGATAAAAAAGGTAATGTAGATTTAAAACATCTGGAAGAATTATTAGCGGCAAATCCTAAATCGTTAGTATCGTTAATGCACGCTAATAACGAGATTGGAACTTTACTTCCATTTAAAAAAGTGGGTGAGTTGTGCGAAAAATATGAATCTATTTTTCATAGTGATACTGTGCAAACCATGGGGCATTTCCCTATGGATTTACGCAATATAAAAGTACATATGGTAACTTGTGCCGGTCATAAATTTCATGGCCCTAAAGGAGTTGGTTTTTTATATGTTAATCATTCTATTAAGCTGAAACCCCTTATTCACGGCGGCGCACAAGAGCGTAACATGCGTGGTGGAACAGAAAATGTTTACGGAATTGTTGGCTTAGCTAAAGCACTTGAAATATGTTTTAGAGATATGGAAGAGCATCAAACTCATATACGCGGCTTAAAAAATTATATGATTGATGAATTGAAAAAAAATATTCCGGGTGTTGAATTTAATGGAGAAATTGGCGAGAACAGCTTATATACGGTGCTTAACGTGCATTTACCTCCAAGCGATGATGCTGAAATGTTATTATTTAATTTAGACATTCAAGGCATTGCCGCTTCCGGCGGAAGTGCCTGTTCATCCGGTAGCGACCAAGGTTCGTACGTATTGCGTGGCTTAGGAGTTGATGTAACACGTCCTTCGGTACGTTTTTCGTTTAGCAAATACAACACCAAAGAAGAAATTGATTATGCCGTTGGCAAATTGGTGGAATTAATTGGTAAAAAAGTATCTATAAAAAATTAATAAATGTCTTTTATCAATAAATATAGCCTGCTTAGCGCAACCAACACCATGAATGAGTTTGGTGGCTCCGAAATTTTTATACTGTTTATTGTTGCTCTAATTTTCGGTTTGGGCATTTATACTTTGCTTAAATTCAAGAAAAATAAAAACTTTTAAAATGCATTACAAACCGGTTTTTTTGATATTTGATTTTTTAGGTGGAGGCGAACTGTTTGTAATTGTTTTGGCTGTTATGCTTTTGTTTGGCGGCAAAGGTATGCCAAATTTAATGCGCAATTTGGGTAAAGGCATTCGTCAGTTTAAAGATGCCACAAACGGCATTCAGCAAGACTTGCATGATAATGTTAACACCATTAAGCAGGACCTGAAAAAACAAGCCAATATCATTGAGGAGCAAACCAAGCATACAGATTAGTTTTTCCATGCAACAAGTTAATAATCCACTTCATGGTATAACTTTAGAGGCAATTTTGATTCACCTCCAAAAACAATATGGTTGGGAGGAATTATCACAACGTATAAAAATTAACTGCTTTTACGAAAATCCGAGCATAAAATCAAGTTTAACATTTTTACGCAAAACCCCTTGGGCTCGAAAAAAAGTAGAGGATTTGTATTTGAGGAGCTTAAAGTCTTAAAAATCGCTTTATTTTTTATGCTCTCAATTTGACCTTTTGTCGAAATTGTTAATAAAAAAATCTAACGGAAGTAAACAAATGGTAAAGTAGGTAAGAAGAGCCTGTTTTTTCATAGAATTCAATAAAATTGGGTTATACAGCTTACCTCACAAGGGAGATTTCATTTTTTTGACCATAAAAATCGTGCCAAAACCAAAATTTTGAACGGTAATCTAAAAATATTTTCAAAAAAAGTTCAATTAATTATTAAAAATGTGTTGTTCACAATAAAAAATTATTACCTTTGCCCTCCCTAAAAACGGGAAAGTTATAAAACAGTAGAAAAATCAGCTAATTCAAAGGATTTAACATGCCAACTATACAGCAATTAGTAAGAAAAGGAAGAACCAAAGATGCCAATAAGAGCAAATCTGCGGCTTTAAACTCTTCTCCACAACGCAGAGGCGTATGTACTCGCGTTTACACCACAACGCCTAAAAAGCCGAATTCGGCATTGCGTAAAGTGGCTAAAGTTCGTTTAACCAATCAGCAAGAGATTATTGCTTATATCCCTGGTGAGGGGCATAATTTGCAAGAACACTCTATCGTTTTGGTACGTGGCGGCCGTGTAAAAGATTTACCGGGTGTGCGTTACCATATCGTTCGTGGTGCATTAGATACTGCAGGTGTTGAAGGTCGTAAACAACAACGTTCAAAATATGGCGCTAAACGTCCTAAAGCGGGTGCACCAGCTGCCGCTGCAAAAGGAGCCGCAAAAGGTAAAAAATAATTATAGTATAAGTATAACATGAGGAAGTCGAAAGCTAAAAAAAGATATTTGTTGCCAGATCCAAAGTTTAATGATACGATTGTAACTCGTTTCATTAATAACTTAATGTACAGCGGCAAAAAAACTATTGCATCTACTATTTTTTATGATGCAATTGAAATAGTTACTAAACGTACCAACGAAGATGGCATTGAAGTTTGGCGCAAAGCCTTAGCAAATGTTACTCCGCAGGTTGAGGTTCGTTCTCGCCGTGTAGGTGGTGCAACTTTCCAAATCCCTTCAGAGGTTCGTCCTGAGCGTAAAACCGCTTTAGCAATGAGCTGGATGGTTGGTTACTCTCGTAAACGTAACGAAAAATCAATGGCTATGAAATTAGCCGGTGAAATTATCGCTGCTTCTAAAGAAGAGGGTGCTGCATTTAAAAAGAAAGAAGATGTGCATCGTATGGCTGAGGCTAACAAAGCATTTTCACATTTCCGTTTCTAATATATTAAAGAAGAAGAATAAAAATGAGCGATTTAGCATATACAAGAAACATTGGGATTGTCGCCCACATCGACGCTGGTAAAACTACAACTACCGAGCGTATTCTTTATTATACTGGTGTTAACCACAAAATAGGTGAGGTGCACGATGGTGCTGCAACTATGGACTGGATGGTACAAGAGCAAGAGCGTGGTATCACAATCACTTCTGCTGCTACAACTTGTTTTTGGAAATATAAAAACAATCAATACAAAATTAATATTATCGATACTCCTGGTCACGTAGATTTTACCGTTGAGGTAAATCGTTCGTTACGTGTATTAGATGGTCTTGTATTTTTATTCTCTGCAGTTGATGGTGTTGAGCCTCAATCTGAAACAAACTGGCGTTTAGCCGATAATTACGAAGTAAGCCGTATTGGTTTCGTAAATAAAATGGATCGTTCTGGTGCTGATTTCTTAGCAGTTGTAAAACAAGTAAGAGATGTATTAGGCGGTAACGCAATTCCTTTACAAATACCAATTGGTGCTGAAGAAAATTTTACGGGTGTTGTTGATTTAATCAACTTCCGCGGAATGGTTTGGAACGAAGAAGATAAAGGTATGACTTATAAAGTTGTTCCAATTCCTGATGATTTAAAAGAAGAAGCTTTAGAGTGGCGCGAAAAAATGTTAGAAGCCGTTTCTGAATTTGATGATAAAATAATGGAGAAGTTTTTTGACGCTCCAGAAACTATTACAGAAGCAGAGGTTTTAGCAGCGTTACGTAAAGCTTGTTTAGCAAATAAAATTGTTCCAATGGTTTGTGGTTCATCTTTCAAAAATAAGGGTGTACAAACAATGTTGGATTTGGTTATGGAATTAATGCCATCTCCATTAGATAAACATAATATTACAGGTACAAACCCTGATACCGGTGAAGAAATTTCTCGCGAGCCAAGTGTTAAAGAACCATTTACAGCTTTAGCATTTAAAATTGCAACCGACCCTTTTGTTGGTCGTTTGTGTTTCTTCCGTACGTATGCTGGTCGTTTAGATGCAGGTTCTTATGTACTAAATACTCGTAGCGGAAATAAAGAGCGTATTTCTCGTATTTTCCAAATGCATGCTAATAAACAAAATGCTATTGATTTTATCGAAGCAGGTGATATTGGTGCAGCAGTAGGATTTAAAGATATTAAAACCGGCGACACATTGTGTGATGAAAAACACCCAATGGTACTTGAGGCAATGAATTTCCCTGAGCCGGTAATTGGTGTAGCTATCGAGCCTAAAACACAAGCTGATTTAGATCGTTTAGGTGTATCATTAAACAAATTAGCTGAAGAAGACCCTACTTTCCGTGTTAAAACCGACCAAGATTCTGGTCAAACAATTATCAGCGGAATGGGTGAGCTTCACTTAGAAATTATCGTTGACCGTTTACGTCGCGAATTTAAAGTAGAAGTTAACCAAGGTGCTCCGCAAGTAGCATATAAAGAGGCAATTTCTACTAGTACTAAACACCGTGAAGTTTACAAAAAACAAACAGGTGGTCGTGGTAAATTTGCCGATATTTCTGTTGAAATCGGGCCGGTTGATGCAGACTGGGATTTAACTAAAGGTGAGTTACAATTTGTAAATGATATTACAGGTGGTAACATCCCTCGTGAGTTTATACCGGCAGTTGAAAAAGGATTTAAAGGTTCATTAGCTAATGGTATTTTAGCTGGTTTCCCTTTACAAAGTTTAAAAGTTACGTTAAGTGATGGTTCTTATCACAATGTTGACTCGGATGCATTATCATTTGAAATTTGTGCTCGTTCAGCATATCGTGAAGCATTACCAAAATGTAAACCGGTATTACTTGAGCCAATAATGAAGGTTGAGGTTTTAACACCTGAACAAAACATGGGTGACGTGGTAGGTGACTTAAATCGCCGTCGCGGACAAATTGAGGGAATGGATAGCAAAGGAAAATCGCAAGTTATTAAAGCAAAAGTTCCTTTATCTGAAATGTTTGGTTACGTAACTCAATTACGTACGTTAACTTCAGGTCGTGCAACTTCAACCATGGAGTTTGATCATTACGCAGAAGCACCGGCTAACGTAGCAGCAGATGTTATTTCAAAAACAAAAGGTAAAGCAGAAAAAGTATAAAATTTCTATAGAAATATAAAATGAGCCAAAGAATAAGAATTAAATTAAAATCGTACGACTTCAACTTAGTTGACAAGTCTGCTGAAAAAATTGTGAAAACAGTAAAAATGACCGGAGCCGTAATTAACGGACCTATTCCTTTGCCAACTCACAAACGTATTTTCACTGTATTACGTGCACCACACGTAAACAAAAAAGCACGTGAGCAGTTTCAAGTTTGTACTTACAAACGTTTGTTAGATATCTACAGTTCATCATCTAAAACTGTTGATGCTTTAATGAAACTTGAATTACCAAGTGGAGTAGAGGTAGAGATTAAAGTTTAGGTACACCCAAAAATCTGAAAACAGTAAAACGAAATCAAATAAAAAATAAATAGTAAATAAACAAAAATGTCAGGATTAATTGGTAAAAAAATAGGAATGACCAGCTTTTTCGATGCCTCTGGGAAATATATCCCATGCACAGTTATCGAAGCAGGTCCTTGCGTTGTAACGCAAGTAAAAACCAAAGACCATGACGGCTATGAAGCAGTACAGTTAGCTTTCGACGAAAAGAAAGAAAAGCACACTTCATCAGCTATGAAAGGCCACTTTGAAAAAGCAAAAACAACCCCAAAACGTAGAGCAGTGGAGTTTAGGCACTTCGAAGCTGTTAAAGGTTTAGGAGAAGTTTTAACTGTAGATCAAATATTTGCAGAAGGCGACTTTGTTGATGTAGCAGGTACTTCTAAAGGTAAAGGTTTCCAAGGTGTTGTAAAACGTCACGGTTTTAGTGGTGTTGGTGGTTCAACGCACGGTCAGCATGATCGTTCAAGAGCACCAGGGTCATTAGGAGCCTCTTCAGATCCTTCTCGTGTATTCAAAGGAATGCGCATGGCGGGTAGAACAGGTGGAACTCGTATCAAAATGCAAAATCTAACAGTAGTAAAAGTTATAGCCGAAAAAAACTTGCTTATCGTTAAAGGTTCGATAGCTGGTGCAAAAGGTTCTTACGTAACAATAGAGAAGTAATCATGCAAGCAGAAATATTAAATATAAGCGGCAAAAAAACCAGCAAAAAAGCTGAGTTATTAGATGCCATTTTCAACGCTGAGCCAAACGACCATTGTATTTACTTAGATGTAAAACAATTTTTGGCAAACCAACGTCAAGGTACCCATAAATCAAAAGAACGTGCTGAAATTCACCGTACAACTAAAAAGCTAAAACGCCAAAAAGGTACAGGTGGTGCTCGTGCAGGTTCAATGAAATCTCCTTTATTTGTTGGTGGTGGACGCGCTTTTGGTCCTCGTCCTCGCGATTACTCTTTCAAATTAAACAAAAAAGTAAAACGTTTAGCTCGTATCTCAGCTTTAACATATAAAGCAAAAGATAACGCAATAACTATTGTTGAAGACTTTAACTTTGAAGCTCCAAAAACAAAAAATTACAGCGATTTATTAGTAAACTTGAATTTAGCTGGCAAAAAGACACTTTTAGTGTTGCCAGACCATAATAAGAACGTATATTTGTCGGCTCGAAATTTACAAGGTGCTAAAGTTGTAAATGCAACAGATATAAACACTTACGACATACTAAACGCGGGTAACGTAATTATTGCAGAAGGCTCGTTAAAAGTAATTGAAAATATTTTAAGCTAAGAAAATGGAAGTACTTATAAAACCCATCATCACCGAAAAATATACTGCGCAAGCCGATACGTTTAACCGTTATGGTTTTGTAGTAGATAAAAGAGCTAATAAATTAGAAATAAGAGCTGCCGTTGAAAAACTTTATGGCGTAACTGTTATTGGTGTTAACACACAACAGTACGTTGGTAAAATTAAAACACGTAACACTACACAAGGTGTAGCTATCGGGCGTGTAAATCGCAACAAAAAAGCGGTTGTAACCCTAAAAGACGGAGATAAAATAGATTTTTACGCAAGTATATAATTTTTAAGTAGAAAGAAAATGGCACTAAAAAAATTCAGACCACTAACACCCGGACAACGTTTTAAGTTGGTAGGCGATTTCTCTGAAATTACCACTAACAGACCGGAAAAAAGTCTTATCGGAACTCAGACTAGATCTGGCGGACGTAACGACAGCGGTAAAATGACCATGCGTTATATGGGCGGTGGGCACAAAAAACAATATCGTATTATTGATTTTAAAAGAGATAAAGACGGAATTCCGGCTACTGTAAAAACAATCGAGTACGATCCAAATCGTACAGCTCGTATTGCTTTATTACATTATAAAGACGGCGAAAAACGTTAC
The DNA here is from genome assembly GCA_013288015.1 of Bacteroidota bacterium. GTDB lineage: Bacteria > Bacteroidota > Bacteroidia > B-17B0 > Aurantibacillaceae > PALSA-968. The sequence goes on along the minus strand of JABDCR010000010.1, from coordinate 11,495 downwards.
ATTATTGCACCTCATGGTTTGCAAGTTGGTGCTACACTTATGTCTGGCAAAACTGCAACACCTGAAGTTGGTAACACTATGTTATTAAGCGATATTCCATTAGGAACTATCATTCATAACATCGAGTTACGTCCTGGTCAAGGAGCAGCATTAGCTCGTAGCGCAGGTTCTTACGCACAGCTTTCTGCTCGTGAAGGAAAATATGCAGTATTGCGTATGCCTTCTGGCGAGGTTCGTATGATTTTAATTACTTGTAAAGCTACAGTTGGTTCGGTTTCAAATCCTGACCACAGTTTAGAAGTATCAGGTAAAGCAGGTCGCTTACGTTGGTTAGGTCGTCGTCCTCGTACACGTCCGGTAGCAATGAACCCGGTAGATCACCCAATGGGTGGGGGTGAAGGTAGAGCATCTGGTGGTCACCCACGTTCTCGTAAAGGTTTAAAAGCTAAAGGTTTAAAAACCCGTTACATTAAAAAAGCTTCTAATAAACACATCATAGAAAGAAGAAAAAAATAATTAATAGTTTAATGGCTCTGTAAAGAGTTTCAGAACAAAAACAAAAAAACATGGCAAGATCATTAAAAAAAGGCCCTTTTATAGACCATAACGTCGCTGAGAAAGTGGAGAAGATGGATAAAAGCGGTAAAAAATCGGTTATTAAAACTTGGGCTCGTCGCTCAACAATTCCACCGGAATTTGTTGGACATACGTTTGCTGTACACAACGGAAACAAATTTGTTCCTGTTTATGTAACAGAAAACATGGTTGGTCATAAGTTAGGTGAGTTTTCTCCTACTCGTATATTCAAAGGCCACGCGGGTCACAATAAAAAATAATAATTAGATAAAAAATTAACAATGGGCAAAAGAAAAAGATTAGTGGCTGAAGCTCGCAAGGAGGCAAATAAAACTACCTACTTTGCAAAGCTTAACAGCTGTCCAACATCGCCACGTAAAATGCGTATGGTCTCTGACCTAATTCGTGGAAAAGAAGTTTATTTAGCACTTAATATACTTAAATTTAATACTAAACATCCTGCAAAACGTTTAGAAAAACTGTTAACATCTGCAATTGCTAACTATGAGCAAAAAACAGGTTCAAGACCAGAAGAAAACAGTCTTTTTGTAACTGAGGTTATGGTTGATAGCGCTTTGATGACAAAACGTATGTTACCGGCACCACAAGGTAGAGCTTACCGCATGAGAAAACGCTCAAATCACGTAACATTAATAATAGGTTCAAAAAAATAATATAAAAGATGGGACAAAAATCAAACCCTATTGGCTTACGCTTAGGCATTATTAAAGGATGGGATTCTAACTGGTTTGGCGGAAAAGATTTTTCTGAAAAATTGGTTGAGGACACAAACTTACGCAAGTATCTTAGAGCTCGTTTGCCAAAAGGCAGCATATCTAAAATTGTAATTGAACGTACTTTAAAACTTATTACGGTTACTATACACACTGCACGTCCGGGTATCATTATCGGAAAAGGTGGTAAAGAAGTTGATAAACTTAAAGAAGAGCTTAAAAAAGTTACTAAAAAAGAAGTTCAAATCAACATATTTGAAATTAAACGCCCAGAGCTTGATGCACGCTTAGTTGCTGATAGCATTGCACGCCAAATTGAAGGACGTATTTCTTATCGTCGTGCTTCTAAAATGGCAATTGGTTCTACCATGCGCATGGGTGCTGAAGGAATTAAAATTAAAGTATCTGGTCGTTTACAAGGCGCTGAGATTGCTCGTTCTGAGTGGTATAAAGAAGGCCGTACACCATTACATACTTTTCGTGCAGATATTGATTATGCATTAGGCGAAGCACTTACTTCTTACGGTTTAATTGGCGTAAAAGTTTGGATTTGCAAAGGCGAAATTTACGGAAAACGTGATTTATCTCCAAACCAAGGAATGCAAAAAGATAATAAACGCGAAGGTGGCCCAAGACCAGGTGGAGATCGTAACGACAGAAACGATAAAGGTGCTCCAAAATTTAACAAACGCGCACCACGTAAAGAAGATTAATAATTTTTAGATAGATATAGTTTAAATTATAGAAAACTTATACAATGTTACAGCCAAAAAGAACAAAGCATAGAAAAATGCACAAAATGAAAATGAAAGGCAACGCCAAACGTGGCGATCAATTAGCCTTTGGTTCATTTGGCATTAAAGCTACACAAGGTTGCTGGGTAACAGCTCGTCAAATTGAAGCTGCCCGTGTTGCCATTACTCGTTTCATGAAACGTGAAGGTCAAGTATGGATTCGTATTTTCCCTGACAAACCAATTACCAAAAAACCTGCTGAGGTTCGTATGGGTAAAGGTAAAGGTGCTCCAGAACTTTGGGTTGCTCCGGTAAAACCAGGTCGTATTTTATTTGAAGCAGAAGGCGTTTCTATGGAAACAGCAAAAGAAGCTTTACGTTTAGCGGCTCAAAAATTACCTATCGTAACTAAGTTTATCGTAAGAAGAGATTACGCAGAAGAAAAAGCAATTTAATTTCTCAAATAAAAAGAAATGAAACAAAAAGATATCGAAGCACTTTCACTTCAAGAATTGAAAGAAAAAATTAAAGAAGAGAAAAGTAACTTGACTAAAATGAACATTGGTCACCAAATTTCTCCGGTAGAAAACCCAATGACTATACGCACGGCGCGCAAGTTAGTTGCTCGTTTAAGTACAGAGCTTACTAAAAAAAGTAAAGCTTAAAAAATAATAATCGAATAAGATTGAAAATGGAAAATAAAGTAGAAAGCACAGAAGCAACAAGAAACTTTAGAAAAGAAAAAGTTGGTGTGGTTACCAGCAACAAGATGGAAAAATCTATCGTAGTTGCGGTTGAACGTAAAGTAAAACACGCTAAATACGGAAAGTTCTTAAATAAGACTTCTAAATTTGTTGCGCACGACGAAAAAAACGAGTGCACCATTGGTGACACAGTACGCATTATGGAAACTCGCCCCTTAAGCAAAACAAAATGCTGGCGCTTGGTAGAAGTAATTGAAAAAGCTAAGTAATTAATACATCTGTAAGATATAAAAAATGGTACAAAACGAATCAAGATTAGCCGTAGCAGATAACAGCGGAGCCAAAGAAGTGCTTGTTATACGTGTATTGGGCGGAACCAAAAAGCGTTACGCTTCGGTTGGAGATAAAATTGTTGTTACAGTAAAACATGCATTACCATCAGGTAACGTAAAAAAAGGTATCGTGTCAAAAGCGGTAGTTGTTCGTACTAAAAAAGAAATTAGCCGTCCGGATGGTTCATACATTCGCTTTGATGATAACGCTTGCGTTTTATTAAATGCTACAGACGAGTTACGCGGAACACGTATTTTTGGCCCGGTTGCCAGAGAATTACGTGAAAAACAATACAGCAAAATCATTTCATTAGCACCAGAAGTGCTTTAATACAAAGAAAATGGCAGAGAAAAAATTTAAATTAAAAAAAGGAGATACTGTTAGAGTTATCTCTGGTGAGTCGAAAGGACAAGAGGGTAAAATTCTTGAAATTATTACCAAAAAAGACCGTGTATTGGTAGAAGGTGTAAACATGATTTCTAAACACACTAAACCAAATGCAAAAAGTCCACAAGGTGGTATTGTAAAACAAGAAGGTGCAGTACACATCTCTAACGTTATGTTAGTTGAAGGTGGTAAGACAGTTCGCGTAGGCCGTAAAGCTGATGAAAAAACTGGTAAGCTTGTTAGAATTTCTAAAAAAACAAAAGAAGTAATTAAGTAAGATGGCAACAACAAATTATATACCAAGGCTTAAAACCAGGTACGCAGCTGAGATAGTACCGGCTTTAAAAGATCAATTCAAATACTCTAGCGTTATGCAAGTTCCAAAATTGGAAAAAATATGCATTAACCAAGGGGTAGGTGAGGCCGTATCTGATAAAAAAATGATTGAAAACGCGGTAAAAGAAATGACCACTATTACAGGTCAAAAAGCTGTACCAACTTATTCAACTAAAGATATTTCAAACTTTAAACTTCGTAAAGGAGTTGCAATTGGTGTACGTGTTACATTGCGTGGCAACACTATGTATGAGTTTTTAGATCGTTTAATTTCAGCTTCATTACCACGTATCCGTGATTTCAAAGGAATCAACGCGAAAGGTTTTGATGGTCAAGGTAACTATACATTAGGTATCCCTGAGCAAATTATTTTCCCTGAAATTGATATTGATAAAGTTAGCAAACTTAACGGAATGGATATTACATTTGTAACATCGGCCGGAAGTGATAACGAAGCAAAAGCATTATTAACAGAATTCGGATTTCCGTTTAAAAAATAAGAAAAGAAGATGGCAAAAGAATCAATGAAAGCCCGCGACGTTAAAAGAAAAAGATTGGGAGATCTTTACGCGGAAAGACGTGCAACACTAAAAGCAGAAGGTAAATGGGATGAACTTCAAAAACTTCCTCGTAACTCTTCTAAAGTTAGACAACGTAATCGTTGTAAATTAACTGGCCGTCCTCGCGGATATATGCGTACATTTGGCATCAGCCGTGTAACTTTCCGTGAAATGGCGCTTAACGGATTGATACCGGGTGTAACTAAGTGCAGCTTCTAGAAATTAAAAATAGAAAAGTAAAATAAAGTATAACCGTATAATTATCTTGCCTGGCGAGATAAGATACTAAAAAGAGAAAAATGACAGATACCATCGCAGATTACCTAACCCGTGTTAGGAATGCAATTAAAGCAAATCACAGAATTGTAGAAATTCCTGCTTCAAACCTAAAAAAAGAACTAACAAAAATTCTTTTAGAAAAAGGCTACATTCTTAACTACAAGTTTGAAGATACCGAAAACAAACAAGGACTTATTAAAATAGCTCTTAAGTACCACCCAGAAACAAAACAATCTGCTATCAGAGGTTTAGATAGAGTTTCATCTCCGGGCTTACGTAAGTATGCTGGCACCGAAAGATTACCACGTGTAATGAATGGTTTAGGCGTAGCTATCTTGTCAACCTCAAAAGGGATTATGACAGATAAAGAAGCCAAAAAACACCACATTGGCGGAGAAGTTTTATGTTATATTTATTAATCTGATAGGAGGAAAAAAATCATGTCACGTATAGGAAACTTACCGATAGAATTGCCGAAAGGCGTTGAAGTAAAGATTGATAAAAACCATGTTACCGTTAAAGGTACAAAAGGTTCACTTACTCAATCATTTGATATAGATATTACTGTAAAAGTTGAAGATGGCAAAGTTTTAGTTAGCCGCCCAACTGAACAAAAACGTCACAAAGCTTTACATGGCTTAACTCGTGCGTTAATTAACAACATGGTTGTTGGTGTATCTACTGGTTACAAAACTGAGCAAGAGCTTGTAGGTGTGGGTTACCGTGCTACAAACAAAGGCAATTTGTTAGACTTAACTTTAGGTTACTCTCACAACATTACATTTGAATTACCTGTTGAAATTAAAGTAACAACTACTGCTGAAAAAGGTCAGAACCCTAAAGTTATTTTAGAAAGCATGGACAAACAACTTATTGGCTTAGTTGCTGCTAAAATACGTTCGTTACGTAAACCTGAACCATACAAAGGAAAAGGTATCAAATTTGCTAATGAGATTTTACGTCGTAAAGCAGGTAAATCAGCAGGTAAATAATAATTAAGATTATAATTCAAAATATTTAATAAAATGGGACTTACAAAATTAGAAAGAAGACAACGCATTAAGAGAAGAATTAGAAAGCGTATTTCGGGTACCGCCCAAATGCCTCGTCTTTGCGTGTTTCGTAGCAATTTAGCTATCTACGCACAATTAGTAGATGACAAAACCGGAAAAACTCTTGTAGCTGCTAGCTCAATGGAAAAAGATTTTAAAGCTGCAGGTAGCAAAACCGAAATTAGCCATCAAGTAGGTAAAGCAATTGCACAAAAAGCAAAAGCAGCTGGCATTGAGGCTGTTGTTTTTGACCGTGGTGGTTATTTATATCATGGTCGTGTTAAATCACTTGCCGAAGGTGCAAGAGAGGGTGGATTAAAATTCTAATTTTCAAAAATAGATTAAGATAATGTCAAAAGAAATAGTAAAAAGAGTAAAAACAACAGATATTGAGCTTAAAGATAAGCTTGTAGCTGTAAACCGTGTAACAAAAGTTACAAAAGGTGGTCGCCATTTTAGTTTTGCTGCCATTGTTGTGGTTGGTAATGAAAAAGGCGTTATAGGCTACGGCTTAGGTAAAGCAAATGAGGTTAGCGATGCAATTAGCAAAGGAATTGAAGATGCAAAAAGAAACCTTGTAAAAGTACCTGTATTTAAATCTACCGTTCCGCATGAGCAAAATGGTAAATTTGGAGGTTCTCGTGTGTTTTTAAAACCAGCTTCGGCCGGTACTGGAGTTATAGCAGGTGGTGCTATGCGTGCGGTGCTTGAAAGCGTTGGTGTAAAAGACGTACTTGCAAAATCTAAAGGATCTTCTAACCCACACAACGTGGTTAAAGCAACTTTAGATGCGTTGATGAAAATGCGCGACCCTATTAGCGTAGCTCGCCAACGTGGCATTACAGTTGATAAAGTTTTTAACGGATAATATTTATAAAAATGGCAAAAGTTAAAATTACGCAAGTAAAAAGCGGCATTAAAAGAACCGAAAGACAAAAGCAAACGCTTATTGCTTTAGGTATTAGAAAAATGCACCAAGAAGTTGAAAAAGAAGCTACACCTGCTGTACAAGGCATGATTGATAAAGTAGCGCATTTATTAAAAGTTGAAAATATTTAAAAGATGAATTTAGAAGGATTAAAACCTGCAAAAGGTTCAGTAAGAACAAATTATCGTCGTGGTCGTGGACAAGGTTCTGGCGGTGGTGGAACAGCTACACGCGGTCACAAAGGTGCTAAATCTCGTTCTGGTTACTCTAGCAAACGTGGTTTTGAAGGTGGTCAAATGCCTTTGCAACGTCGTTTACCAAAATTTGGTTTCAAAAACGTTAACCGTGTTGAATATTTAGGTGTAAATTTACATTTAATCCAAAAATTGGTTGATGCTAAAAAAGTAACTGAAATTACACCGGAAGTTTTAATGGCTAACGGTTTAGCAGCAAAAAACGATTTAATTAAAATATTAGGTACCGGAGAATTAAAATCAAAAGTAACTATACATGCTCATGCATTTTCTGCAACAGCAAAAACAGCTATTGAAGCAAAAGGCGGTGTTGCAACCGAACTATAATATATGAAGAAGTTTTTAAATACTTTACAAAATATCTGGAAAATTGAAGAGCTTAAGCAACGTATATTGCTTACGCTTGGATTAATCCTGATATATCGCTTAGGCTCTTACGTGGTGCTTCCGGGTGTTGATGCCCAAGCATTATCAGATGCTCGCAGCCATACCGAGCAAAACGGTATTTTGGCTCTTATTAATATTTTTGCGGGTGGTGCATTTAGCCGCGCTTCTATTTTTGGATTAGGGATTATGCCATACATTACGGCATCTATCATTATCCAATTATTAGGAATGGCAGTGCCTTACTTCCAAAAACTTCAAAAAGAAGGCGAAAGCGGACGTAAAAAAATTAATCAGTATACTCGTTTCTTAACAGTTGGTGTTACTGCTGTTCAGGCTCCGGGTTACATAGCAACGCAAATTACCAACTTTGCAGGTGTTGTTCCTAATCCTACATCATTTTGGTACGCTCAAACCATACTAATATTGGTAACAGGTACAATTTTTGTAATGTGGTTGGGCGAAAAAATTACAGATCGCGGTATTGGTAATGGTATATCGTTGCTAATTATGATTGGAATTATAGCTCGTTTACCATTTGCATTCTTCTCTGAGTTAAGTCACAGAGTTGAGTCTCAAGGTGGTGGATTAATTATGTTGTTAATTGAGCTTGTTTTCTTAGTATTTGTTGTAATCTCTTGTATTTTATTAGTACAAGGCACACGTCGTGTTCCTGTTCAGTTTGCTAAAAAAATTGTAGGTAACAAACAATATGGCGGTGTTAGACAATATATTCCTTTAAAAGTGAATGCTGCAGGTGTAATGCCAATCATCTTCGCACAGGCTATTATGTTTATTCCTGCTGCTGTAGCACAAATGGGTGGGGGCAAGGCAGGAAATTTCCTATCAGCTTTTACAAACCATTTTGGTTTATGGTATAACATTGTGTTTGCTTTATTAATTATTGCCTTTACTTATTTTTACACGGCTATTATGGTTAATCCTAATCAGTTAGCTGATGATATGAAAAAGAATGGTGGTTTTGTACCGGGTGTTAAACCAGGTAAAAAAACAGCTGAGTTCTTAGATCAAGTAATGTCTCGTATAACTTTACCGGGTTCTATGTTTTTAGCTTTGGTGGCTGTTATGCCTGCTATTGCTATGAGAATGGGAATCAGTAACGAATTTGCTAATTTTTATGGTGGAACTTCCCTACTTATTCTAGTTGGGGTTGTTTTAGACACATTACAACAAATTGAAAGTTATTTGTTAAACCGCCATTATGATGGTTTAATGAAGAGCGGACGTATAAAAGGTAGAACTAACGCAATGCAGGTGCAAAGCTAAAAAAAGGGTAGAGAAAGTAGATGGCAAAGCAATCGGCAATAGAGCAAGACGGAACAATATTAGAGGCATTAAGTAATGCTATGTTTAAAGTTCAGCTTGAAAACGGGCACACTTTGGTAGCCCATATCTCTGGTAAAATGCGCATGCACTACATAAAAATATTAGTTGGAGATAAGGTTAAATTAGAAATGTCTCCTTACGATTTAACAAAAGGAAGAATAATTTTAAGATATAAATAAAACAGGAGGGGTAAAACCCGGATCATATATAATTTAGAAAAACAAAAACGATGAAAGTAAAAGCATCCCTAAAAAAAAGAAGTGTTGACTGTAAAATGGTTCGCCGTAATGGTAAACTTTACATAATCAACAAGAAAAACCCTAAGTTTAAACAACGTCAAGGATAGTCTCTGGCTTAAAATAAATTAGGCACAGATAGAAATAATTTTGTAACTTCGCAAACTTTTTAAAATTTTATTAACACATGGCAAGGATTGCTGGTATAGATTTACCGAAAAACAAAAGAGGAGAAATAGGTTTAACCTACATCTACGGAATAGGTCGCAGTAAAGCGAAAAAAATACTAAATGAAGCTGGCGTTGACGTTGGCAAAAAAGTTAGTGATTGGGATGATGCGGAGCAAAACGCTATTCGTAAAATCATTAACGATGGTATCAAAGTTGAAGGTGCTCTTCGCTCTGAAGTACAATTAAACATTAAACGTTTAACGGATATTGGTACTTTTAGAGGTATCCGTCACCGTGGTGGTTTACCGGTTCGTGGGCAACGTACAAAAACAAATGCTCGTACTCGTAAAGGACGTCGTAAGACTATCGCTAACAAAAAAATGGCGACTAAATAATAATTAAGTAAGAATTCAAAGAATTTAGATATAAAAATGGCAAAGCAACAATCAGCAACGGCAGCAACAGCAGCTAAAACTTCTTCAAAGAAGCGTGTAGTAAAGGTAGAATCTACCGGAGATGCACATATCAACGCTACGTTCAACAACATCATTATTTCATTAACTAACACTGCCGGCCAAGTTATTAGCTGGTCTAGTGCTGGCAAAATGGGTTTCCGTGGTTCAAAAAAGAACACGCCTTATGCAGCTCAAATGGCATCGCAAGATTGCGGTAAAGTTGCCTTTGATGCAGGTTTGCGTAAAGTAAAAGTATATGTTAAAGGACCAGGTGGGGGAAGAGAATCAGCTATCCGTTCTTTAGGAACAGTTGGTATCGAAGTATTGGAAATTGTTGATATCACCCCAATTCCACATAACGGTTGCCGCCCTCCTAAACGTCGTCGTGTATAGTATTTGATTAGGATAATAAGTTTAGAATTAATAGTACAATAAAATTAAAATAGAGAAATGGCAAGATATATAGGACCAAAATCTAAAATTGCAAGAAAATTTAAAGAGCCAATATTTGGCCCTGATAAAGCATTAGAAAAGAAAAACTACCCTCCAGGGCAACACGGTTTATCAAAAAAACGTGCAAAACAAAGTGAGTACTCTGTACAGCTTACTGAAAAACAAAAAGCTAAATACACTTATGGTATTTTAGAGCGTCAGTTTGAGCGTATGTTCCATTTGGCTCAAAAAGCTCATGGTGTAACAGGTGAAGTTCTTTTACAACTTTGTGAATCTCGTTTAGATAACGTGGTTTATCGTTTAGGAATTGCTCCTACGCGTGCTGGTGCTCGTCAATTGGTAGGCCACAGACATATTACTGTAAACGGAGAAGTGGTAAACATTGCTTCTTATATTTTAAAAGCTGGTGATGTTGTTTCTGTTCGTGAAAAATCTCAAGCACACGAAGCAATTGTAACAGCTATTTCGGGTGCAGCAAACAAATATTCTTGGTTAGATTTTGATGCAAAACACATGACTGGTAAATTTATCAGCCGTCCTGAAAGAACACAAATACCGGAAAATATTAAAGAGCAGTTAATTGTCGAGTTATACTCTAAATAATAGTCTCTCTTGTGCTTAGGTTGAGTTTAGAAAATTAATATTAATTAAAACAAAAAATATAATAACATGGCAATTTTAAGTTTCCAACGCCCAGATAAAGTAATTATGTTAGGTTCAACTGATGTTGAAGGTCAGTTCGAATTTCGTCCTTTAGAGCCGGGTTTTGGTATAACCATTGGTAATGCTTTACGTCGTATTCTTTTATCATCTTTAGAAGGCTATGCTGTAACTTCAGTTAAAATTGAAGGCGTTGATCATGAATTTTCTACTATTAAAGGTGTTGCAGAAGATGTAACCGAAATTATATTAAATCTTAAACAAGTTCGTTTTAAAAGACAACTTGATAACCACGATTTTGAAAAAGTTACTTGCAACTTTGCAGGTAAAGAAACTATTTCTGCCTAAATTATTTACTTTATCTCCGTGTCTCATGTTATTTAATTTTTGTAGAAGTACAGGGTACCAATACTATGTTATTCTTTATCTAATAAATATTTACCAACGTTCATTCCAAATTGTAAACCTTTTGCTGCAATAAGATCTTCTAATTCAGTAAGTGATTTTTTACCAAAGTTGCGGAATTTCAACAAATCGTTTTTGTTAAATGCAACAAGCTCTCCTAATGTTTCAACATCAGCTGCTTTTAAGCAATTAAGTGCACGAACTGAAAGATCTAAATCAACTAATTTAGTTTTCAATAACTGACGCATGTGTAAAGTGTGTTCATCAAATTCACTTTCTTTCTTTTTATCTTCAGTATCAAGCGTAATACGCTCGTCAGAGAATAACATAAAGTGGTGAATTAATATTTTAGCTGATTCTTTTAAAGCTTCTTTTGGATGTACAGAACCGTCAGTAACAATATCAATGATTAGTTTTTCGTAATCAGTTTTTTGTTCAACACGGTAGTTTTCTACAACAAATTTTACGTTTTTAATTGGAGTGTAGATAGAGTCAATTGCAATAACAC
>JABDCR010000009.1:14064-69629 GCA_013288015.1 Bacteroidota bacterium | reverse complement strand
TAAGTCCCGGTTCTTCAGTTGGTGGGTTTCCTCCCGGTATATTAGTTGGCACGCAACACATAAACGACCCAATAGCTGCTCAAGCAAAACTAGATTTAACTGCTGCTTATAATGATGCAGCAGGAAGAACCTGTACCGACATAGTTACTTTATCAGGCAACTTAGGCGGGCTTACACTTACCCCTGGCCTATATAAATCTACTTCATCACTTGCCATTTCATCAGGTGATTTAACCTTCGATGCAAAAGGAAATGCAAATGCTGTTTTTATCATACAAATAGCATCTACGCTTACTACAACATCAGGACGTCAGGTTATTCTCAGCGGGTGATGTTGTTGCTGTGCTTTTCTTGCATCCTGCCACTAAAGCGATAGACGCTAAAGCAATTGTTGTTATTACGTTTTTTGTTTTCATAGTTTTTATTTTTAATCTCCGTTACTGCGGCACAGGTGTGAAATAATTTTCACAAGGCAAAGGTGGTTAGCTTTAGGTGTTTTATTGTTATACAATCTTTTTTACTCATTATATAATTCACACATTACATTAATTAATTTCTGTAATTTTTAATTCAACTCTTCTGTTAAGTTGTCTTCCTTCAGGACTATCGCTTCCATTTACATTTTTGTTAGGTGCCGCAGGCACGGTTTTTCCATAACCTTTCGCTTTCATTCTATTGGCATCAATGCCATTTTCTATTAAGCGCTTTACTACAGCTTGCGCACGTTCTTCCGAAAGTTTTTGATTGTAAGCTTCACTGCCTTTACTATCCGTATGACCTGATATTTCAACCTTCATGTTGGGATTACTCTTCATAATAAATAACAGGTTTTTTATTTCAACATTTGATTGCGGGCGTAAAGTTGCTTTATCAAAATTGAAGAAAATATTGTTTAATACAATTTTAGAACCTACTACAATTGGTGGCAATGATATTTGTTTGCTAACCTCATAGTATTTAGAATCTTTTGGAATTTCCATGTTTTCAGAATAAAACAAATGGTTATCGGCCTGATAGGTGATGTTGTAATTTTTGCCCGGTGTTAGAATAAAAAGAAATTGACCTGTTTTGCTATTTGAATGATAAATGCCAACTACCTGTTCGGTTTCATTATCGGTTATAGTAATGAGCACGTTTTTAGCCGGCTTGCCCGATTCATCTACTACAGTACCCTTTACAAGGGTAAGAGGTGTTTCTTTTTTATTAATAAAAGTTGCCATGTAATTATCTTTTTCACCAAAGCCACCTTCGCGAAAAGAAGAGAAATAAGCATTAAGCCCATCGGGACTGATAACATAAAAAACATCGTCATCTGTCGTATTTATTGGGTAGCCTACATTCATAGGCTCTGACCAAATTGAATCGTTAGAAAGAATACTATTAAATATATCAAAGCCACCCATGGTGTTATGTCCGTTTGAACTGAAAGAAAAAGTAACTCCATCTGCGTGAATAAAAGGAGCGTCTTCATCATAAGGTGTGTTTATACTAGAGCCCATGTTTTTAGCTTTAGTCCAATCTCCTGTCGGAGTTTTTTTGCTGGTGTATAAATCTCTTCCACCAAAACCTCCGGGGCGATTACTTACAAAATACAAGGTGTTTCCATCTGCCGAAAAATAAGCGCTTGGTTCCCAATATTTTGTATTTATATTTTCATTCAGTTTTACTGGTGTGCTCCATGTATCTCCATTCAAAGTTGTGCTATAAATGTTGCCGTCTCCATTATCATCTTTATAAATTAAAATAGTTTGCCCATCGGGAGAAATTCCAACACTTGCCTCATTCGATTCTGTGTTAATAGGAGAGCCTATGTTGGTGGCTTGAGACCAACCTATTGTAGTTTTGGAAGACATATAAATGTCTTCCATAAAATTGCCTTCATCATCTTTCAATCCTCCTGTGCTTCCTGCTCTGCGAGAAGTAAAGAAAAGTGTGCTTTGATCGGCCGATAAAACAGGAGAATAATCAGCATATATAGAATTTACGGTAGAGCCCAGATTTTTTATTTTTATGTTTATAGGATTAGCCACTAAACGCTGCCCGGTTTTGCACATTTCTATATCTCTGTTAATTTCTTTAAGCAATGCTTCTTTCATGTTTTTGTTTTCAACCATGACGGCAATATATTTTTGATACGCTTCTATAGCCTTGTTAAACTGATAATTTATATGATAGGCATCCGCTAAATATTTATAGGCTACAAGGGGTGCTTTTTTTTCTTTGTAAAAACTTCCATCATAGTCATCTGTAACAGAAGAAATTGCCTGACTAAAGTAAGGAATGGCTTGTGCCTTATACCTTCGCGAACCACGATAGCAAACTCCTAATTTAAAAGCTACATTCATGTTTGTAGGGTCTTCCTTATATAAACTCAGTAACATGGGGATGGCATCAGCATAACCACCTTTAGCATAGGTAACGGATTCGTCTTTACCGTTTTGATAAACTTTGGAAAATATTTCTTCAGCCATATTAAATTTTTTCTCAAAATTGTCTATAGTGTTTTGGGCATTAATATTGTATATGTTTATGAAACATATAAAAAGCAGTAATTTGTAAATTTTCATGAAATATTTTTTGTGTGGTTAATGATTGAGTAATTAAGCTTAATGAATTAAAGAAGAAGTGTTGTAGCCGTTAATTGTTGTTGTTATCCTTTGCAGGATGGCTATAGAACACTTCTCCCGTTTTTTTTTGAATAGTTTTGGTGTTATTTTGTTAAACCCACTTCAAGAATTTTTTTCTTCTCCTGATACTCTCCTGTTGTTATTTGTCCCGAAGCAAAGCGTTGTCTTAAAATTTTAAAAGATGAACCTCTCTTTTTTTCCTGGCCTGGTACATAAAATGGCGTAGCAAAAATCCAAAAAAGCATGCTCCCCCAAATAAACCACCATAATAAGTGCATTCCAAAAAAGTGATAACCGTCGTAATACATAATTTTTATTTTTAGTGTAACTAAATTACTACAATGCAAAAATGCATACTCTTTAAAGGAAAAGTCTTACACAACTTTAGAAACAAGTTGTAAAATTCACGCATTTATAATTGGCTAAATGATAGGCTTAGTAATCGATTAATTTTAAACGATGAAGTAATTTGCGTTCGGCCTTTAATGTGGGGAAGCGATAGCCTACATATACCATGAATTTACCGAAGCTGTAATTAAAAGTTGAATTTAAATTAGTATTAAACAAAAAATAATCAAAGATGCCCATGCTGCCAATAAAATATCGTCCATTATCGTAACCTAATCCTACACGTACATTTAGCTTTCCGGCACCGGCAACTAATTGATTGTAGGTAGAATTATCATCTCGTTTATAATTTACTTGTTCGCCCCCAAAACCCTGTACAAGTGACGCAGTAGCATAGCATTTTTTTAAAAACACAAGTGTATAAATGTACCCGAGGTTTAGCCCAATACTTTGTGTGTGACCGGTACGAATAAAGGAAGATGAATCTAAACTGTTTCTAAAAGGCTGACTAACAAGAGAAGGGTTGCCTTTGGCGGAAAAATATGAATAGTAAATGCCAAATAAAAACGAACCTGCGCTTTTTTTCTGTTGCTCAGTAAAGCCAAATGTATTTCGATACGAGAATTTTTTATTGTTTACGACGTAATAACTGCTTACTTCTATATTTAGCGCATTAACATCCGGACGAATTGCATAAGGTTTGCTGCTTATATAACTACCGTATGATTGTGAATTTTTAATATAGAACCCACTATAATATTGTACAAATATATCAGTAGTAATTTTTCGCCCATATAGATTGAGCTGATAGTCTTTATAAGTTGTTTTCCCTTTTGTATTTATATTGTCGTCGAATAATTTAGCACCTGTGTTAACAATAAAAGTTGCCCATCGTGAGCTGATACTTATGCCTAAATTATACTGAAGATTAGGTGCAAAAATTAATTTATTACCACTTTTTAAATCGGTTAAAGTAAATTTTAAAAATTTTGTGGAGACGGGTAATGTAACTACCAGTTGTTTGTTATAAAATTTAATATAAGCGGTATCGTAATTAATTTTGTGAGGTTTTGTAATTACGTACGTCATACTACGGTGTGGCCACATCCATTTTTGCCATAAGGTTTTGTGCGGTATATCCCAAATTGAGTTAATGGGTTTGTGTGCGGGTACTAACGAAGTATCTTGCGCGGTGCTTTTTGACCATGAAATTGTTAGTGCAAAGAAAAGTATACGTAAAAAAATTTTCATTTTGTAAACCGTTGGAATTAATAAGGGAAGTGTAGGTTACAGAAATGATAGTTTATAGTGAAATTGAGTTAGCGATGATGAATTACATTTTACTCATATACCACTTTAATTCTTTTTCCATTTTTTTGTAACGGAAAATAGTGGTTATAATTTTTTGTAAACGTACAAAGGCAGTTTCGCTTTTTACCACATAATCAAAAGCACGGTGGTGCATGCAGTTTATGGCAACATCTATTTTATCCTGAGAAGATAACATTACTACCGGAATATCGGGGTTGTAGAGCTTTATTTTATCGAGTGTTTGCATTCCGTTCATGGCATTTTTATTTATACCATCCAACTGATAATCTAAAATAATCACATCGGGGCTGTGCGATAAACTTTCCATACATAACTCACCAGTGGCAAATGTTTCAATTATAAAATCGGCATGTTGCAAAAACTCTATTTCTAATGATTTTAAAAACACAGCATCATCATCCACTAAAAAAAGTTTTATTTTTTCGTTCTTCATATTTTAGTGTTTTTAATTGTATTAAATTCTTGTTCTAGTTCTTTACATGCTTGCGTACAAACAGTTTCAAGTTGCAACACCATAGCGGGTATCTCGTCGATTTGTTTTTGTATGCTGGCATATTCTTGTACTTTTTTTGCCATGTTTTCAAAATCGGTGCTAATGCCAACAATTGAAAAGGAAGGAATCATTTTATGCACAGCAGCGTATAATGATTTCCAGTCTTTGGTTTTTAAACTTTCTTTCATGGCACTTATTAATGGAGGTGTTTGCTCTAAATAAAGCGAAATCATTTCCATCATTAATTTAGGGTCTGATTTTGTACGATGCATTAAGTAATGTAAGTCGGTATATTTCGGTTTATTGTCAGTATGTTCTTTATCTACGTTTGTTTTCATGTTTGCAGGTTTTTTTACCAAACCTATTATTTTATTGTATAGTAATTTTTCATCTACCGGTTTTGCTATGTAATCATTCATGCCAACGGCTTTGCATTTTGCTAAATCAACTGTGGTAACATCGGCGGTTAGGGCAATTATGGGGACTTTAGAATTCATTTTATTGCGTATATATTCTGTAGCCTCAAAACCGTTCATTTCGGGCATTTGCAAATCCATTAAAATAATATCATACGAATTGGTTTGCAGTTTTTCTATAGCCAACCTTCCGTTGGCCACAATTTCTCGTTCAAAACCAAAATCATCTAACAATGTTTTCATTAGTAATTGATTAAGAGCAATGTCTTCAACCACCAGTATTTTTATATGCTTAATTTCGGTATCTAATTCTATAGGCTCTATTTCTAATTCGGGTTCGATTTTTGTTTTTTGAAAGGGGAGTATAAAACTAAAGGTAGAACCTTCGTCTATTTTACTTTTTACTTTAATGCTGCCACCCTGTGGCTCTACCAATTGTTTAACAATAGCCAAACCTAAACCTGTGCCGCCATATAACCTAGATGTGCCACTAGTTGCTTGCTGAAAGTTTTCGAATATTTTTTCTATTTTATTCTCGGGAATTCCAATGCCGGTGTCTTTAACGGCAAATTCGAGTGTAGCTATTTCTTCATTCTCATCTAATAAACGAACACTTACCGTAATTTTGCCTTGGGTTGTAAACTTTACCGCATTACTTACTAAGTTTAAAATAATTTGGTGCAAACGCACCGGGTCGCCAACCAATACTTCGGGAATTTTGTTGTCGTATTCTTTTATCAGTTCTAAATTTTTTTCCTGAATTTTTGTTTCAAACAAATGCAGCATGGCTGATATAGATAATGCCAATTTAAAAGGCGTGTGTACAAAAGTCATTTTGCCTGCATCTACTTTTGCTAAATCGAGTATATCATTAATAAGTACAATAAGGGCATCGCCGCTCATTTTTATGGCAGTTAAATATTCTTTTTGTTTGGCTGTTAAATCAGTTTTAAGTACCACTTTTGTAAAACCTATAATGGCATTCATAGGTGTACGAATTTCGTGACTCATATTTGACAGAAATTGCTGTTTTGCTTTTACGGCATCTTCTGCAATAACAGTTGCACTTTCGGCTTTTCTTTTTGCTTCTTCGGCAATTTCGGTTGCCAGTTCGGCAAACACTTTTGCTTCTATAAGTTCTTTTTCAATTCTTTTTTGCTCTGTAATATCTCTGGCAACTACAACCGCACCAATTACATTTCCTCTATCATCTTTATAAACAGAGCCATTAAACAATACATCGGTTTGGTTATGGTCTCTTACTGTTAATGGATAATCAGCTACAAATCCTTTGGCAAAAACTTCTTGATAACCTTTGCGGGCTTTATCGGGGTCGGTAAAATAATCAAAGAAATCGGTGCCGATTAATTTTTCTCGTGACAAACCTGTAACTCTAACAGAGGCTTGGTTTAAATCGGTTATTTTTCCTTTAGGGCTAATAGTAAATAAGGGGTCACGACTGGCTTCAATTAAACTAAGAGAATATTGAGAAGCTAATCTTGCAGAATAACTAACAGCTTCGAGTTCTTTATTAAGGGTTTCTCGTTTTTCTTTTTCATTGTTTTGAAAAACAAGTTCTTTATTAGCAATGACTAATTCGGCCGCGCGTTTTTCTTTTTCATTATTTTGAAAAGCTAACTCTTTGTTGGCAATAATTAATTCGGCGGCACGCTTTTCTTTTTCATTGTTTTGAAAAGCAAGTTCTTTATTAGCGATTACTAATTCGGCGGCACGTTTTTCTTTCTCTTGGTCTTGAAAGGCAATTTCTTTATTGGCGTTAACCAATTCTGCTGATTTTTTTTGTTTTGCCATCTTCTTAATCTTAATTTGTGTCGTTTGAGTTTCCAATATCTTCAATAGGGCTTCGTTTTTTATCTTTCAGCTGTTTGTAATGAGAAGGGCTTAGTCCGGTAATTTTTTTAAACTGATTGGATAAATGTGCTACACTACTATAATGTAGTTTGTAAGAAATTTCGGTAAGATTAAGTTCGCCGTATAACAACAATTCTTTTGCACGCTCAATTTTATGTATAATAATAAATTGTTGAATGGTGATGCCTTTTACTTCAGAGAAAATGTTTGAGAGGTAGGTGTAATCGTATTGCAGTTTTTCGCTAATAAAATCAGAATAATTCATTTTTGGCAACTCATCAGTATGATGAATCATTTCTGTAATTACATTTTTTATTTTTTCGATAAGCACTGCACGCTTATCATCCATTAGCTCGAGCCCCGAAATGCGTAGTGCAACTTTTAATTGTTCTAGCTGCTCGCCGGTGAGCGTTTCCATAATTTCAACTTCACCCAAATCAACAATAATAAAATGTAAGCCAAGTTTTGTTAACTCTTCTTTAACCACTATTTTGCAGCGGTTGCTTACCATATATTTAATGTATAATTTCAAAATTGGGGTTATTTATGAGGTGATAGGTTAAGCAATGTAGGCAAGTATGTTGGCATTACTTGATAAAAGAGTTACATAATTCACACATTTGGTTATCGTTTAAGAAACTGCATGCCAATTACTACTGCTAAACCCATGGTAACAAAGGTTATAAGGAAAATAGCCATGTATTTTGATACACGAAACTCATCTACTAAAAGTCTCATCGGAGCCGTAATAACGTAATTAACCAATTTGGTTACCTTTTTTAACGCGCCGTCGCCTTTAATTACATAATCTTTAGCACCAGCCCTGAATGTTGCAATGGCTAAACCCATATCTTCATTGCCTGACAGCATAATGACTTCTGTTTTTGGATTGATCGTTTTAATAGATTTTAAAGTTTCTAAGCCATTTTTACCATCCATAAAATAATCGAGAATAACGATATGGGTTTCTTTATCGACTTTTGCTAAGCAACTTTCTCCGTCGTTAAAGGTTGAGATGTTAACTGTGGCTCCAAATTTGTTTTGAAGATAGTATTGGAGATCTGCAACTGCTAACTTATTGTCGTCGACAATAAATAAATTTAATCCTTGGGTTTCCATTGTAGTTTTTTTTAAGTTGTTGGTGTAAATAATATTATAACAAAGATGGGGATGGGGGTGCCTAGAAATGTTACATATTAAAAAGGAAGTATTACATAAATCATATGTTTTTTGATTTAGTTTGGACAATTAATTTTTTCTTTTTGAAATGTTTTTAGCCAAACTATGGCAGATTCGTTATCTAAGAAAATCTTAGTAGGGATAGCAGGTTTGTTGTAATTAACATAAAAATCGGCCAACAGCTTATGGGCAAAAGAATGATAAGCTACAGCATCTGCAGAGGTATATATGTTTGCCTCTTTACTTGCCGAAAATATTCTAACATCTTTATCGATGGTAGCAAATGCTTCGCAATCTATTAAGACAGGAAATTTTTGCTTGTTGCCAAGCATTCCCATAGTATCAACCACTTGAATGGCATCTTCTAATTGCATCTCCTTGCCTTCTTTAATGTGGATATGAATTATGCCATCATCTCTTAATTGTACGGTTGTAGCCTTTAATTCAACAGTTTTCATATTATACCTTTTAATAATTGTAGAACAAAGGTGGAGACACGAGGTTATTAAAGTGTTATATATATACAGGGGAATATTACATATATCACTTATCGCTCTTTAAAAAAAACGAATGTAATTTATAAACTGCTAATAGATAAGCTTTTAAATCAGATAGTATCTTAAAATCTTGTAATAAGGAGTTCGATATTTTGATTGTGGAGACTACTCGAAAGGAAAAGCCACCAGTTGGGACAATGTATACGAATAATAAAGGAATAGGATTATTGAATTTTAAAAATACACTCTTATTACGGAATAGTTTCATTAATAAATAGGATACATATACCCTTCTATGCATTCTATATGTGTGAATCTACTGAAGCTAAAGCATATGTGTGAAAGTACTTCCATCTAATGTTAGTCTTAGATACTGGTGATCTTTTATCTCTTATGTATTTAATTTTGTGCATTTACTTTTTAAAAACCACTTTATTTAAACACATCAAAATATTCATTAAAGATATAAATGCGGTTGCGCTGATTACCTGTCATTTCTTTTAAAATATTTAATCGCTCAAAATTTTCTATTAGTTTATAAGATGACACCAACGACTGGCTTGTTATTTTGGCCACTTCTTCAGGTCTTACCACCGGACTTGTAAACAGATGCTGCAAAAGTAATTGTGCCTTTGGCATTTTTTTACCCAAAGATGTAATGCGCTTTGTTTCGCACTCTTGCTTTAATTTAATAATTGATTTAAGGCCGGCAATAGCTTTATCAGAAGTTTCTATTACACCAACTAAAAAGAATTTAAGCCATTGCCTTATATCGTGTCTGGTACGAACGGCTGTTAAGTTATCGTAATAGTGGCTGCGATTGCGCTCAAAAAAATCTGAAAGGTATAATACCGGTTTTTGTAAAATACCTGCATGAATAAAATATAGTGTAATAAGTAAACGGCCTATACGGCCATTACCATCTAAAAAGGGGTGAATTGTTTCGAACTGATAATGCGCTATGGCAGCCTTTAATACATGGGGTAGGCCTGTATCATTGTTATGGAGAAATTTTTCGAGGTCGCTTATAAGCGGTTCGACGTCCTGCCACACAGGAGGAATAAAAGCGGCATCTTTAATAGAAGCACCGCCAATCCAATTCTGACTTTTCCTAAAATCGCCAGGGAGCTTATGTTTACCTCTAACACCACTTAATAAAGTTTTGTGCGCAGTTTTTAAAAGCCTAGAAGATAAGGGAAGTTTATTCAATTGTTCCACCGAATTATTAAGGGCGTGTATATAATTATTTACTTCGCGCCAATCATCGCGCTTCTCCGGCTGAATTTCTTCTTCCTGCAACAAAGCTTCTTCCATGTTTGTTTGTGTTCCTTCAATTTTACTGGAAACAGTAGCTTCTTTTAAAACATGCAGGCGAATAAAATGATCTACATCCGGAACAAGCTCTGAAAAAGCATTTAACTCTCCCAATTTTAGGTTTGCCTTTTCTAAAAGAGGAAGTAATTCTTTATCATCAAAGTGATAAGATTTGTTAATACTCTCAGGCTTAAACGCTTTATAATCTAGTGCCTGAATATAGGTTCCTGATTTGAATGATTTCATAATTATTAATCTATGCACAAAGTTAAATAAAAAATTTGTTATTTAAGTTTGAGTAGGTTAAAGTTAAATAGTGAGATTCTTATTTAAGTTTGGAGATGTTGTAATTTTTCGAGAAATATTTATTACAAAGGTTTTACCTCACAAATATCTCACAAATAAAAAATCGACTAAATTTTAGTTAGTTGATTTTCAAAGTGTTAATTGAGGTTATGAAACTTAAATTTGGAGTTTCCTAAACTTTTGATCTAGGTTCGATTCCTAGCGAGACTACTTGACAGGAAAGCATTTCATTATCGGAATGCTTTCCTTTTTTACCTCCGTTCAAAGCCTTACTATTTCTACAAAGCAAGCTAATAGCACTATTCATTTTAAGAGTTCGATAAGTCTTATTTTCAAAAATCAACTTTTCAGGAAAGATTGAACTCACAATACGCTGTTTTATGGCAGTTTCCTTTGAAGTATAATATTTATCAAGGTTTAATATAATGTCAAGCCCATTATCAATTATTTCGCTATGGTTTTCGATTCCTTCACGGAACCTGCCTTCCTCCGCATTTAACTTGTTTAATTTTTCTTCAATTTCATACTTCATCTCTTTGTATTCACTTGAAGTTATTTCTCCATCCAGCATTAAATCCTTTCCATTGCTGATTCGTTGTTTTTGTTTAGCAATTTCCTGATGTACTTTTTCAAGCTCCGATTTACCTGTGTGATTTTGTTCTTTAAATTTCTGCTTTAAAATCTCGGCTAATAATTTTACACTTTGCGGATTTGGTTTCAAATCACTTAAATAATTTACAAATCCTTCATTAACATCTTTTGCTCTTTGCCTTTCCTTACATCCCTTACTGCAATGGTAATAGTAAAACTTAACACCCATTTTACCCTTAGAAGCAGAAGCCGTTAAATTACTTTCACATCTCGGACACAAAAGAAATCCCCTTAAGGGAAACTCGTCTCTTACCGTTTGAACTTTAGTAGGCATGTTCTTTTTTCTGCCCTCTAAAATATCCTGAACAGCATAAAATGTTTGTTCATCAATAATAGCTTTATGTTGCCCATCTACCCAATGTGCCGCTTCCTCTTTATAAGCGGGAACAAATACTTTACCAATGTAACCCTTGTTTCTAAGAAGCGTCCAAAATGCACAACGACCGGATTTTAAACCTTCCTTATTTAATTTTCTTCTTAGTTCCTCTATATTATATAAACCACTTGCAAATTCTGTAAAAGCAATTCTGATTAATTCTTCCTGTTTTGCACCTTCAGGTATAATGATTGGTCTATTGTTTTCATCACGTACATTTTTATACCCTCTTAAACTTCCACCCAACCAACGTCCTTCTTTTTTTGCTCTACGCATTCCGTGAAATACATTTAAAGCTCTTCGGTCATTATCTACTTCAGGAGCAGCTAAATAAAATGCCAACATGATTTTACTTTCGGGTATCTCAAAATCCAAAGGTTGTTCGATAGCTTGCGGCTCAACCCCAAGTTTTTTTAAATCCCTGATAGTAACATAGGCTTCCGCTGAGTTTCTTGAAAACCTGTCCCACTTTAAGAACAGAATATTATCTACATAAGCCCAGTTCTTTTTAATGAAAGCCATTATTTTAATCCATTCTGGGCGGTTAAAAGATTTACCGCTTTCATCATCGTGGTAAAAACCTGCTATTTCAATATTGTGTTGTTCGCAGTATTTATGAAGCTTATCTTTTTGGTCAGCGGGACTGTACCCATTATTTTGTTCGTCAGTAGATACACGGGTATAAATGATGGCTCTTTTTTTCATAGTCTTTTATATTTATAATTATAAATGTCATCTCCATTAAATCAATTCTTTAATAACATCTTTTATTGATTTAAACCTTCTATTCATTTTTTGTTTCTTCTTTTTTCATACCATCCATTACTATATCTGCCATGTGGTAAAGAAAATCCCGCAACTCAATTATTTCTTCATCGGTATAAAACAAATCATCTGTATTGAGTATTCTTTTACACTCAGTCAGAGATAGCTTAGTATATTCCGACACCAATCTCATGTTAAAATTGATGCTGAATGCAGCTCTTAAATACAAGAAAAAGAACGAAAAACGAATAGCTTATACAAGTATAAAAATAATCAGGCATTTTTGCCAGTATTGAAAGTGAGATTTTATTAACTATACTAAAATCGCCCACTATTATAAGTAAATCATGAGATATGGCAACCCCTTGTAAATTTTTATTCCCTGCCTTATGCGCTTCTGTGAAGGGAAATAAAATTAAATACATGATTGATTTGGTTTTAAATCAATCACAAATAAAATAAGAAAAAAAGCGATAAAACAAAATCGCAGCTACACAAAATGCACAAGTGCATTTTGTGTAGCCAGTGCAATTAGCTAAGTGTTGAAGCGGAGGGGATAAAAGTTAAACTATATTCTATTTGTGCAGGCTTCGTTTTTTTAATAGTATCAATACTAATATCTGAACCAAAAGTATTGTGTGCAATTTCTTTGATTTCTTCGGCAGTAGGCCTTTTATTCTCTTTATAGTATTGCTGGGTGGAGTATATGCTTCTGCATTAGGGTAATGTTCAAATTAACACTTCTAAGTAAAAAAATAAGTTTAAATATATAAAGGTTAAACTGATAATAAATAGGTTTTTAGGTTTGATAATATCTTAAAATCTTGCAATAAAGAGTTCGAGATTTTGATTGTGGAGACTACAAATGAAAAATATAAACCATTACAAATTATACATTTGTGATGGTTTATTTGTTTTAGGGTGATAAATAGATGGTTGAATAATTTGCCTGCTGCATATTATTTTGTTTTTAAAAATTAAGTAGGTTTATAGTTATATACTGTAAGCAAATTTTTAAATAATAGATTAAATTGTATTTATGCAGCAATGGCAAACACTTTATAACTTATGGGAACGAACTTGTATTTCAACTCGAAAAATAAATGCAACCAGTGATACTGAAACTTGGAACGAAGAAATAGAAGCACTTTACAGTTTGGGCATTGGCATAGAAGAAACCTTGCAATTTTTGTATTTTAATAAACCTACCCAAGATGAATTTAAAAATTGGCTCAATAGTTTTCAATATGAAAACACTTTAGTAAATTCTAATAATCAAAATGTTTTAACTGATAGCGATATAAATTTTTGGAACGAAAATGGTTATTTGGTTTTAAAAAATGTAATTCCAAAAAAACAATGTTTGGAAACACAACAAGCTATTTGGAATTTTTTGGAAATGGACCCTAATGATTCTTCTACCTGGTATAACACTCATCCAAACCAGGGCGGCTTAATGCTTACATTTACACAACATGTTACGCTTAAGGCAAATCGTGATTCATTTATTATACAAAAAGCGTACGAGCAATTGTATGGTACAACTGAAATTTATAAGACAATAGATAAAGTAAGTTTCAATCCACCTGAAACAAACAATTTTAATTTTTTAGGAAGCAAGCTGCATTGGGATGTAAGTCTTGAATTACCTATTCCGTTTGCTTTACAAGGCCTTTTATATTTAAGTGATTGTGGCCCAAATGATGGTGCTTTTAATTGTGTGCCAGGTTTCCATCTTGAAATAGAAAATTGGTTAAACAATTTACCTACTGATGTAAATCCTAGGGAGGAAGTTCTTAAAACACTTAAGCCTATTGCTGTTACCGGCAATGCGGGAGATTTTGTTATTTGGCATCAGGCTTTGCCGCATTGCGCAACACCAAACTATGGTAGTATACCGCGTATGGTTCAGTACTTAACATATTTACCCATGCAAAAGCAAATTCAAAAAATGTGGAAGTAATTTTTTTAAATATTTCAGTTACTCGAACGAAAAGTTTTGAGTTCTTAATATTATTGTGCGACAAATATTTTTACAATCTTTTACAAAATCTTACATATAACATATGTAAGATTTTGTAAAAGATTGTAATATAATAAACGTTTAATTAATGTTTTGTTAACAAGGCAAATTATATCTTGCGCAAAATTAATTCATCAAATCATTAACCTTAAAAAACAAAAAAATTATGGACGAGTACATGGGAATTATTAAAGCATTTGCGGGCAATTTTGCTCCGGTTAACTACATGCTTTGCCAAGGGCAAACATTAAGCATTTCATCGTATCAGGCACTTTTTGCAATTATAGGAACCACTTATGGTGGTAACGGAACAAGCACTTTTTGCTTGCCTAACTTATGCGGACGCACACTTGTTGGTGCAGGCACAGGTGCGGGCATTACTGTAACGGAAGGACAGATGGCTGGTGAGGCTAACCACACTTTAGTGGCAAATGAAATGCCTGCACATACACACATAGGAGCACTTTCAGGTGGTGCAGGTACAGTAAAAGTTAGTTCAGCTAACTCATCTCAATCGGCAGTAACTGCCGGTGCATCAATTGGAACACCGGGTACAGGTTCAGTAAGATCTTTTACTCCTACATTAGGTTTCAACACTTCAACTCCTGATACCGCATTAAATGCTGCATCAATTGGATCACTTACCGGTACTGTTACTAATCAACCAACCGGAGGGAGCATGCCACATAACAATATGCAACCATATTTGGGTATAAATTATATCATTTGTACTGTAGGGCTTTTCCCTTCAAGAAGCTAAATAAAATTAAGAGAGGAGATTTTTATTCTCCTCTCTTATTTTAATTGATAAGTCCAGTTTGGTATCTCTTTAAAAGTATAAATTAATTTAAAGTGAGTGTGATTAGTAAAATTAAATAGGGAAGCAACACAATAGGGGTTTGTAATGTACGATTCGGCTAAACCCAATTTAATGTTTTTAAAAATTAGGATGTCAGTATAAATACAAACATCAGGATAATTGGCAAAATCTTTTGGAATTTCATAAAGGGGGCTCTCAAATTTAAATGTGTTATAATGCACTGCATCAAAAAAATTATAACACTTGTTCATTGAAAATAATGTATCTACTTTAACTTGCTTGTTATACACTTTTGGTGCTTTCTCTATCAAGACATCAAATACAGTGTTGTCATTTTGTAAAAAAGGTTCTTTGGCAAAAAAACTGTAACCCAAACTAAGTTTAATTTCTTGGGGTATAAGTAAACCACCTTCAGTAATTTGCGGTGCTAAATTAGCTGTAACACTAACCTGTGGCTCAGATATCAAAGCTCTAAACATAGTTTCGGTAACCACCAAGTGTAAAGGTTTTAATTCGGGTTGTTTATAGGTTATGGCGTTACTACAAATAACTTCAATACTATAATTGCTAAAATTTAACTTTGCCAAAAGTTCTTTTACAGATATTGTTGAACATTCATTAATATCCAGCAAAACAACATCGACATCGTTGTTGTTTAATAGAGACAACACAGGTAACAATATTGGGGCATAAGGCCCACAACCTGCATATAAAATATTTAATTTTTCAGTTGGAAATTTTTCTTTCAATTCCTCAATAGCGAAATAGGTTCCTTTAATAAAACGAACGGCTCTTAAATAATCATTTAAACAAACAGCGGCCTCGGCAAAAGATAAAGCAACACCTCCCTGAATTATTGTTTCTGTTTTTTTTTGTAGCGGAGTTTCGTCGTTTTCTAAATTAAATTGGGCGAAAAAATCGGATAATTGTTTGGCATACTGTATTTCTTCACTAATGGTTGCAGATGCTATAATTCTTTCACTAATAGCAAGTAATTGTGCGCGATACATTTTAAAAATAATAATTATATTTACTTTCTAATTTAAAAGACAAATAAAATAAAATTAGACAACATATGCGCTTAAAAAATAAATAACGAATAACCATTTAAAACATGAAAAAAAATCTACTAATCTTATTGCTTGCAATCTTGTTTTTGTCTCCAAGTCTTTGGGCACAAACTACCAGTCTTTATGATTTCGAGGCGTCTGCCGTTGGTGCAACTTCTTTTGTAAGCAACAGTCAAACATTTACTGTGACTTCTCAATCACATGGTCCTTTTTCGGTAGCTAACCTTACATCTGCAGGATGGAACGGGACAGCAGCTGATAACCAATATTTAGATAACACAGGGCACGATATTGCTAACACAGGTGCCGGGTTTACTATTGGCACTTCAGGTGCTGTGGCTTTTAATATAAATAGTTGCTGGATGTATTTTGCAAATGGATCTAACGAAAATGTTCCTGTATCAGCGGGAACATTGACTATTATCGGGAAATTAGGTGGAGTAACAAAATTCACAGTATCAAGTAGTACTGGGTTTAATAGCAATATAGCTGTTACCAATGGTTTTGCTTTAATTGATTTTACAACATTTGGTGGCAGTGGTACACATGCAAATATTCCTATAGACCAATTAGTGTTTTCTACGAGCGCTAACTTTGATTACATTGCACTTGATGCATTTAAATGGACAACGGTTGTTCCTTTATCAGCTACAACCGGGCAAACCAATTTAATTTGTAATGGGGTTTGTAATGGAAGTGCTACAGTAACTCCTTCCGGAGGTTCATCTCCTTATACATACTCTTGGGCACCAAGTGGTGGTACAGGGGCTACCGCATCATCACTATGCGCTGGCAACTATACTTGTACAATTACCGATGCGGTATCTACTGTAATAACAAAAATATTTACTATTACACAACCATCTGCAATTACAGTAAATCAAATATCTCAAACCAATATTGCTTGTAATGGTGGCAGCAATGGTGCAGCAAGCGTTTCTGCATTAGGTGGAACAGGTGTACTTACTTATAACTGGAACCCTGGTAACCCAACTGGTGACGGAACTAATTCTGTTACTGGGTTAACTGCAGGAACATGGAGTTGTACGGTAACAGACGCTAATAGTTGTACTCATACTTCTCCCGTATTTAATGTTACTCAGCCAACTGCATTATCAGCAACCACTACACAAACCAACGTAGCTTGTAACGGTGGTAGCAATGGTAAAGCTTCAGTTTCTGTCAGCGGCGGAACAGCAGGTTATACATATTCTTGGGCACCGAGTGGTGGTACAGGTGCAACAGCAAGTGGATTAACATCTGGAAATTATACTTGTACAATTACTGATGCAAATTCTTGTACATTAACAAAAGCATTTACAATAGCACAGCCATCTGCCTTATCAGCAACAACCGCACAAACCAATGTAGCTTGTAATGGTGGAAGTAATGGTGTGGCAAGTGTTTCTGCTTCAGGTGGTACAGCAGGTTACACATATTCATGGGCACCAAGTGGTGGTACAGGTGCAACAGCAAGTGGATTAACATCTGGAAATTATACTTGTACAATTACTGATGCAAATTCTTGTACATTAACAAAAGCATTTACAATAGCACAGCCATCTGCCTTATCAGCAACAACCGCACAAACCAATGTAGCTTGTAATGGTGGAAGTAATGGTGTGGCAAGTGTTTCTGCTTCAGGTGGTACAGCAGGTTACACATATTCATGGGCACCAAGTGGTGGTACAGGTGCAACAGCAAGTGGATTAACATCTGGAAATTATACTTGTACAATTACTGATGCAAATTCTTGTACATTAACAAAAGCATTTACAATTACACAACCATCTGCCTTATCAGCAACCACTACACAAACCAATGTGGCTTGTAATGGTGGAAGTAATGGTATAGCAAGTGTAAACGTATCTGGCGGAACAGCAGGTTATACTTATTCATGGTCGCCTAGTGGTGGTACGGGTGCAACAGCAAGTAGTTTAACAGCAACTGACTACACTTGCACTATT
The DNA here is from genome assembly GCA_013288015.1 of Bacteroidota bacterium. Taxonomy (GTDB): domain Bacteria; phylum Bacteroidota; class Bacteroidia; order B-17B0; family Aurantibacillaceae; genus PALSA-968. Next base: position 51,573 of record JABDCR010000009.1, on the reverse strand, counting down.
ACTGATGCAAATTCTTGTTCTATCACAAAAACATTTACAGTAACACAACCTACTGCATTGTCAGCAACGAATACACAAACTAATGTAGCTTGTAATGGTGGTAGCAATGGTATAGCAAATGTAAACGTATCGGGTGGTACGACTACTTATGCCTACTCTTGGTCACCAAGTGGAGGCACAGGCGCAACAGCAAGTGGGTTAACATCTGGAAATTATACTTGTACAATTACTGATGCAAATTCTTGTTCTATCACAAAAACATTTACAGTAACACAACCTACTGCATTGTCAGCAACGAATACACAAACCAATGTGGCGTGTAATGGTGGCAGTAATGCAGTGGCATCGGTTAGTGCAAGCGGAGGCATAGGTTCATTAAGTTACTCTTGGTCACCAAGTGGTGGCACAAGCGCAACAGCAAGTGGTTTAACTCAGGGCAACTATACATGTTCTATCACCGATGCTAATTCTTGTTCAATTTCAACAACATTTACGATTACACAACCAACTTTGTTAACAGCTACAGCAACGTCGGGCACAATTGCTTGTAATGGTGGTGTAACTACTATTACAGTTTCTGCTACAGGAGGTACAACTTCTTATACAGGTACGGGTACATATACCGCAACTGCAGGTTCGTATACTTACACAGTAAATGATGCTAACAGTTGCTCTGCTATAGCAACCATTACAATCAACGAACCCTCTCTGTTACAAATAAATGTAAGTACTGGTACTATTTCATGTAATGGTATGGCAACTACAGCCATTGTATCTGCATCAGGTGGTACTCCTTCTTATACTGGTACAGGTACGTATACTGTAACTGCAGGTTCATATACTTACACTGTAAGCGATGCAAACAGTTGTTCAACTTCTGCCACAGTTACTGTTAACCAACCTAATGCAATTACAAGCAGTCAATCGCCTACCGTATGTGCGGGTGGAAGCGTAACAGTTGGTACACACACTTATACAACTACAGGCACTTATACGGATGTACTTCCTGCTATTAATGGCTGTGATAGCACTGTAACAACAAACCTAACCGTTAATAATGCTATTAATAATTCGGTAAGTGCTATTGGTGCAACAATTACGGCAAATGCTACGGGTGCAACCTATCAGTGGGTTGATTGTAATAATGCTAACACTCCTATTGCAGGTGCAACAAACCAAAGTTACACAGCCATATCAACCGGAAATTACGCAGTTATTATAACAGAAGCTTCGTGTTCAAGTACTTCAACTTGTACACCTATAACAACTACCGGTATAACTAAAATAAATGCAGATAATAATTTGTTGGTTTACCCAAATCCTTTCGACAATCAGCTTACAATAGTTAGCAACGCAAAAACTAAAGCTATACTATACAACATTGTTGGCGAAAAAGTAACTGAGTTTACTATTGAAAACCAAACACAAACAATTAATCTGGGTGAGTTAGCGCCGGGCATTTATTATTTGCAAGTAGATAACAAAAAAGTAAAAATTATTAAACAATAAACGTTACTGCATTTTTAAACAAAACGCCGCTTAGAATATTTTAAGCGGCGTTTTTTGTAGTTTGAATTGCCGCTTAATTCTTGATTATAGCATTAGCTACAAGATATTTGATAATCAAATCCTTTTGTTCATCGCTGAATTGATTACCCCCATTTTTGTTTTGCATGTTGTTTACTATACGAGGCCATTGTGAAGCCGGATAACCCCTTGGGTTTGCATCATCCAGTGTATGGCATTTACTGCAAGCCGTTCTCCATGCTGTTTCTTCGGGACTGGGGGCAACGGTTGCAGCAACTTTTGGGGATGTACTGCACCCATCTGATAAAATACATGCCAATATAATGGCACAAAAACCTAACATTACCCGATAAAACTTGCGCGCTGTTTTTTGCATTTTTTCTGATACGAATATATGTAGAATTTCAATCCGGTTGTGTGCCGAAACCTCTTGGGCTTCCTAATCGAGTTGTTAAAAAGCTCTTCGGATTTGAATTAGAATTAACATAATTGTAATGCATTTTATACTTCAAATGCATTATTTTAGCTGCTCAAATTATTTCAAATGAAAAAAACAATTATCACCTTATCGTTTATATTAGGACTTTCGTTTCTTGCGGATGCTACTATCAGTCAAATTCGCTGGGGAACCACCACCGATCCGCTTAACGGGTTAACCCTAACCTGGAGCAGTACTGGCACAGCTGATTCTGTAAAATGGGGTTATACTTCATCTTACGAAAAAGGAAGCATTAAAGGAACCCGCCGTACGGGTTATGTATCGGGAACCTATTTTTTTAAATATATTTTTCCTACTGTAACTGCCAATTCAACAATTTATTATAAACTATACGATTCAAATGCTCATACTTGGGGATCGGCTGGTACATATACCACCGCACCTCCTTTGAATACAAATGCTTTCACTTTTTGTTCTATGGGCGACTGCAGGGATTATCCTTCCGTGCTCACTTCTGTTACCAATTTGGCTATAGCCCGTCACCCTACGTTTACATTGTTTAATGGAGATTTAACACTTTCAGGCAATTCTAGTTCACAGTATAATACTTTCTTTAGTGCTGTAAGCGGATTTTTACCCAACAATCTTGTTTTTCATGCAATGGGTAACCATGATGCGGCAGATACAGCCTTGTTTACTAACCTTTGGGATTTACCGAGAGTTAATGGTACCAATCTTTATTATTCGTTTACATATGGCAACTGCCTGTTTATTACTATAAATACAAATGATGCCGGTAATGCCAATCAGCTTGCATGGCTGCGAAGCACACTTGCAGCCGCCAATAGCAATCCTGCTATAGTTTGGAAAATTGTTTCATGCCATCATTGTTTTTTTACTGATGGAGCTCACTCAGGCGATATGAATTCTTATCGTTCTACTGTATGGAAAGCTTTTGATGACTATGGGGTAGATCTTGTACTTACGGGACATGACCATAATTATCAGCGTTCATTTCCTGTTAACCTTAATGTGAGTTCTACTGTACCTGTTACCACTTTTGGAAGTCAGGCAGGTCAGGGTAGATGTGAGATTGTTTCGGGAGGAGCCGGAGCAGGTTTGTATACACAATCATCTACACCTGATGCATGGGCTATAAATATTTTTAATAGCACCTATAACTATGCTTATTTTAGTGTGAATGGTTGCGAAATAAAAATGACAGCGTATAACAGTTCGAATACATTGATTGACTCACTTACTTTCAATAAGTCTTCTTCTCCATCATGCAGTGGTACAACCGGTATAAAATTGGATAATAGTGCTAGTTCAAAAAGCCTGAATATATTTCCTAATCCAACTTCAAAAAACTTTACGTTGCATTACTCTTCTGTTTACAGTGGCGATTTGTTGGTTAGGATTACTGATATAAACGGCCGCGAAATTACCAACCGGAAAGCTGTGAAAGGTACAGGTGATTTGGATTTGCAATTTGACACTTCTACTTATCCTGCGGGAAATTATTTTGTAAGCGTTACCGGTGGTGGAAATAGTGAGAAAAGCGTACTTGTAATTAGTAAGTAAGAGCACTTATAATTTCACTTTTTAAAACAATAAAGCCACTTTTAAAGTGGCTTTATTGTTTTATGATACCTAATAAATTACTTCGCCATTTTAGTTGTTAATTACTATTCGTTTAACTGTTTGCGCATTATCAGAAATTATTTTTACGAAATAAATTCCGTTAGCTTGTGTATTTAAACTTATAGTAGTTGTGTTGTTGTTAGGAGTAACTGAAAATATTTCATTACCCAATATATCGGTTACTAAAATGGTTTTAGCAGGATTGGTTGTTGTAACAACAAAATTACCGTTGTTTGGATTTGGATAAATGGTTACTGAACTACTTGTTGCATTAAAATTATCGATGCCAACTGTAGTTACGCTTGCGCAAGCTGATGTATCTGCACAGCCATTTGCAGTTACTACTACTACTGCATAACTACCATTAGTTGTAGCTACATATGATTGATTAGTAGCACCTGCAATAGCGGAATTACCCGTATTGCAATTTACCCACTGATAAGTTGCGCCTGCAACTGCAGCTGTTGTAAGTGTTGTGCCGTTTACACTTGCTATTGCATTTACCGGGCCATGATTTATGGTTAATGTGTTTGATGTAAGCGTGTTAGTAGTTGCACATGCAGCCGTAGTGTTAAGCACACAAACTAACATATCGTTTTGGTGGAATGATGCAAGGCTTAAACTATCGTTACTAGTACCAACGTTCGAACCATTTAATTGCCACTGGTACGTAAATGGTTTTTGGCTTGTATCGTTAGCAGCTATAAATAATTGGTTGCCGCAGTTATGATTTGTAACATTGCTTAAGCCCATACGTAACTCGGTTACCATAGCATAACTTCCATCTTGGGTGTTGCTTATATTAATGCGATACATTTGGTACGCAGTGCTGTTAGCAAAACGATAATTTTTCCAAATATCTTGTACAGGGTTATTATCTATTTGCGCATCAAGTATAATCCAAGTAGTACCGTTAAAGCCTTCAAAAGTCCATATTTGAGGGTCGTAGCTTGCGCTACCCCATCCGCCTGTCATTTGCGATGAGCAAAAAATAGAATATTCGTTAATTATTTTACTGTTACCTGTTCCAAAATCGTAAGCTAACCATGCAGGTAAACCACCAGATGCTGAGCCCCAACCATTTATTACTGTATCGCCATCAAATGCATACATGGCATCGTTACCACCATAATTATTATTAGCAGTAGCTGTGCCGCCGGTTGCCACGTTTACAAAAGGAGCAAATGGTACAAACTCGGTAATAGTAATTGTTGGTGTAAATGATGGTGTTACTGTTACGGTAGATACCGCAGTTACTGAACAATTACCAATTGAACTTGTAACGCTATAAGTTGCTGTTACACTTGGTGTAACAGATATTGATGCCGTGGTTGCGCTGGTACTCCATGTATAAGTAGTTGCAGTGCCGCTTACTGTTAAGGTAACTGTTGCCCCTGTACAAATAGCTGCGGTGTTTACACTAAGTGTTGGAGCCGGATTTACCGTAAGTGTAGTTACAACTAAACTATCGCAACCATGTGAGCTTGCACCAACCAAAGTATCCTTATAGGTACCTGCAACTGTGTATGTATGGTTATTAATTGTGTAACCTGTGCCCATACAAATTACTTGCGGGTTGTTGTTATTCATAACCCCAATAAAAGGATAGTTGGTATATGTTTGTGTTGTTCCATTAAACTCAAAAGCACCAAGGTCTCTTACACCAAGGGCTACATAATAGCGTTGGTCTTGTGTGGTGGTGTTAGGGCTTGCCAAACTTGCATCGATAGCAGGGCTGCCTGCTTGCAATGCATGTGTAGATGTAGTACCGCCATTATTAGCTAAAGGAGACAACATAGGGTTTGCATTTATTGCATTTACGGATGTTAATGTTCCTCCGTTACGAATATTATACCCACCAATTATACAGTTAGAATCTATAACTGTATTACTATATAAACCAACATCGATACCACTTGATGCGATGTTACCATAAAAAATAGAATTTAGTAACTGATCATTAAAACCGGCTTCTAAATAAATTCCACCAGAATGATATGTTGCACTATTATTTGTTACAGTTGTGTTTACAATATAAGATACTGCATAACTGTAAACACCACCACCAAGGCCACACAAAGAACCCGATGTTGTTCCTATTGATTGATTTCCGCTAATGGTGGAGTTAATAATGCGTAGCGTATCGCTGCCCCCTGTAAAAATACCACCGCCATATATATTGCCTTTATTGTTTGCGGTTGAAATGCTGTTGTTTGATATTTCGCAATTTTGAAGCGTTAAAGCTCCGTTGGTACATATTCCGCCACCCGCTACCCAAGCACTTGCATTACCATATGCCTGATTGTTACTTACTTTACAATTAACCATTTTTAATTTATCGGAACCCGTGTTTGAGGTCATACAAACACCACCGCCCAAACTTTGACCGTTACTATTTTGAAAGGCATATCCGTTTTGGATTGTCATATCATAAAATTCTACTGAACCCGAGTTAACAGTAAAAACCGGTTTGCGAGCAGCACCCGGTGTGGCATTAGCTTGTATAATAGTTTTATTGGCACCCATGCCTTTAAAAGTTAATGGCATGTTTATTACTAAAGAGTCGGTAAAAGTGCCCGCACCAATTGCAATTACATCAAACGGGGTTGCTGCTGCAATGGCTGCCGAAACAGTGGTATACTGACTACAAGCACTTACATTAACTTGCTGGCGGAAAAATATTTGTATGCTATCGTTATAGTTAATTACTGTGGTTGCTGTACCAACAGCAAATGCGCTATTGGCAAATTGTAAAGTAACATAGGTGTTATTTACATTATTATTTGCCGGTGCAGCACCCGTAAATGTTACCGCAATAGTATTATTTGTTTTTATGGCATGTAGCGTAAGGCCTGCCGGTACATTGGCAAAAATAATTTTACCCGTGGCAGCATAATCTTCGCCGTTTGAACCCGTAAAGCCTTGCCCCCCCGTAAACGGATTTAAAACTACCGTGGTTGTGCCCGGTACAGTGCCATCGTCATTAACCGACTCTGCCATATAGCTTGCACTATACATTATATTATCAGCAGCTACGGCAACTGTAATCCCTCCCCATCCGGTGCTTCCGGTGGGCGCCGTAGCCGAAGTAGATGAGTTAAAATAATCGGGAAAAACGGAGCAAGGGCCAGTTAATTGACCTACCGTCCAATAACTGCCAGCCCAAATAATAGTGTATGTATTTCCTCCACTTGATAGCGTATAAGTTGGCTTGCTATTGCAAGTGCCGGCAGGTGTATAAGTGCCGTTTTCGCTAGAATTAAACGAGCCCGAAACAATATAGTTTTGCGACATGGCCATCATGGAAAAAGCGATGGCAATAATTGTAAATAATTTCTTCATATTTTTTGTTTTAAATTTTAGGTAAAAGTAAAAACATTTAAAAAACCCGAAAGAAAAATGTTGTGAACGACGTTTTTTTGTATGAGTTTGACATTTAGAAATGTTGAATTGTACATTTTAAATGCTGAATTAGATTTTTTGCTGTGTTCGGACTGAGAACTAAGCGCTAAACTTTATCAATAAATCATCACGGAATTTGCGCGAGAGCGGAATTTTTTCTTCGCCAATAATTACATACTGCCCATTAACAGCTTTTACATGGTTTACATTTACGGCGTAGGAACGGTGTATGCGAAAGAAAATGTCATCGTTTAATTCTTCTAAAAATTTATCTAAGCTGTTGCGAACCACAAATGTTTTTTCGTTTGTTTTTACCTCAACATAAATGTTTTCGCTTTTAAGCCATAGGATGGATGATAGTTTTACTTTAACGCTTAAATGTCCGTCTTTTATAACAATGGTTTTTTCGGCATCTAAAGTGCGAGCCTTAATAATTTCTAAGGTGGTAAATAAATCCATTTTGCTAAATGGTTTTATTAAATAGGCTTCGGGTTTTAATTCAACAGCTTCTTTAAATGTTTTTTTATCAGAATAGGAGGTAAGAAAAATAAAAGGGATTTTAAATTCATCGTTTATTTTTTTTGCCACATCTAAACCTGTTTTAGTTTCGCTAAGGTTTATATCTAAAATGGCAAAATTTATATCGCTTTGTTTTTTTAAAATGTCGGTAGCTGTGGCGTAATTTTTTGCAATGGCTGCTACCTTATATCCAAGCTCTAACAACATTTCTTTTAGCATTTCGGCTATCAGTAATTCGTCTTCAATAATTAGTATGTTCAGGTTATTGTTCAAGCGGTATCTCTATTTTAAACTGCGATGCGTCAGGTAATTTTTGATATGTTATGGTTGCATTAATTTGCTGTGTTAAAATACGCATTAATTTAAAACCAAAACCTCCCTTACCCTCTTCATAATCAAAAGATAATCCATTGCCACTATCATAATAAATTACAGTTAATTTATTAGTTGCTTTTTGTAACTCAACACCAATTTTACCTATTGCTCTTTGAGTAAAAGCATATTTAAACGAATTGGTTGCCAACTCATTTAATATTAAACCTAAAAACAAAGCGGTTGACATATCTAATTCTATATTCATGCCCTTATACTCAATTTCGATTTCTTTATCGGCGGGTTTGCTTGATAACTCTAACTCATTAAAAAGTTGTTTTAAAAAATGCAGAAATTCTATTTTTTCGTTCTCGTTTTCTTCGTACAAACTTTGGTGTATAAGCGCCATTGATTGTATGCGTTGCTGGCATTCTTCTAAAGCAAGTTTAACCTCTGCTTTATCGGATGATTTGGCTTGCAGGTAAAATAAACTTTTTAGTGTGGTTAAATTATTTTTTACTCTATGATGCACTTCTTTTAAAAGAATTTGTTTTTGATGCGCCAGGTTTTCTAAATCGGTATTTGATTTGTTCAGTAGTTTGTTTTTATCTTTTATTTTAAAATAAGCAAAAACAATAATAGCCAACATAATTACTATAAACACCAGTACCATAAAAATAATATTGCGTTGCGCGGTTTTGTTTTTTGAGTTTAAATCGGCTAAGGCACGGCCTTCTTTTTCTTTTTTTATTTCAATTTCTTTTTGGTCGGTTTCAAATTTTAATTGCAATCCTAATGCTTTAGCTGCTTTTTCTTTTTCTTTAATTTCTTCAGTCAGTTTTTTAGCACGCAGCAAATAATCGAAAGCCAATTTGGTGTTGCCTTTTTTATTGTACAAATCGGCCAGGTTGCCCCAAAGGGTTTCGTTAAAATAGATATCGTTTAAAATATATTTTTCGGATTTTTTTAAATAGTACTCTGCATCGACATAATTATTTAATACTAAATAGTACTTACCCATTTGCATACAAACAGCCGATAGGTCGATATACTCGGCTCTGCGCTCCCAAATGCCTTCGGCTTTTTTAGCCACATAAAAACAACTGTCGGTTTTTTTTACATTCCAATAATAATCGGCCAGGTGATGCCAGGTAAAAGCCAGCGAAATAGAATCTTTTAAAACACCCGATAATTGCAGTGCCTTACTTAAATTAATTTGTGCTGCATTATATTGATGTACGTTTATTAAATACGCACCATAATAACGATAAGCATAAGATAGCATAGCAGTATCGTTTGAAGATTGTGCCAGCTGAATAGATTGTAAATAATATTGTTCGGCCTGTTTATATAAATTTATTTCGGCAAAACCTGCCGCAACATCAAGCGTAACATTTGCTATTTCGCGCTTATCGCCTGATATTTTGGCAAGCTCAAGTGCTTGCAATCTTAACTCGGCCGATTTATCATCATCATAAAGCAAATGATAGGTGTAGGCTTTATCGTTTACTAAAAATGCTTTTAATTTATAATTGTTTGCTGGTATATATTTTTCGCAAACATCGTACATTTTTAAAGTAGAATCGATAAAGTGATGATGCTCATAGGCATCGCCCAAATGTTTGTATAAATAAAAAACAGAAACCGAGTCGTTTTGTTTTAGAGCCAGTGGTAATACTTTGTTGAAATAAAATTTGACCGAATCTAAATACTTGGTGTATCGGTAAGTAACTAGTTTTTCTTTATAAACATCTAAATTATTGCCTGCAAACAAATTTGAATGACAAATGAAGAAAACAGATATAATTATGCAGACTACTCTCTTCATTTTAAATGAAATAAGTAATTAGTTTATTTGCAGTACTTAGTTAAATACATTCTGGCATCTCTATTTCCTAATTCATCTGCTGTTGCCCAATCGTTACAAGCTCCATTTCTATCTCCTGATTGGTTTTTAACCTGACCCCTTAAAGAATAAATCTCTGCAACGTTGCTTGGATTTGATTCGATTAATTTGGTGTAGTCGTTAATTGCGCCAGTATAGTTTTTTAATCGCCATTTGCAATTAGCTCTATTATGATAAGCATTAATTCCCTTAGGTTCTAACTCGACAGCTTTTGTATAATCATCTATTGCTCCGTACTCATCTCCTAAAGCGGCTTTTGACCAACCTCTATTAAAATAAGCAATGGCATATTTTGGAGCTAATTGGATTGCTTTATTATAATCTACAATTGCTATGCTATCATTTTTTAATTCGCTTTCCATTAGGCCCCTGGAATTATAATACCGAGCGGCCTTTGGGTTTAACTCGATAGCTTTTGAAAAATCGAACCTTGCCCCTACAAAATTATTTAGTTTGTTGTTGGTTTCGCCCCGGTAAAAAAATGCCCAATCGTTTTTTGGATTTAATTCGATGGACTTATTGAAATCCTGGATTGCGTCATTATCATTGCCCAACAAATGTTTGCAATGCCCCCTGTTATTATATGGATAAGCATTTTGGGGATCTAACTCAATTGTTTTATCATAGTCTTCAATTGCTTCCTCATATTTTTTTATCTGCTCTTTAGCATAGCCCCTATTGTTATAAGCTTTTACATAAGATGGGTTTAATAGAATGGCCTGGGTATAATCTTCGATAGCACCTATATAATTGCTTAATTCGCTTTTTGCTAAGCCCCGATTAAAATAAGCATCTGCATCTTTAGTATTTAAATTGATAAATTTGTTATAATCTTCGATAGTGCCTGCATAATCTTCTAAATTAAGTTTGCATAAGCCACTGTTAAAATATGAATTTGCGGAATTTGGATTTAATTGGATTGCCTTGTTATAATCTTCGACAGCACCTTTATATTCTTTTAATTGTTTTTTGGCATAAGCGCGATTGTTATACGCTTTGGAATACTCAGGGTTTAACTCGATGGCTTTATTAAAATCTTCGATGGCGCCTTTGTAATCTTTAAGATTGCTTTTAGAAATTCCCCGGTTATGATAAGATAAAAAATAAGTAGTACTAATTTCGATGGCTTTGTTGTAATCTATTATTGCGGCGCTATCTTTTTTTAATTGATGTTTAGCGAAACCTCGATTAACGTAGGCTGTATCGTATTTGGGATTTAACTGAATGGCTTTTGTATAATCTTCGATAGCACTATGGTACTCTTCTAATTTTTGTTTAACGAGCCCACGCTGATTGTAATTAATTGCATTGTTGGGTTTTAAATCAATTGCTTTAGTATATTTTTCTAATGCTGTATTTAATGAGTCTATATTTTTTGGTTGCTCGGTAATTTTTGGTTGTTCATTTTTTACAGGTGGGATGGTTGGGTTACTATTGTTTTTTAATGAATCTTTTTTTGCTACTTGCCCATCTGATGAAAGTTTGAAAACTATAGGAATATTAAAATATACCCGTACAGGTTTGCCATTTTGTTTGCCAATAGCCCAATTAGGCATGCCTTTAATTACCCGTACGGCTTCTTTATCGCAACCGGGACCATTAAGAACGCCCTTTATAACTTCGACATTGCTGATTGAACCATCTTGTTCGACTACAAATTTTACGAAACACTTACCTTCAATGCCTGCGTTTCTTTCAGTTTCGGGGTAATGTATATTCTTTTGAACGTACTTCATCATTTCTGTTACACCACCGGGAAACTCAGGCATTTGTTCAACTACGGTAAAAATCTCCGGATCCTTTTCGTTTTTAGTGGAAGAGTTTTGGCTGTATAAAACAGTATTGATTACCAGGAGTGTAAAAATTAAAATTTGTTTCATCTTATTGAATATAAAATAATTTGTCCTTTTAAAGAAGGCTAAAGTTAAGAGAAATAATTTAGACTTTATTTATTGTACTAAAATGCCGTTATTTGGATTTGTTGTAGCATAGAAAAAGACACTTATTAATTTAAAGTATGTTTCAAAACGAGAAACAAAATTTAGAATCGATAATAAAAGAACTAAGCAAAGTTATTTCTAAACTGCTTGTATTGGTTGTTTTTTTATTGGGCTTGGTTGTTATACTAGTTATTACAAGCATAAATGGCTTGCCAGAAATTTTTAAAAAGAGACCTGCTAATGAAGCTAAAATAGATATACCGAAAATTGAAGATAAAAACAAGGAGGTTGAAAAAACCGCAGATATGTGGGTAGCACCTGATACATCGGATATTTTGAAAGAAGCAAATAAAGATGTCATTTATTACGGATATAAATTAATTAGTAATACGGCTTATTATTTAGGACCTAAAGGTAAAGTAGCCAGTATGAGCAATGGAATGAATTGCCAAAATTGTCATTTAAATGCCGGAACAAAACCTTTTGGAAATAATTATGGAGGGGTAGCTTCAACGTATCCGAAGTTTAGAGAGCGGTCGGGTAGGATAGAAAATATTCATAAACGTGTAAACGATTGTTTTGAAAGAAGCCTGAATGGTAAAACATTAGACACCTTAGGAAAAGAAATGCAAGCCATTGTTGCTTATATAAAATGGTTGGGTAAAGATGTTACTAAAGGAAAAAAACCAACAGGCTCAGGCATTACGGAGTTAACCTATATGGATAGAGCGGCTAACCCAGCACATGGCAAGGAAATTTATATGCAGAAATGCAAGAGCTGTCATACTGAAACCGGAGCGGGTAAATTAAATGCAGATGGGCTTACGTATCAGTATCCGCCGTTATGGGGTGAGCATAGTTATAATAATGGAGCGGGGTTGTATCGTTTATCGCGCTTTGCGGGATATATAAAAAGCAACATGCCGCAGGGTGTAAGCTATGATAACCCCCAACTAAGCGATGAAGAAGCCTGGGATGTGGCTGCTTTTGTAAACTCGCAAACAAGGCCAAAAAAAGATTTACATTTAGACTGGCCGAAAATTTCGGGTAAACCAATTGATAATCCTTTTGGACCTTATGCCGATAATTTTAGCGAACAGCAACATAAATTTGGGCCTTTTAAACCCATAGAACAAGCGAAGAAAACATTAGGCAAAAATAAATAACATGACTCAGCATAAAAAAAATTGTGGATGCGGTTGTAAAGACAAACTTATACCTCAAGGGGTTTCGAGGAAAGATTTTTTACGAAAAATTGGCGCAGCAACTATTGGCATGGGCTTATCTCCGCTGGTATCGTTTGCGATGATAGATGAAGGCAAGGCGCAGGAAATGTATAAAAGCAAAACTATTAAAGATGGTAAAGCGCAAAAAATTACACTACTGCATACAACCGATATACATGGGCAAGTAAATGTGCATGATGAGTTTTTTTGGGAAAATGGAAAACCCACGTTTAAAAAACGTGGGGGCTTTGCTCATTTAAAAACAATGATTACTGAATTACGAAAACAAAACCCTAACACTTTGTTGTTAGATGGCGGAGATTGTTTTCAGGGGAGCGGTATTGCGGCCATGAGCGAGGGGCAAGCATTAATACCGCTTATGAATAATTTAAATTATGATTTGGTTTTGCCAGGCAACTGGGAAGTTATTTATGGTAAGCAAATGATGGTGAAAGATTTGGGTGGATATAATGCACGCAAAATATGCGCCAACATGTTTAATGATGATGCGGATGCGGATTTAATGTTTCAGCCATATAGTATATTTTATATTGGGGGCATAAAAATTGGATTTGTTGGATACAACGACCCATTGACACCCATAAGACAATCACCCGATTATAGCAAGGGAATAAAATTTTGCGACCCCGAAAAGAACTTGGCTAAGTATGTGAAAATATTGAAAGAGCAGGAGCAATGCAAAATGGTTTTTGTTATGTCGCATATGGGTTTGGCACAACAATTAAATTTGGCATCGCAACCATACGCTGATGGTGTTGATTATATTTTAGGTGCCGATACACATGAACGTATACGTGAACCGCTGCAAGGCAAGTATGCTAAAGTTACCGAGCCGGGTGCTTTTGCATCTTTTATTGGGAAGTTGGATATTGTAATAGAGAATGGAAAAATAAAAGAAGAATCGTACGAATTGTTGGATGTTGATCCTGAAAAATATAAAGCAGATGCGGAGATGAGCAACTTGGTAGAGCAAGTTAGTAAGCCTTATGAAAAAGAATTAAAAAGAGTGATAGGAAAAACCAAGACTATATTAATGCGTAATTATATACTTGAAACGCCTATGGATAATTTGATAACTGATGCGCTGATGTGGAAATTGAAAACAGATGTTACCATATCGAACGGGTTTAGATTTGGTACACCTTTGTTACCTGATGCTAAAACAGGACTCGCCGACATTACCAAAGATTATTTGTGGAGTATGCTGCCGGTTAACTCAAAAGTAAAAACTGCCGAGGTAACGGGGCAACAAATTATAAATTGGTTAGAAAAAGAATTAGAAAACACATTTGCCAAAGACCCAACTAAACGTTTTGGCGGTTGGTTTGTGCGTTTTAATGGCATGCAGGTAACGCTGACAATTGCAAATGAAAAAGGGAAACGCATTCAATCGGTAACTATTAAGGATAAACCAATTGATTTAGAAAAAACATATACTATAACCGCCTGCGAGCGCGAGGGTGACCCGGCTACAACATTATGCCGTATGCTAAATGTAAATAAGCCAGCTACGCAAAATTTACTTTTACATAATGTTATGGAAGAATATTTAGCCGCGTTTTCGCCTGTGGCACCAAAACTAGAAGGAAGGGTTATAGCCACAGATGCTTTGCCAACTTTGTTAACGCAAGTTACACCAGGCACTAATTATCAGTTCAGGTAGAAAAATTAAATAAATAAAAACGTAATTATATGATACAAGCAATTAAAAATTTATTTGGCATTGGCCCAAAAACAGATTATAAAGAATTACTTAAAACCGGAGCTGTGATTATTGATGTGCGTACAAAAGGCGAGTATCAAAACGGGCATATAAAAGACTCAGTAAACATTCCGCTAGATAGTTTACCTGCTAATTTATCTAAACTAAAAAAAGATAAAGCCATTATTACATGTTGTGCATCAGGGATGCGAAGCGCATCGGCAAAAAGTATTTTAAAATCGAATGGGTTTACTGAGGTACATAATGGTGGCGGATGGATGAGCCTACAGGGTAAGATTTAAATACACTAATGCTTATTCATCCATAAAAATCGGATAAATTAATTAGTAGAACCAATTCAAAATTCAATAAAATTTTCTGTTGAGTTTTTTAGGAATTATACGTTATAAAAAATACTGTTATTAGTGATGATATAACAGTTATTGCTACTAAAAGACCAACTAGGTTGGCATACTTACTTTCTCCTTTGGTTGACATGTGTATAAGATTTATTTACAAACCTAACTACGACATGCATTTTAAAAAATGATGAAAATCAGTTTTTGATTTTTTTATTTGAAATATTTTCAAGAAAAATTTAGATAGGATATTGGTTTATATAAAAAAAGCCCAATAGAAATTTTCTATTGGGCTTTTTGGTTTTAGATAACGACTACTTTACAATAAACATACGTGTTTGAATTTGCGATACTTTAGGGTCGGTATACAAAATGGTATAAACGCCATTGCTTAAACCATTTAAACTAATTACGTTATTTACACCTGATGCTTTTTGTTGAAGCACTGAGCGGCCTTGCCCATCAATTAATTCGAGTTGGCCTTTTGCAGATTGAACGCCGCTGATGGTGATGTTTATATTATCCTGTGCGGGATTAGGAAATGCAATTATTGCAGGGCCATTATCTTTTAAGGATAATGTATGTATATTAGTTGCAACGCCGCCGGTTGTAAAATATTGACTAAAGCCACAACCAAAATCGTTATTAAAAGTACCTGAGTAAACATAACCCTTCATTGGAATAGTGGCACCAGTGCCTAATTTTTTTACGATGAATGAACCTGCTGTAACACCATAGCTTGGGTTTTGATCCCACACCCACCAATGTAAACCATCGCAACCAGCATCGGTAATTGATAATTTATAGAAACCAAAGCTAGGTAAAATAACCGTATCAACGTAGGTCATGCTTGTACTATCTATAAGACGAGAAGCCAGTACATTATTATTCATGTCGGTTATTTGCCAAGTGGTTTCACTTTGGTCGCCGGGGCCAATAAAGTTTATGCCTTCGGTATTTGTGTTTAGGGTTATAGAAAAAGCAGTTGGCCAAGTAGGTGCTGCTACAAAATTTGATGAAAATTTATTGTTGGTTGAATCTTCATCGGCTCCACCATTAACAGCTGTAATTTTTGCATTGAAAATATACGTGCCATTAGCGGCACCTAAAGACATGTTGGTTAATGTGTTTAAAGGTGCAAGGGCAATGTTGGTATCTTGCTGCGAAAGCAAGGTGCCGTTCCAAGTATATTGAGTGACAACAGAATCTTTTACATTATAACTAAAGGTGATAGAATTGATAGTTGAGCTGCCTGAATTATGAACGCGCACAACAGGGCTGTTGCTTGAAGGATTTTCGCGGTAATGGTCTTCGAAATTACTTGGTGAAATGATATCATCCAATGAAGCATCAACGGCGTGATTAAAATTTCCGTAATAAAAAACGTGCCCTTCTAAAGCATAATCGCCATAATTGCCGGTAGTTGTGTAAGGATCAAAAGTTACACCTAATGAATAAGTTGTATTTGCTGTAACGGCAGGTAAAGGATGTGAGTTTGTGTGTACGGCATCGCCGGGACACCAGTTGCCACGATTATAAATCCAAGTGCCACCTTGCGCATACAATTCGTTTAAGCCGCAATCGGTTCGCCAGATAGCTTTCTGAGCTATAGAGCTGCTGTTTAATAAAACAGAATAATTATGGCTTGCAAATTCGCAACATTGCGTTGTGTTATCGGAGCCATGACCAGTTACTGTAAATTTCATTTCGGCAGATTGTGTGCCTACGGGTGCAGTAAGTGATTTTGCAGGAACGTGATTTATAATTGGGTCGGCTGAATTACCATAGCTAAAAGCACCGCGCCATAGCGGGTCGACGCCGAGTACGTTTCTTTGGGGTGTGCCTTCGATGAAAGCAAATTTTACGTTAGCTGTAAAACCACCCGAGTAACCCGAATAAAAAATACGGATGGTTGCCGTATCTTTTAGCAGCGTATAAAAATCGGTAACATCATACATATAATGCTGTTTCCAGGTTGAAGGAAAACGAGGTGTGCCTGTATTTGCATAAGGCGTTATAAAACGACTAAGCTCTAAGGTGTCGGTTTTTGTCATTACATAATTAGTAACGGTATAATCCCACTGGTGGCAATATTGCGTGCCGGCTGCACAAGCATATTCGCCTAGAGTGAAGACCATCAATATTTTTCGATAGCTGGTACTTCCGTTAGGGAAAACCACTGCGGTATCGAAATTATTATAGTTGTTGAGTTGCACAATGTTTGCCTGGACCCACGTGGTGTCTCCGGGCGCGGCATAAAGTGTTGCGCTTAATGCCATGATGAGTGTTAGTACTATTTTTTTCATGAGGTTTGGTTTGTTTTAGGCACCTAATGTATTAAAAAAACAGTATTTGAGACACGATTGACTATATGTTTAACAAACCTAAATAGTATACAGCATTATATTAAACTAAAAAAGCCGCTACTAGCGGCTTTTTACAAATACTTGATATTAAATTTTAGAATTTAAGTGCAGCTGTTACCGTATGAGAACTCGCCGCTGTGTTAGTACAAACCACATTTGAGCAAGCAGCTGTGTTTGGTGAACCCGGTGTTATAGTGACCACACCTGTTGATGCAACATAGCTCCCTGAGCTTGCAAAACTTGTATTATACTGGAAATAGCAATAGCCATTAGCCGGTGCATTTAAAGCAGAATAAGGAGAAATGGTATAAGTGCCCGCCGTAGGTAAAGTACCGCCAGAAAATGTAATGTACATAGTAGGGTAGTTTAAGTTAGAATTATTAGTACTAGAGGCATCAACTAGATACTCCGTACTACTTCCGTTTGCACCGGCAGTAACTGTCATGCTACTTAATGCGCTTCCGTCAACTGTAATGCTTGTTACGTTTGAGTTAGAGCCTGTAGTACTAGTTGTGCTGGCAGGTGGTGTAGTGGTTGTGCTTTTTTTGCAGGCAAAGGTTATTACTAAGCCCAGTGCAAAAACTGATGCGATGGTGAAGATTTTTTTCATACGTAGTTTTTAAAGGTTAAAATTTATTTAACAAATATAGAAAACATACTTAAATAAAAAAATTGAATAATTGAGATGAATTAAGTGAATGAAAAAGAATATGATAAATAAGACATGAAAAAACTTTTAGTGTAACTTCGTTCAACAAAAAACGATTATGAAATACATTTTAACATCACTACTGAGTATTTGTTTACTTAACTTATTGGCACAGAATACAGATAATGAACAACGCCTAAAAGTTCCGGTGGAATCGACTGTAGTTTATTTGGATGGGGCAGAGGTAACGCATAACAAAACTGTTACCCTTGAAGCGGGCAGAAACTCGATTGTTTTTACAGGCATATCATCACACCTGATATCGAAAAGTGTGCAAATAAATGCAGGCAGTGATGCGTCGATACTATCTATATCAGATAAAATAAATTATTTGAACAGGGGTGTAGAAACTCCGAAAATAAAAAATTTAAAGGACTCGCTGAAATTGCTTAGAGAAACGCTTGAACAATTAAGTTACGAAAAAGAAGCCTATGTTACAGAGAAAAAAATGATAATGGATAACGAAGTATTAGGTGGCAGAGAAAAAGCGGTGGCTATTGCAGAATTGAAATTGGCCGCAGATTTTT
Organism: Bacteroidota bacterium; assembly: GCA_013288015.1. Lineage (GTDB taxonomy): Bacteria > Bacteroidota > Bacteroidia > B-17B0 > Aurantibacillaceae > PALSA-968. The sequence goes on along the minus strand of JABDCR010000009.1, from coordinate 32,974 downwards.
ATCGCAGCAGAATAAAAGAAATAAATGTGGAGATATTTAAACTGGATAAAAAAATGAATCCTTGTTATGATATTATAGCACGTTTAGATAAAGAGATAAATGAGTGTAACGGAAAACTTGCCGCACCTACGGCAGAGATAACTGTGTTATTATCGGCTGCAACAAAGCTTACTACTAAAATTGAATTAAAATATTTAGTAAGTGATGCCGGTTGGGCACCCAGCTATGATTTGATTGCAGAAGACGTGAACAAACCCATTGAACTAAAATACCGTGCCAAGGTTTTTAATAATACGGATGTTGACTGGAATAATGTGAAACTAAAACTATCTACATCAGACCCATCGTTAAACGCATCGAAGCCGCAACTGGCTGCCTGGTATCTTAATTTTCAGAATGAGTATGATAATAATAATTATTATGGCAATGCAAACCAGCAAATGCAAATACAAGCACAAAGCAATATGAGTAATTATATGGACGATGCTAAAGCAAAAGCATCGGCCGATGCCAGTGCCAAATCTGCCGGTTATGGTAAACTTGAAAAACCGAATATAGCAACACCTATTACGTTTGAAGAAGTGCAGGTATCGGAACTGAGTGCCGAGTTTGAAATTAAAAACACTTACACTATACCTGCTGATGCTAAGCCTTATATTGTTGAGGTAACTAATTATAATTTACCGGCGGTGTTTAAATATTACAGCATACCAAAAACCGAGAAGGAAGCATTTTTATTAGCACGCATAAGCGGCTGGGAGCAACTGGATTTGGTTGAAGGGCCTGCCAATGTATATTTTGGCGGCAGCTATGTGGGGCAATCGTACATTTACACACGCAGTTTGGATGATACGCTTGATTTATCGTTTGGAAGAGATAAAAAGGTGATGGTATCGCGCACGAAGCTGAAAGATTTTAATAGCAAATCATTCTCGGGCACAAACAAAAAAGAAACACAGAGTTATGAAATTGTTGTGAAGAATAATAGAAAGTTGCCAATATCAATTGATGTGGAAGACCAGTTACCTGTATCGCAAAATAGTGAGATTGTGGTTGAAGTTACTGAACTAAGCAAAGCTAAAAAAGACGATGCAATCGGTAAATTGCTATGGAATTATACCATTGCACCGGGTGAGCAACAAAAAATTACGCTTACGTATTCTATAAAATATCCGAAAAATAGAGCGGTTAACACACGTAAGTACGCGAATAAAAAACGTGCTAAGTTTTAGGGGAATTTTGCTTGCGTGAAGAAAAAAATGAATATTGATAACCAGTAAAATGTAAAACATGAAAACGTTAGGTCTGATTGGTGGCATAAGTTGGTTTTCCACCTCGGTTTATTATAAAACAATTAATCAATTAGTAAATGAACAGCTTGGGGGCTCGCATTCAGCAAAGCTTCTGCTTTATTCTGTGGATTTTGATGAGTATCGTACAATGCAGGAAGCCGGTAAATGGGGAGATGTGGAAGAATTGATTGGCGGTATTGCTTTAAAATTAGAGCAAGCTGGTGCTGAATGTATTTTGTTATGTTCAAACACTCCGCACTTAATTGCCGATAAATTAATTAAAAGAATAAAAATTCCCTTTCTACATATCGCAGATGAAACGGCAAAAGAAATTAAGAGCCATGATAAAAAGAAGGTTCTATTACTAGGAACTAAGTTTACTATGGAAAATACTTTTTTTACAGATAGATTAACGAAGCATAATATTGAGGCGCTTATACCCGAAGAAAAAGAAAGAGAGTTTATACATACATCGATTATAAATGAGTTTACGAAGGGAATATATAGAGAAGAAACCAAAAAAAAATATCAGGAAATAATTAGTAGTTTCAGTAAAAAAGGTGCCGAGGGTGTAATATTTGGATGTACTGAAATAGCCCTTTTAATGAAACCTGAAGAAAGCAGTCTTCCGGTTTTTGACACGACAACGATTCATTCGAAAGCTGCGGTAAAATTTGCATTACAAAAATAAAAGTACTGTGTGCGTGTTAATGTTTTGCAGGCGCTAAACTTGAGCCGATGGCTTTACCGAGTTTTGAAAACATAGAACTAGGTTCTTTAATTACATTTTCGGGCAGGTATTTTATTTTGAGCACTTTATAATCGACAGGGAAATACATTTTTAAAATTGTTACATAATAATTGTAAGGTTTGTGCTGATATATCCAAGGCTCTTTTATGTACACTTCTTTATTTATAAAATTACCATTGGCATCTTTTTTATAGACGCGCATAAGCGAATCGTTTTTAAGGATGGTAGAATCTTTTAAAACTTTTGGAAAGACGGCAGGTTGTATATCGACCTGATTACCTAAGCGATGATAGTTTACATCGGTGGTGTAATGCGGTAGCGTAACTTGGCCTAAATCGTTTGAAATTTGTCCGGAGGTAGAAGCGCCTAGTATATTTGCTATTTTAACGATTTTACTTTCGAGTAAATTTGCTGCGCCATCGGTAACCAAATCTTTAAGGCTAAAAGACTCGCGGTTAAAAAGCACTTTTTTTAAATTAGCTTCGACATAATTGGTATCATTATAACTTAAGGGAAGATCGGGCACGGGGTCGGCCGGGTTTATAATATTAAAGCTGCTGTTGTTTGCACAGTAGCGCGCCTGATACTCGTTTGCAAAAATTTTGTTGCCCACCATAGGTGGTGCAAAGGCATAGGTTTTATATTTATTTTTTTTAGAGATTTGGTCGGGTGGCAGGTTTTCTAAATAAGCGCGCAGCATGTTTGCTAAAGCACCACCCTGGCTGTGCCCCGTGATAATAAAATCGTAGATGCCATCTTTATTAAGGTTGTTGATGTGATAGACAATATCGTTATGCATATAAGCAATGCCAAGAGCATAGCCTGCGTGAACAGATGCGTTGACATCCTGAGCGAAGCAGTAATGAAATTTATCGCCTGAAATGGTGATAACTCCTTTTGCTGGAATCATGGCGAAATAAATGTTTTCGAGCCAGCTGATTTTTTGGTCGGTAGAACCGCGTAAATTAATTACGGCAATTTTATCTTTAATATATATCTGATATTTATTATCCATGCCATATATGCCTGAGGAATATTCTTTTTTATATTGAGATGGCAGGATGCTGGCATCATCATCGTATAACTCTAAAAAAGTAAAGCTGTTGCAAAGCTGAATCATATCTTTTACTTCGGCTTTGTTATAACCGTTTTCGAGCTGCGCGAAAGAATATGTGCTTAGCAGTATGGTTGATATAAGAAGGAAGAAATTTTTCATGTACTAAATATAAAGTGATTTTATATTATAACGGAGCTAAAGGTTAAAATATTGTTAAGCAAACATGTACGCTTTTGCTAATAATTGAGCACAAGTTTAATTTATTAGGTTAATTACACAATAACTAAGGCCTGAAACTGTTAAGCTTTTATAAATGGTCTTTACTTGTTAAAAAAAATTTAACTTTGTATAAAATAACCAACCATAAAATGCGGTTTATTTATTTACTTGTTTTTATTGTTGTTGTGCAAGTTGGCTTGGCGCAAGGCAGCGGAAATGTACTTACTTACAATGGAAGCAACCAATATGTGGATTTAGGAACCAATGTAGCATCGAATTGCCGCACGGTTGAATTTTGGTTTAAATCGCCTGTTTTAGTGAACAGTAGCTCGCCTAATTTTCAGACTTTGGTTGGAAGAGATTTTAATAATGGAAGCGGGCTTAACACCAATGAATTTGGTTTTTATATAGCACCCGCCAGTTGGCCAAACTCGCAAGGAAATATATCTTTTTACAGAAGGGTTGGAGGAGCAAGTTATTTTATTGTATCGAACTCGAACAGTTGGCAGGCAAATGTGTGGTACCATGTTGCCGGAGTTATAGACCCTGTTTTGGGCATGCAATTATATATTAATGGTGTTTTGCAAAACAACACTGACCCAACTGTGCAGCCTATACAACCTGCTACAGATATGATTGCAATTGCTACCTGGGGTTTTTGGGGAGCTAACACGGGTAATAGATTTTATAATGGAGATTTAGATGAGTTGCGTTTTTGGACCACAACACGCACACAAACCCAAATACGAGATAATATGTGTAGGAAAATAAACCCGACACAAGCGGGACTACGAGGATATTATCGTTTTGATAACACGGCAGGCAATACACTTACCGACCTTACAGGAAATGGATATAATGGAACACTAAATGGTTTTGCGACAAACGGATGGCACTATTCAGGAGCGCCGATTGGTGATACGGCAACGAATGTTTATCCGGCAACATGGGCCGCGCAATCGCTTGCATTGCAATATGCTGCAGGTGATGTTTTTACGGTATCTAATGTTACAACTAACCCGGCCGGCGCACATATATACAGAGTAAACTCGTTACCCAATGTTACAACAGGTTTACAATTTCCGTTAGCAGAATATTATGGTGTTTTTTTAACGAGCACTACCGGTAATTATGATATAGCTGAAGATTTTTCGGCGTATACAAGTTCATGTTCAGGAGGCTGTCTTACTTTGGCAGCAAGAACACATAATGCGATTTTGGCGTGGACAACCATTAGTCCGAATTCATCGAGCAATTGTGTTTTGACGAAACTAAATGAAAGTAGTGTGGGCGTATCGTATCGAGCAGAATATATTTTATCGGTTGGAACAACCAGCCTAAGCGTTAGCACCACCAGTGTAAGTTGCAATGGCGGAACCGATGGAACAGCTACAGCCAATGCAACAGGCGGCATTAATCCTTATAGTTATACGTGGACCCCATCGGGTAGTAATTCTGCCACTCTTACAGCAGGAGCCGGTAATTATACGGTTACTGTTGCCGATGCAGCCGGTTGCTCACAAAGTTTATCGACACAAATTATTGAGCCACCACCAATAACTATAGTTGTAAATAATATTACTATTTGCAGCGGACAAACAGCTAGCCTGACCGCGCAAGCAGTAGGAGCCACAGAGCCTTGTACTTATACATGGAACGGAATATATACCGGGCAAACATATACAGTTGCATCGGGTACAAGTAGTGTTTATAGTGTTGCTGTTGCAGATGCTAATGGTTGTTTAGCGCCACCGGCAACAGTTTCGCTTACGGTGTTGCCACCTTTGCATGTAACATTAGGAGATACAATTATATGTGGAGGAAATAGTGTTGCGGTAGCCGCGAATGCAAACGGAGGAAATGGTAATTATGTTTTTAACTGGGTACCAGGTAATTTATCAGGCAACTCTGTATCGGTATCGCCACAAAGCACTACTGTTTATACGGTTACGATTTCGGATGGTTGCACCGTAACCAATGCCAGTGATACCGGTGTTGTTGTAATTAGTAACAATATACAGTTGTTAGCGCTTCCAACATCATCATCGGGTTGTGAGCCTTTATGTGTAACATTTACGGTAAGCAACAACCCTACTATAACAAGTTGGATATGGAATTTTGGCGATAGTACAACAGCTAATACGCAAAACCCTTATCACTGTTATAACACAGCCGGTAATTTTAATATTAGTTTGACTTATGGTACTGCGCAGGGTTGCAAAAAAACAATAACCGGAAATAATTTGATTAAAGTTTTTAACTCGCCAGAAGCAGATTTTACGGCCAGTAATTTTAATACCGATATATTAAACCCAACGGTTAATTTTACAAATCAATCGCAAGGGGCTATTGCTTATAGCTGGAGTTATGGAGATGGAGATTCATCGAACGGAATAAACCCATCACATATATATTCTTCGGTAGGAGATTTTGCGGTGAGTTTGATGGCCATAAATTCATTAGGTTGTACCGATACGGCTACGTACATAGTGTATATAAAAGAAATGTATACATTTTATGCACCAAGTTGTTTTACACCAAATGGTGATTATTTAAACGAGCATTTTTTACCTGAAGGAACCGGATGGGATAACACTACATTTATTATGCAAATTTTTGATCGTTGGGGAAACAATGTTTTTACCAGTAAAGATTATAGCAAAGGATGGGATGGTAAAAAAAGTGCAAGTCAAGATATAGTACAAGAAGATGTGTATGTTTGGAAGGTTTCGTTAAATGATAATAATGGAAAACAACATGAGTATCATGGAATTGTTTCGTTGATAAAATAAATATTATTTATTTCATATTTAATCTTATGTAAATAAAAAAACCGCTCGTAACATTTGAGCGGTTTTTTTATTTTGAAAGTACAAGTGTAATTAATTATTAATTACGATACGCTTTACTGTTTGCGCATTATCAGAAATTATTTTTACAAAATAAATTCCGCTGGCCTGCGCATTTAAACTAATGGTAGTTGTGTTATCGGTTGGTGTAACAGTAAGTAACTCGTTGCCCAAAATATCGCTTACAACAATTTTGTTAGCCTGCTGCGTTGTTGTAACCACAAAAATACCCTTGTTTGGATTTGGGTAAACAGTTACAGTATTGCTATTGCCATTATACTGCTGGATACCAATGCCACAATTAATAGCTGATATAGTTGCTGTGTTTGAACAACCATTAAAATCAGTACCTGTTACAGTATATGTGATAGTAGTGGCAGGTAAAACTGTAATAGCACCGGCTGTTGAACCTGTACTCCAGCTATAGGTGTTTGCACCTTGTGCTACTATAGTATCAAAACCGTTTACACATAAAGTAGGTGAAAGAGATGTAATTGTAACTGCAGGTAATGCATTTACTGTTACCGTTGCTGTTGCTGTATTTGTACAGTTGTTAGCACTAGTACCTGTTACGGTGTAAGTTGCCAAACTAGTTGGAGAAACCGTATAGGTTTGTGAAACAGGGCCACCCGTCCAAGTATATGTGCTTGCACCGCCTGCCATTAGTGAAGCCGAATTGCCTACACATATAGTAGCTGAAGTTGCTGTTACGGTTGGTGTAGCGTTAACTGTTACGGTTGCTGTTTGTGTGTTAGAACAATTGTTTGCATCGCTGCCTGTTAATGTATATACTGCCATAGTAGTAGGTGATACGGTATAGGATTGTGTGGTTGGTCCACCGGTCCAAGTATAACTAGTAATGCTTGCACCTGAACCACTCAGTATGGTTGATTGTCCACGGCAAATTGTTGTGTTTCCATTAATCATCATGCCCGGTATAGAATTTACTGTAACCGTTGCTGTTTGTGTGTTTTTGCAATTGTTTGCATCGGTTCCGGTTAATGTATATACGGCTTGTGAAGTAGGTGATACGGTATAAGATTGTGTAGTTGGTCCGGTAGTCCAAGTATAACTAACGATGCTTGCACCTGAACCACTAAGTACAGTTGATTGCCCTGTACAAATAATTGTGTTACCATTAATCATCATGCCCGGTGTAGCGTTTACGGTTACCGTAGCTGTTGCTGAATTTGTACATGAGTTAGTGCCTGTACCAGTTACCATCATAGTATAACCGTTTGCAGGTGAAAACACCGTATAGGTTGTTGTAGTTGCACCACTGGGATTCCAAGTGTAGCTAGTTGCATTACCACCAGCTGTAAGTGTTCCGGTTCCTCCTGCACAAATAGTAGGCGAAGTAACTGTTACAGTTGGTTGAGGCATAACGGTTACAGTAATTGTACCTGTATTAGATGTACAACCATTTCCATCAGTAGCAGTTACAGAATATGTTGTAGTAACATTTGGACCAACGTTTACAGAATTACCTGTTAGGTTACCCGGTTGCCATGTAGCTGTTGTACTTGGTGAGTTGTTAGCAAAAAGCAAAGGCATGTTACCTGAATTCATACAAATTGGACCATCGGGAGAATTAGGAGCAACAGTAGGTAACATATTTATATTTACTGTATTTGAAAATACAGAACCACTGCCACCTGAATTACCTGCAATTAATGAAATAGTATAAGTGCCGTTAGCTGTGTATGTAACCGTTGGGTTTTGAGCATTGCTGTTAGAAAGATTTCCGCCTGTGGCAGTCCATGTCCAAGTGGTTGGAATGTTAGCTGATAAATCGGTAAGCTGGATAGCCTTACCTACACAGCCATGCGTAGCAACCGAGAAATTAGTTACCGGCGTAGCCTGAGAATTGAAATACACGTTATCAACTTTTAAATCGGCACCGAGATAAGAATAAGGTAAATAATTAAACTTTTTTGATGAGGAGAAAAATACTATTACAGAATCGGGTACCTGAGGTAAATTAGTTGGAATTGATACTGCGGTATATGTTGCCGATGCCGGTAATAAAGTTGTTATTGCACCACCTGCAAAAGTAACTCCTGCTTTTTTAAATTGTAATAGTACCATGGCACTATCGTTAACATCGGCAGGTGAATATTTGTAATGAAACTTAAAGGCATCGACCTGAGTAGTATAAGGATAGCCCCCTATAGTACCATTATTATTTGTAACTATGCCTGTTGTTGCTGATGATGTATAAGCGGTATCATGGGCATTATTAGTTGCACTGGTTTTTAACTCAAGCGCAAAACTTCCGGCAAAAGCATCTACGGTTTGGTTAAGAGTGTTGCTTCCTGAGATATTCCAGTTATTTAATGTAGGAGCTGTTGAAAACGTTTGCCAGTTTTCGAAATCGCCATTTAAATTAGTTGGTTGCGTGGCAATGCCTGTAAAGCTAACACTATCAATTTGCAGCATGCTGCCAGCTATACCTTGAGGACCACCACCCGTTAGTATATTACTTGCTGTTACACCAAACATAAGTGAGTCGGGTGTTATAGATAAATTTAAAGGCATAGTAAGTAACGTGTATGAGTTTTGAGTGCCGGTTATTTTTTGCAGGTTTTGACTAAATATAGTTCCGGCCTTTTTAAAAAGCAGAAAAACCAAAGCAGTATCGCCGGTCATAACATTACATTTATAATATAAGCGTAAGCTGGTTGGTTTTTGACTGAAAGGAATGCCTTGCCCCGCAGGATGGCTTGGATCGCCATTTGCACAATAAGCACCCGAACCATTAGCCAGTGTAGTTAATTTAACAGCAAAAGAATCTGCATAAGCATCTGTAGTTTTAACCACATTAATAGGTGTGAGACCGCCATTTTTTTGCTGTAAACTTGAAGTAAAATAATTTTTTGGGGTTTGACAGGTTAAGGTTGTCCAGTTTTCGAATCCTCCGTTTGGGACTGATTGCGCCGTGGCAAAGCTGACTGTAAACAGGGCAAAAATTGAGAGTAGTTGTTTTTTCATAAATGTGGATTTTAATCGTTTAACATATGTTTTATTTAGATAAAATTACATTTTTTATAGATGTAACTTAAAAGCAAGATAACAAATAATATTACATTAAAAAGAAAAAACTTACATATAAGGTTTAAAGGAAGAATTAATTTTTAATGGTTGTTACATATATAGAAACCAGAAGCGCAATGAGACCACTGAATATAAATGTTGCGGCAGCGCCAAACATAAACCATATTGTGCCGGCTAAAGAACTTGCTATTAATGTGGCCATGCTTTGAAAGGCTGTGAAAGTACCAATAGCAGTTGCTGTGTTTTGTTTTTGGCAGATATTGGTAATCCATGCTTTAACGATACCCTCGGTAGCTGCCGCATAGATACCGTATAAAAAAAACAAACCTAAGAACATTACTGTGCTTTGCGCATAAGCCATGCCAATATATGTTGCCGCAAAAAGAAGTAAGCCGACAACTACTATTTTTTTCATGCCAATTTTATCGGCTAAAATACCCAAGGGGTAGGAAAACAGCACGTAAATTAAATTGTAAAAAATATAAATGCCGATTACGATAGTATCGGTAAAGCCAGCTTCTTTTATTTTTAATAATAAAAAAACATCTGAACTATTGAACAACGTAAATATTACTAATGCAACTACAAGTTTTTTGTAAGCAGGCGAACTTTGTTTCCAGTAATTTACAAAATCTAATAAACGAGGCGATACTTTTGGCTGAGGTAGTTCTTTCTTTTTTTCTTTTATAAAAAATGTAAAAGCAATGGCAATTACTCCGGGAAAAAATGCAATGAAAAAAAGTGTTTTATAATTATCGGGATGAAATGCTAAATAAATTAAAGCAGCTGTTGGCCCAAGAACAGCGCCCAACGTATCCATAGCACGATGAAAGCCAAACACTTTACCTTTGGTTTCGGGGGTTGCTTCATCAGACAACAAGGCATCTCGTGCACCGGTGCGCACTCCTTTTCCTAATCTATCTATAGTACGCGCAAAAAATATCCACACCGGATAAATAAATAATGCCATCATTGGTTTTGAAATGGCACTGAATGCATAACCTATTTGAACAAAAGGCAAACGTTTACCTTTGGCATCGCTTAGGTTGCCGAAATAACCTTTACTTAAGCCCGCAGTTGCCTCGGCACAACCTTCTAAAACTCCAATTAAAATAATAGAGAAGCCAATTGTTTTTAAATAAATTGGCATAATGGGATATAGCATTTCGCTGGCTACATCGGTAAACAGGCTTACGAAAGAAAGTATTAAAATATTTCTTGTAATTATTTTCATTTAAGTTTATTCTTTTGATATGGAATTGTTTGAACTAAGATAATTAGTTATCAGGTATGTTTTAAAATAATTTGCTTTATTGTTATTTTTTGTATTTGACATAGCAACACAAGTAACGTGGTGTTGTAAATAAAAAGTTGGTTATTGTTAAGCAAAGAGAATAACTTATTTTTAGTTTTATTTAACCTAAATCTCCTGAAAGCGGGAGATTTTTTATTTATATGATATTTATCAGTTTTTGAGGTGATGTAAGTCAAGCTCAAGGAAAAGCCCTCGTCTACATTTGTGAGTAATTAACTTTTATTAATGAAATCAGTTTTACGTAATTCGCTTTTAATTAGTTGTGTTTACTGTTTTTTTGGAATAGCATGGGTGCTGTTTTCGGATACTTTATTATTAAATTATACAGAAGAGATAAGCAATTCGGAAACTGTTGAGTTGTTGGCAGGGGTTTTATTTGTTATCTGTTCTGCCATTACAATTTTCCTACTCTCTTATTTTTTTAATAAAAAATATACTCAGCGTTTAAAAAATCATTTTAAAACCCAACAAGAAATATTAAATAAACACGAAAAACGTTTTAGAACCATTATTGAAAAAACAGATGATATAGTTTCGTTGGTTGATAAGAATGGATATATAACCTATATAAGTCCGGCATTTGAAAGAGTAACCGGGTTTGGCGTAGATGAAATAATTGGCAAACATGGGTCTTTGATTATGCACCCCAAATATGCTGAAAATGCAAAAAGTATTTTGGAAAATTTACTGAATAAGCCCGGTGTTGTAATGAAGCGTACGAATAAATTTTTACATAAAAACGGAAGCTATGTTTGTGTGGAAGGAACCGTAGTTAATTTATTGAACGACAAAAGTGTTGAGGCTATAGTATCGAATTACAAAGATGTAACAGAAAAGAAATTAATTGAAAAGCAAACTGCGTTTAATCATAATAATTTAAAAGCACTTATAAACAACACAGATGATTTGATGTGGAGTGTTGATAGAGATTTTAATTTAATTACTGCCAATAAAGCGTTTGATAACCTAGTTAAATTAATGTCGGGTAATATAATTGAAAAAGGAAGCACTGTGCTTGCAGCAGGATTTAGTAAAGAGCAGCTGGCAAGATTTAAACTTTATTACGAGCGCGCATTTTTGGGAGAAACGTTTACTGAACTAGAACATAGTAGGATACCTGAAGATTTTTGGACAGAAATTTCTTTTTATCCGATTTATAGTGAAGGTGTGGTTGTAGGAACCGCTTGCTTTTCTAAAGATGTAACGGAAAGTAAACTTGCTGAAACTCGATTAACAGAATTTGCCAGCAGCCTTATTGAAATAAAAAATGAACTTGAACATAGTGAGCTTAAACTAAAACAAGCCCAAACTATTGCACATGTTGGCAGCTGGGAGCTTGATTTTAAAAGTGGGGTGGCTTTATGGTCGGATGAATCGTGCAGGATATATGGGCTATCACCCAAAGAAAATAAACAGACGTATGAAGTTTGGGAATCATTTATTCATCCGGAAGATAAAAAAAACGTGCTTGAAAATGTAAGACAAGCCAGTGTTTTACAACAAGATTATTCTTTCTATCATAGGATACTTAGGAGAGATGGAACAGTACGGTTTATTTACTCGCATAGTCATTTTGAATTTGATGCAGCCGGTAAAGCTGTTGGTTTATATGGCGTAGCCATGGATATAACGGAACAAAAGCTGGCCGAGCAAGAAATTATAAGAAAGGGTGAAGAGCTAAGAGATCTATCTAACTATATACAACATATTAGAGAAGAGGAAAGAAAACTTGTGTCGCGTGAGTTGCATGATGAACTTGGACAACAGCTTACCGCACTTAAAATGGAAATTGGCTGGATTATTAGTAAACAGACCAATGAGGACAAAGTAATTGTATCTAAACTACAAGAGATATTTCATTTTAGTGATGGACTTATTGCAACGGTAAGAAGAATTTTAGCAGACTTAAGACCGGCTATTATTGATGACCTTGGGCTTATTGCAGCACTTGAATGGAAATGCGATGACTTTACAGAGAAAACAGGCATTTCTTGTTATTTTATATCAAACATTAACGAAAGAAAATTTGAAGATAATTTCAGTATCAACATTTATAGAATTTTGCAAGAGTCTTTGACGAATATAGCCAGACATGCCGAAGCTAAATCGGTTACTGTTTTGGTAAGTGAAAATGAAACCACTTTATTTTTAGCAATTACAGACGATGGAAACGGGCTTTGTAAAGAAACTATAAAAAAAGGAAAAACACTTGGGATTTTAGGAATGAAAGAAAGAGCTGTTTTATTAGGTGGAGAGTTAGAGATGATTGGAATACCAAATAAAGGAACTAGTATAAAATTAAAATTACCCTTAACATGAATATATTAATAGCCGATGACCACGAATTAGTTAGAGCCGGATTGATTAGAGTTATTGCCGAGCAATTTCCGACGGCAAAAATTAAAGAAGTTGATAATGGCAGGGATGCAGAGAAACTTGGTCGCACTGAAAAATGGGACATTATTATTATGGATATGGCTATGCCTGAAAAAACCGGACTTGAGGTTTTAAAGCAATTAAGAACAGAATCTATAAAAACACCTGTTTTATTATTTAGCATACATCCGGAAAACCAATATGCCATTAGGGTTTTGAAAGCAGGGGGTAACGGATACCTTTCGAAAGACTGCCCCATGATAGAATTTACTGAAGTGATGAAAATAATTATGAGCGGGCGAAAATATATTTCTCCATCAGTAGCCGAAAAACTGGCCACCAAGTTTGATGATGATGGAAATAAAGAAGAACATGAATTAATATCAGACAGAGAGTTACAGGTTTTAAAATTAATTGCTTCGGGCAAAGCTGTTTCGGAGATTGCCGATATGCTTGCACTAAGCGCCGCTACTATTAGCACCTACCGCCATCGTTTGCTTGAAAAAATGCAGTTAAAAAATAATGCGGAGCTAACGCATTATGCCATTAATCATCAGTTGGTTTAATTTTTCCTTGTCATTATATGTATGACAGCACAATCATTTTCGCAACTATTTAAAAACGCTTAGCACTAGGTTACTTTTGTATTTATAAACAAGTAATCATGACATCTTCATTAGCAATTACAAAGAGCACATTAAAAGAAAAAAGTATAAGTAACTTTTTTAATTCGTTAAAAAACCCTTTTCAAAGTTCGCCGGCATGGTCGGATAAAGAAGCGGAGTTGTTTTCGCATATAGAGATAATGAACCAATCTGCCCTGATGACCATATCGGATTTAAAAGGAAATATTATACATGCTAATGAACTTTTTTGCAAAGTATCTAAATACACTTTAGATGAGGTGTTAAATAAACCGCACAATATTATACGTCATCCGGATACATTGCCTGCGGTGTTTAAAGATATGTGGAGCACTATTAGAAGCGGGAAAGTTTGGCAGGGAGAATTAAAGAACAGAGCTAAAGATGGAACGGACTATTGGGTTATTGCTACCGTAGCACCTGTGTTGGGCGCTAATGGCAAACCCATAAAATATATTAGTGTGCGCTACGATATTACCAAGCAAAAACAAGTTGAAGAAGAATTAAGACAAGCTAAAAAAAATATTGATAAAGAATTGTTTGAAAATGTTACCTATGCCAAACAAATACACAGTTCGTTTTTAAGTAACAACGAGGGTTTGGAAGCATGTAATGATTCTTTTTTGTTGTACAAGGCGCGAAAAATAATTAGCGGCGATTTTTATAAAATAGAGCGCAACGATAATAAACTTACGGTTGTTGTTGGAGATAGCACCGGACATGGCGTTTCGGCGTCGTATATTTCGGTTTTGGCTTTAAATATTTTGACCCGCGTAATGAAATTTTGTTGCGAAGACCCGGCTAAAACATTGGCTATGATTAATAAAGAACTAAACAGAATAACACAATTAAACAGCGAAAAAAAATTGATGGAGTCGGCTGATATGATTATGTGTTGCATAGATAAAGATTTAATGAAAATACATTATGCATCGGCAAAAATGAAAGCCTTTATTGTGAGAGACGGAGAAATTATTATGCTGGAAAAGGATAGGTGCAGTGTGGGTGAATCGACTAAAAAGGAGTTTAAGATAAGCAACCGAATGATGGATTTAAAAAAAGGGGACTGCCTTTATATATGTTCGGATGGATTGAAAGACCAAATTGGTGGTGATAATAATAAATGCATAGGGTCTAAAAACATTTTATCGCTTATAAAAAGTTTACAGGGCAATTCGATGCATGAACAAAAAGAAATAATAGCAGAAACTTTGGTGGCATGGCAAGGCGATAATGAGCAGACCGATGACATTACGTTGTTTGGCATCAGGATTTAAAAAATGATTTTATTTTTTTGGTTTGATATATTGTTGAAGATCTTTTACGTAATTTTCGAAAGCCTTTATGCCAAGCTTAGTTATTTTACAAGTAGTTTGCGGATAATTATCCTTAAAAGATTTTTCGATTTCGATGTAACCTGCTTCTTTTAATTTTTGTAATTGAATGCTTAGATTACCTGCTGTGGAATTTGTTTCGTCTTTAAGGTGCGTAAACTCAGCCTCCTTTACAGAAATGAGTAAGGAGATAATGCCTAGTCGTAATTGGGAATGTAATAGAGGGTCGAGTTCTTTCAATTTTATTGACTTTTAAATTTGTTGCGTAAAAGATGGCCCGGGATTATATACGATACCAATAATGACAAAGCTATAAGAAGAACCTGGTTTTCGAAAGGTGTGAAAAAAGAAAAGATGGCAATAGCAAAACTACAAGCACCGCCTATTATTAAAGGTTTAAACCTTAGGATGCCTCCCGAAACAAATGTACCGATAGCGTATAAATTAATTACCAGAGGATAAGTTGCTTCGCCTAATTTGTTCATCATAAATAAGACGGTAAAAATAGAAATACCAAAGGCAATCCATAAATAACCCAAGTATATTTCGGCATAAGTTCTTACTTTTTTTTGCACATCGGGATTGTACTTTCGATGCTGGTAGTAACTATATATGCCTGTAAAAATACCACCCAGGGGCATTAAAGACCAAACGAGCCAGCCATTTTGTATTTCCATTTTTAGGGTAACATAAAATACTATTGAAGTGATGAAAACAAGCCATCCCCAAAAGATGAAATGGAAACCGTTATCGGCTACGTTGTTTTGTGCACGGTTTATCATACTTTGTATGATTTGCATGCTTTGTTCGGGGTTGATGTTTTGCTCTTCCATAAATGTAATGTGTTGATTTTAAATTATAAAATTATTGTTTAAAAATACGCACGAAAACCGGTTGATATTAAAAAACCGTTTGAGTAGATAGGGCGACCAATTGCCTTATCGGCAATAGCACCTGTACCTACGCCGCCCAGTTCGATAAACTGACCCCAATTTTTACGAGGGTGAAACTCGAAACCAAAAAGGCCGTAGCCGCCAAACTGCGTAGCCTTACTTGAAAAACTAGGGTTGGTTAGCAGCATAACAACACCCCCTTCGGAATAGATGCTTATTTTATCAGTTATAACAAGTTGCCTGGTTACTACACCAAACCTTATATTGACATAAGGGCTCCACGTGTTTACGGTATCGCCTTTAGGTGTGTTTTGTAACCATTGCAAACTACCCATTAAACGAAAGGCCATAAAATTTGCAATGTATGGAGTAGTAATGTTTAAGCCTACGCCATAATCGTGCTGATACTGATTAAGATTAAAGCCAAAAGCAAATTTGTTTAAGCGCGAGTTTGTTTTTTGTAAACTGTCGGTTTGTGTTTGGGCATTTACTGTTACCGTAAATAAAACAGCAAGCATAAACGCAGTGATTTTTTTAGTGTGTGGTGTTTTCATTTTTTGTTATAAATATGTTGCAAACATAAAGTAGTTTATTTAATAAACCATAAATGAATTTGACAATAAATGTTAAACAAATGATAATCAGTAAGATAAAATAGAGCTAAATGAAATACTAGTGTGAAAAAAATATGGTTGGCAATAAAATAGGATAGAAATAGTTAGCTATAAAAGGTTTTCGGTTATATAAGCCGTATAGTATTATAAATAAAAAAACTACCCTAAGGCAGTTTTTTTATTTATAATAAATTTGAAAATTATTTTTGAACGATAATTTTAGAAGTAGAAATTTTATTGTTTTGAGAAACAAGTACTGTGTAGATACCGGTAGTTAAATCTTGTACATTAATTTGATTTGATATTTGGGTTAAAGAACCATTTTTTACTTCTTGCCCCATGATGTTGTAAATTTTATACAAAGAATTTTCACTAGCGTTTACCAGCTCAATATTTAATGTGCCAGAAGTTGGGTTAGGGTACAAACTAATTTGTTCTGTACTTACAACTTTTGTATTTTGATTTTTGATACCAGTAGTAGGTGATGAAGTACAATTTAAGTATATAGTCATGGTGTTACTAATTTCATTAGCAGTGGCTAAATCAAATTTATGGTCTCCGTTAAAATCGGCACTTACTATATAACGCGCTTGAACTCCTACTGCATAAGCGGCATACGAACTAAAATTTCCATTACCTGTGCCAAGTAATACAGATATGTTATTAGAGTTCCAGTTGGCTGTTGCTAAATCAGGTATAAAATCACCATTAAAATCCTGACTGATAACTATTACAGGATCGGTGCCTACAGCAAAATTTGCAGGCGCACCAAAACTTCCGGCTCCGTTACCTAATAATATTGAAACATTATTTGAAGTGCCGTTTGCAACAGCCAAATCGAGTTTACCATCGGCATTATAATCGGCAGAACTTAATGCTTGTGCACCACTAGCCGCTGTAAAAGTGGTAGCTGTACCAAAAGTGCCTGTACCCGTACCTAAAAACACCGATACATTATTAGCTGTAATACTGGCAACGGCTAAATCGGCTTTACCATCGGCATTAAAATCGGCAGTAATTAAATCTTCCGGATTACTACCAACTGTGTAATTAGTAGCTGCACCAAAACTACCGGTGCCTGTACCTAATAAAATAGACATGTTATTTGAACTATAATTAGCAATGGCTAAATCTGCATTATTATCGCCATTAAAATCGGCACTAACAACCGAAACAGGAGTGGTACCTGTACTAAATAATGTAGCCGCCCCGAAACCCCCTGTTCCGTTTCCTAACATGATAGCAAGATGGGCTGTACCAACAACTGCTAAATCAATTTTAGTATCTCCGTTAAAATCACCTGTTGTTATGGCATAAGCAAAGTTGCCGGCAGGATATTTTGTTTCGGCACCAAAATGTCCGTTACCTAAACCCAGAAAAATAGATATTTCGTTTGAGTTAGCATCGGCAGCAACTAAATCGGCTTTGCCATCGCCATTAAAATCGGCTGTTACAGCTCCGTTTGGATTAGTGCCTGTTATGGTAAGGGTTGTATCGGGAGTAAAACAATTTGATGTTTGTGTACAATTTAAGTAAACAGACATGGTGTTACTATTTTCATTAGCGGTGGCTAAATCAAATTTGGTATCTCCGTTAAAATCAGCACTTACTATATAACGCGCTTGTACTCCTGCTGCATAATTGGTAGCTATACCAAAACTACCCGTGCCTGTACCAAGTAATACAGATATGTTATTAGAGTTCCAGTTGGCTGTTGCTAAATCAGGTATAAAATCACCATTAAAATCCTGACTGATAACTATTACAGGATCGGTGCCTACAGCAAAATTTGCAGGCGCACCAAAACTTCCGGCTCCGTTACCTAATAATATTGAAACATTATTTGAAGTGCCGTTTGCAACAGCCAAATCGAGTTTACCATCGGCATTATAATCGGCAGAACTTAATGCTTGTGCACCACTAGCCGCTGTAAAAGTGGTAGCTGTACCAAAAGTGCCTGTACCCGTACCTAAAAACACCGATACATTATTAGCTGTAATACTGGCAACGGCTAAATCGGCTTTACCATCGGCATTAAAATCGGCAGTAATTAAATCTTCCGGATTACTACCAACTGTGTAATTAGTAGCTGCACCAAAACTACCGGTGCCTGTACCTAATAAAATAGACATGTTATTTGAACTATAATTAGCAATGGCTAAATCTGCATTATTATCGCCATTAAAATCGGCACTAACAACCGAAACAGGAGTGGTACCTGTACTAAATAATGTAGCCGCCCCGAAACCCCCTGTTCCGTTTCCTAACATGATAGCAAGATGGGCTGTACCAACAACTGCTAAATCAATTTTAGTATCTCCGTTAAAATCACCTGTTGTTATGGCATAAGCAAAGTTGCCGGCAGGATATTTTGTTTCGGCACCAAAATGTCCGTTACCTAAACCCAGAAAAATAGATATTTCGTTTGAGTTAGCATCGGCAGCAACTAAATCGGCTTTGCCATCGCCATTAAAATCGGCTGTTACAGCTCCGTTTGGATTAGTGCCTGTTA
>JABDCR010000009.1:0-13964 GCA_013288015.1 Bacteroidota bacterium | reverse complement strand
TATTTCGTTTGAGTTAGCATCGGCAGCAACTAAATCGGCTTTGCCATCGCCATTAAAATCGGCTGTTACAGCTCCGTTTGGATTAGTGCCTGTTACGGTAAGGGTTGTATCGGAGTTAAAACAAAGTTGTGCGTTTGCAACATTAAATGCCATAACAGCAGCTAAAATGAATAAGGATTTTTTCATGAAATATTTAGATTTTTATCAAAAGTAGGGAAAATAAGAAGCATCTGATAAGTGCTGTGCCAAAATATAGGTTTTTTTGAGTGAACGGTATGTTTTTTTGATTGAACTGTAATTTTTGCAGCCGAATACATTTTTTTAAAATATCTGGTAAAATTTTAACATTATATTATTGTTGTATATCTTGCTTGACATTTTATAATTGTTTTACTCTTTAAAAAAATTGTATGAAAAAACTTTTACTTATTACGGTTTGTTGTTTTTTATTTATTGTAAAAAGCCAAGCGCAAAGTGCGGCTACACCAACTATTTGTATGGTTAGTGTTGATACACAATCGGTAAATAATATTGTTTATTGGGACAGCACCCAATACACGCCTGTGGTAGATAGCTTTATTGCTTATAGAGAAGTGTCGTCGAATGTGTATAAACGCGTTGGAGCTGTTTTAGCTAAAAACCATCATCGTATAATTGATATGGCTAGAAATGTTGGACCCGCTAACGGGAACCCTAACATAGCTTCTTATCGTTATAAACTACAGATACGTGATACGTTAGGCAATTATAGCACTTTAAGTCCTTATCATCAAACAGTATATTTGACAATAGCCGATACACAAAACGGAATTTTTTTGTGGAACACGTATAATATAGAATCGCAACCTAACCCGGTAACCAATTTTGATTTGATGCGAGATGATAGCACGCATGGTAATTGGCATATGATTGTTGCCATAGCCGGTAATCAAACTACAGTGGTTGACCCTAATTATGCCAGCTATAAAAACACGGCCACCTGGCGCGTTTATGCATTGGGATTTAATTGTCAGCCGGGGATACATTCGTTATCAAATAATGCGCAAGACATTCATACAACAGGCGTTGCAACTTTTAAAAATAGTGTGCGGTTAAGTGTTTATCCGAATCCGGCTAATGATAAAATAATGGTGCAATCGACCAAAGAACTTGGTGTGATTAGCATTTATAATGCCTTGGGAGAACTGATTTTGCAAACTAAGAGCAAAAATACCCAAGAGCAAGTTGATATAAGCAAACTAGCTACAGGGGTTTATACTATTGAAGCGAATGCAAAATATATGAAGGTGATTAAAGAGTAAGATTTGATTTAGTGTTTGTGTATGAAGAACTGCCTTTGAAAAGAGGCAGTTTTTTTGTTTTGCAGGTGGTTTTTTTATCTCTGTAGAGCCTGTATCAAGAGCTTTTAGCCTCTTTTGGGTATAATTGTTTTTTTTAGGCAACCTTTTTACCTTAATTTACATCTTTAATATACGTTGGTGAGCGAAAACGACATAATAAAGGGCTGTGTTGCCGGAAAAAGGGAGTTTCAGAAGAAACTGTACGAGACCTTTGCCGGTAAGATGTTGTATGTGTGTTTTAGGTACTGCAAAAACAGAGAGGAGGCCGAAGATGTGTTGCAGGATGGGTTTATTAAGGTTTTTAAATATATAGGCACTTTTAAATTTGAGGGCTCGTTTGAGGGTTGGGTGCGCCGCATTATGGTGAACACGGCTATTGAACACATACGCAAAAAAAAGCAGGTGCATGTGTTTGATGATTTGGAGAATATAATAGAATCGCCGGAGAGCGAACTGAACATTACCGGAAAACTAAACGAAAAAGAATTATTGAAAATGGTGCATTTACTGCCCGATGGTTACCGAACCGTTTTTAATATGTATGTGATTGAAGGATACTCGCATAAAGAAATTGCGGAAACATTAGGAATAGCTGAGGGAACATCAAAAAGTCAGTTATCGAAATCGAAGGAATTTTTGAAAACGTTGTTGCATAAATATTTAGATATAGAAGTTAAACATGAGTAAGTTAGGATCAAATAACGAGACTGACAGCCTTGAGGAGTTTTTTAGCGATAGGTTAAAAAATGAATCTATGCAACCATCGGAGCAGGTGTGGGAGCGCATAGAGGGCTCTTTACGTCAGGATAAAAAAAGAAGACGCGGATTTATCTGGTTGTTTTTTGGCGGCTTATTTTTTATAGGTGCGGGTATATCTACCTATGTTTTTATGCATAATAAAAATGAATTGGTTAGTCCAAAAACAACTACTGTAACGGCAGATAAAAAAACAAATGAAAAAATTGCTGAGACGAAAACTACATCTACTAAAAATAATACAGATGTAAATGCAGAAACAATTATAGCAAGTGCCGAAAAAGGAAACGTGGTTAAAGAAAACACAGCAACAGAAAGTATAACTAACGAAACTATAAAGAAGGAGAATACAGCGAAAGAAGAAAAAACAAAGATTGTAAGAATTCAGTTAGGAGCATTTAAAAAACAAATTGATAAAAGTATATTTGATAAAACGGGTTTGGTTATAAAACAGGAAACAAATGAAAGCGGAGTTACCCGCTATTATGCCGAGGTGTCCGAAAATGAAAAACAAGAAGCTTTGCAAAAAGTGCAGCAAGCAGGATTTGCCGATGCTTTTGTTAAGAACAACACCTTGCTTGCAGGTAAAAATGAGGAAATGAAAAGTGTAGAGAGTGCTAATCAGCCTGCGCAAACAAAAAGCAATTTAGTTGCAGCGAAAAATAATGAAGAAAAAAAGACGGTTAGAAATACAGCGCCAACATCTACTAAATTGAATGTAGTTGCTGCTCCAACAAAAAACGCAGGTACAGTTTCATCTCAAGCAAAAAACACAAATGCAGATTTACCTTTAGCAAACAATGTTATTGCTTTGAAAAATGAAGCTGCTAAAAACGAAACTGTAAAAACAAACTCTGATGAAACCAAGCAGTCACCAAGCAATGAAGTGGCAGCAACTAACATAAACGCCGCAAGTACAACTAAAAAGGAGGATGTAAAAACTGTTGATGAAACCAAACTAGCACCAAGCAACGAAGTAGCAGCTACTAACACAGTTAGTGAAACTAACAAAGTACCGGAAGAAACAAAAACAGAGCCGGAGGTTGTGAAACAAAATGAGATTGTTGCAAAAACAGACACCACGGTTGTTGCCACAGTTACTAAAACAGATAGTGTAAAAACAGAAGATAAAAAGAAAGATGAGCCTGTGGTTGCCAAGGCAAAAACAGATAGTACGCCAACTTTAACCGAAAGGTGGGCTTTGCTGTTAACAGGTGGGCCAAATTTCTTTTTGAGAAATACGAATAACAGTTTGGTTAACACGTTGGGAGAAAAACAACCCACTACTTACAATACATCCTTAAAAGTTGAGTATAAGTTACTAAAAAGAATTTCTGTTTCTGCCGGGATTAACTATAGTTATTTTACCGCACAGCAAGATGCTACGCTTTTTTCTTTTAATAAAAACCAAACTACTGATTTTCTTTTTTACTCATCGTACGGACCTATGGCGGTTAACATGAACACGATGTTGCAAGGATACTCGATGGCTGCGCCGGTAACTTATTTTCATGCTAATTATAGTTACACATCTAAAATAAATACATTGCAGGTGCCGATAGAAGCAAAATGGTATTTTGTAAATGGTAAACGAATAAATTTATATACTGCTTTAGGTGCCAGCGGTATGTTTGTTATATCAGAGCAAACAAATTTATCAGTAATAAAAGAAACTATGACCAATAATGTATCGTACAACCAAGTTAATACAACTAAGTTTAATGCTTTATTGATGTTTGGCTTGGGCGGTGATGTAAGATTATTTAAAAAATTGTATTTTACAGTTGATGGCGGATTTAGATATAGCGCCACTAATTTATCGAACACAACAGGTATAACAACCAACCCCACTTACTTTTCGGTAAACGGGGGATTGAAAATTAAATTGTAAAACCTACTTTATTACCTTTTATGCCAAGTTTATTTTTGTGTTTTTTGGGAGTAAAATTGGGTTGCTAAAACATAGCTACTTGTGTTGTTAAATTAATTAATTTTGTTGCAATTATTTTTACTATGAAAAAACCTATCAAGAAAAAAAAACCCGCTTATAAATATCATACCGTTATGCTGATTGATGATAATGAGTTAGATAATTTTATAAACCAGAAAATAATTGAAAGTAATTTTTTTGGAGAAAATATATATGTAAATACAAGCGGAATAAGCGCTTTGGAGTTTTTGAAAAATGTACTTGCTACCAAAAATTTGACGGATGACTTGCTGCCTAATGTTATTTTTATAGATATAAATATGCCTTTAATGGATGGGTTTCAGTTTGTTGAAGAGTATTTAAAGTTATGGAAAAATATAAAAAATAAAGCTAAACTGGTTATTCTTACATCGTCTTTAAGTGCTGATGATAAAAACAGAGCAGCTAAGCTTGGCAAGGATATTTTGTTTATTAACAAGCCTTTGAACGAGGAAAGCCTGGAAACGGTATAGGTAAAATCGCTCTGATTTTATACAATTTTTGAAAAAATCTTACATATAGATTGTAGGTGATTAGATTACTATTTACTGAGTTTAATTAATTAAGTTTGAAACTTAATTTGTTTTATACTATATAAACTTATTTTATTGATGGAGAAACTAAGGAAAATTATTCAGCAGTTAAATGCGAAAGATTTTGCTCAAATAAAAAGTGCTTTAGAGAAAAATAGTTCGGAAAAATTTTTGCGCGTGTTGATTTCTTATAGTGACGATGACGTTACAGATGAATCTATACGAGAAAATATTGGTTGTAATGAAGGTGCTTATTATGTTTTAAAATCGAGGTTGTTAACTAAAATACAGGAAGTGCTTTTAGAAAACAACCATGCGCACAAACCTACTTTGATACAAGACGGAACTACTTTAACGCAATATTTATGCGAGTATCCGCGTGAAACGGCCATAAGCATTTTACATCAATTAGAAAAAATATATATTAATAATGATACTCCGCAAGAATTAATTAATGTATATAGCGCGTTGAAAAAAACGCATTATCATTCGGATAAATATTATTATTACTCGCAGCTATATAATAAACATATAGCGTATACGGTGGCGCTTGAAAAAGCCGAGGATATTTTATTGAATTTTAACCGAACACTTGCTAATTACTTTTTTTCGCAAAGCACCAATGATGAACAGTTGCTTGCTGTTTTGAAAAAAGAAATAAGAAATATTTATTCGTTAAACCAATCGCATAGGTTTGAGCTGATAAAGAATTTCATTTTAATTCAGGGTAAGTTATTTACATCTATCGAAAATAAAGATGAAGAGGATGTGGAAGCATTAATTAAACGATGCGAACAAATAGTTACTACTTATAAAGAAGATAAACAGATTAAATATTATGGTCAGGTTGTGAACTTTTTTTGGTTTGAATATTTTTTTAAAACAAATCAGCTGAAAAAAGCAACGCATTATTTTGAACTGGTAAATAAAAACAACAAAACATGGTTGCTTTTAAGCAATTACTGTATAGCTTTTAAATTTTTACTTACAAAGTCGCAATTACTTTATAAGCTTAATAGAATAAATGAGTTAGAAAAAGATGAAGATGTATTGTTTGACAACGATGATTTTTATACCGGTATAACGTTGAAATTTTGCGCAGCAATTAATAATATATATCATAAAAAAATAGACAGAAGCATTGATATTTTAAATGAGCTGATAAGAGACATAAGCTTGCATCATTTTTTTCATTTTGAAATAGACATAAAACTAACCTTATCGTTTTTATATATTGTTAGAAACAAGAGTGAAAAGGCTGATAGGTATTTGAAAAGCATGATTCGTAAAATTGGGACTGAGAGAAAGGATGAGTATCAGAATGCATTGCTGTTTATAAGACTTTTAAACCTGTTTATGGAAACCGGTAAAAGCACAGCCAGTAAAGTAAAAGCACAAAAATTTTTAGAGCAGTTTAATTCGCAAAACTCGGCAGACAGAAAAATACTTTATTTTTTACAGCCTGAAGTGGAGTCGTATATTAAGCATGCCTATACTACGAACAATATTGAAAAATAAAAAGATGATAAAAATTAAGAAAGGAGTTTTTGCCTTAACATAAATTCCAACTGCTCGTTAACAAGCGTTAATTGCTCGTTAAGGTTTTGTTGTTTTTGTTTTAGGTCGTAAACCTTAAAAGCACTTTCTATGGTTTCTTTTAGTTCAACATCATTCCAAGGTTTTTGTAAGTAATGGTATATCTGTCCACGATTGATAGCATCTTTAATAGCATCGATATCCGAGAATCCGGTTAATAGAATCCGTATTTGATTGGGATACTCTTTAACAACCTGAGCCAATAACTCGGTACCTAATGTACCCGGCATGCGTTGGTCGGTTATGAGTACATGAATTTGGTTTGCATTTAAAATTGCAGTTGCCTCGGTGGCAGATGCGGCAGTGTAAATATTAAAGTATCTTCGGAAGGAAGCCTTAAACGCGTTTAAGTTATTTTCTTCATCATCAACATAAAGGACATTAATTTTTTGGTCGGTACTCATTTTTAGAAAATATTTAGTTGTAATGAAATGTTAAAATTAAAGTTACAAAAAAAACTGTAAAACAACTTATTAAATAAATTGATTTATTGTGTTATATTTAGGGCACAAGCAATGCTTTAATTGCTTTAAGAAAGGAGAATGGAAGGAGAATGGAAGGAGAAAGGTGTTAAAAAATCTATAAATGTTAAAAATAAAACCTTTGCCTGCTAAAGCAACAGTAGCAAAAATATAAAAGTGTGATTATAAGAACGAGATTACTTTATAATACTAAAAAACTAAGTTAAATTTTAGGCACCCAGTGCTGTTAATTGAAAAAGAAAATTATGAAGACTAAATTAGAAAATTTACAGCGACAGAGTGAAACGATGTCAAATGTATTTGCCCCAGTGTTTTATCGTTTAAATAATACAGCTGATAAAAAAAAACTGGATGAACTTTTGCAGGCAACCCCAAGCATTACCGTTTTTGATGAGTTGTTAGGTCAACTGGAGGAATTAGTAAAATCGCAAAACCCAAAAATTAAATTTAGTAAAAACGAGTTAACCGAAGCTGCCAAAAAATATGTTGGTAAAACTCCGTTTGAAGAGTATGGTGTTTGGGTTTACTACCCCTGGGCTACAAGACTGGTACATATATTAGATGAAAAAGAATTTGTTGATGTAAGAACCAACAGAAACCAATATAAAATAACACCCGAGGAAGAAGCCATACTTGCCAAGAAAAAAATTGGCGTAATTGGATTATCGGTTGGCAAAGCCATTGCCTTAACCATTGCAATGGAAAGAATATGCGGAGAAATTAGAATAGCTGATTTTGATGTTATTGAATTATCGAACCTGAACAGAATACAAACAGGAGTACAAAATTTTGGGATAAAGAAAACAGTTGTTGTTGCACGTGAAATTGCCGAGATTGACCCTTACCTGAAAGTAACCAGTTATTCTGACGGGCTAACAGAAGAAAACGCGGAAGATTTTTTTACTAAAGACGGTAAACTGGATATATGTATAGAAGTATGTGATGGACTATACACTAAAATTTTTGCCAGACAAAAAGCAAAAGCACTTCGAATTCCGATAGTGATGAATTCGAGTGACAGAGGAACAACGGATGTTGAGCGTTATGATTTAAACCCTGATATGCCCATACTACATGGGCTGATAGACCATTTAGATTTAAACTTAGTAAAGCAAGCTAAAACTAATGAAGAAAAAGTGCCTTACTTATTGCCTATGCTGGGAGTTGAAACATCGACCGAAAGATTGAGAGCATCGATGTTGGAAATTGAAGAGACTATAACTACCTGGCCTCAGTTAGCATCAGGCGTTATTTTAGGTGGTGGAATTTGTACAGATGTGTGCAGAAGAATATTGTTGAATCAACTACACGACTCAGGCAGATATTTTGTGGATTTAGAAGACATTATTGCCGATAAAAATAAACCGAAACCGGCTGGCACTCATTTGGTGATGGTGGACTCGATTACGAATGCAGAAAAATTAGACATCATTAAAAAAATTAATATTGATGAGCTTGATGGACAGTTATTAGTAGAAAAGAAAAAAATTGAAATAATTATTAATGCTGCCTGCATGGCTCCATCGGGGGCAAACATACAATCGTGGCAGTGGGTGCATTATGGCAAGAGTGTTTATTTATTTAGAGATGATGTTTACACGGCCGGTTTACTTGATTGTAAAAACACTACATCGATAAATGGTTTGGGTGCAGCTACCGAAAACCTGATACTGAAAGCACATGAATTAAAATTAGAAGTAATTGTGGATGTGTTACCTAACCTTGACCACAAGAGTAAGCTAATTGCCGTGATTAGATTTTTTGATAAAATAAATGCGAAGTACGCTGATAAGTTTGAACCCCATGTATGTGATGAGCTTGTTACAACTATACCATTTAGATTAACGAATAGAAATATAGTACCCAGAAAAAAAATTGAAAGTAGTAGGCTTGAAAAATTAAAACAAATAGCACAAACAATTAAAGGAGCCGATTTAACTATTATTGAAGATGAAAAATTATTGCATGAAATTGGAGAAGTAACTGCGAAGGTGGATAGAATGCGCATTATGCATAAGGGGGGGCACGATGATTTTCATGCGGAAGTTAGATGGAATGAAGAAGAGGTAAACCGTATGTTGAACGGAGTAGATTTATTAGGAACGGTGGATTTAACGCCAACCGAATTAGCCGGGTGGACTGTAGTAAAAAATTGGGATGTGGTAAACCACCTAAATGAATGGAAACTGGGTGGCGGATTAGAAAAGATACAAAGAAAAAATGTGGCATCGGCATCAGCACTAGGGTTGCTAACCATGCCGCGCTTTAGTAATAATGATTTTTTTACAGCAGGCAGAGCACTGGAACGGGTTTGGCTTGCGGCTACTAAAGATAATATTGCGGTGCATCCGGCATCGCTGTCAACACTTATTTTTAACACCTTAACTTATGCAGACCATAATGGTTTTACACCTTATATGGAGAAAGAAGCTAAAGAACTGCGTAAAGAATTTGAAAAACTTTTTAGCATCGACAAAAACAGAGTGGATGTTTTGTTACTTAGGTTTTTAATAGCACCTGACCCAAAAAGAAAATCGGTTAGGTATCCGTTAGAGCGTGTGCTTAGTTTTTTATAAATAATTTTTGTTTGGATTGCAGTTACAATAACTATAGTGATGGGTGTGACAATAAAGATAAAAATTTACAGAGCCATTGATGAACCGGAGCTGTGCCAACAATATTTAATTGGGCACAGAGAGGTTTTGGAAGTATATGGAATTGCCAAAATCACTTCTAATAATGATGATTGGGTAAAAAACCCTAAAGTATATGTTATATCGGCTGAATCGGTTGCTGATAAAGAACTTTTGTGTGGCATTAGAGTAATTAAGGTAGGTGGTACCCAACCTTTACCTGTTGAAGCGGCTATTGGGAAATTGGATGCCAACATATATGACTTGATTAAGAACAATAGTGAACATGGTGCGGGGGAATTATGCGGTTTGTGGAACTCGAGAAAAGTTGCCGGAAAAGGACTTAGTTATTTGTTGGTGCGTATGGGTATTTCGGTTTTAAATCAGTTAGACATTAACACCATGTTTGGTATTTGCGCCGAATTAACTTTGCCTATGTTTAAAGGCGTTGGATTTGAAGTAGAAGAATCGTTAGGTAAGAAAGGGACCTTTTATTATCCGAAAGCCGATTTACTGGCTTATGCCCTGATAATAAAAGATACACTTAAACTTAATAAGGCTGACTCTGTTGAGCGAGAAAAAATATTTAATTTGAGAAATCTTTTGCATCAAAAAATTTTAGAAAAGGGGCCTAAAGGGGAATTGTATATAGAATATGATTTATCAATTCCGAAATCGTGGCTTACTGAAGAAACCGTAAATCAAACTAATAAAAGGATATGAGAAAATATTTTTACTTGTTTTGTGCTTGTATGCCTTTATTGGCTAATGCAAACATATTAGAAAACTTTGCTGACACCATTTTTTTTGCTGACGTAAAAAAAACAATACTAATAGGCAATTCGGTTAAGCTGTTAGAAGACCCCACGAACAAGCTTAGTATAAAGGAGGTTATGTTATCAGCTGATTTTAAGCCCAGCAATCAGGATGTACCGAATTTAGGCGTTACCGGCTCTACTATTTGGGTGCAGTTTAAAATAAAAAACTATACCGACCAAGATGCTTTGCTTATAGAGCTTGCCAACCCGATACTGGATGAAGTGGAACTATATACTACTTTAGATAAAGAGAATTTTACAGATAGAAGAATGGGCGAGTATGAACGATTTTCGTTACGAGATTATGACCACCCGAGTTATGTTTTTAATTTACAGGTTCCAAAAAATAAAACCGCGTTGTGTTTTTTAAAAATTAAAAGTAAAGAGCAAATAGTAGTACCAATAAAGTTAGGAAGCTCGAACACAATTTTAGATTCTATCAGAGAAAAAGATTTGCTTTTTGGAATTTATGCGGGAATAATGTTTGTAATGTTTTTGTATAATGCTTTTGTATATCTATCTACAAAAGACCGTAGCTACTTATACTATATTATATATATAATGTTTGTTGGTTTAACACAAAGTTGTTTTCAGGGTTATACGTTTCAGTTTTTATGGTCGAACTCGCCCTGGATTGCCGACCATAGTGTGGTGTTGCTAAGCGCTTTTGTTGGTATAAGCGCAGCCGAATTTGCCCGATTATTTTTAAACACACAAAAATACTTGCCGGGCATAACCAAGATACTGTACATTTTTTATGCAAGCTACATTATATGCATTGTGCTTTCGATAGCCGGAAAACAAATTATACCATTGGTTGATATTACAGCATTGTTAATCTCGTTTTATTTATTGGGCGTTGCTATAATGATTGCCAGAAAAGGATACAGACCCGCTAAATTTTTTCTTACCGCATGGCTTACTTTTTTAATTGGGGTTATAGTTTTTGCTTTAAAAAACATGGGCGCGTTACCTTATAATAATCTAACCATATATACTATGCCTGCGGGGTCGGCTATAGAGGCGATTTTACTTTCGATTGCACTTGCCGACAGAATAAATATTTTGAAGAAAGAAAAAGAAGAATCGCAAACGGTTATGGTGCTGGCTTTGCAAGAAAATGAAAAGCTGATTAAGGAACAAAATGTTATGCTGGAACAAAAGGTAACCGAGCGTACGGTTGAATTAAAAGAAACCAATAATCAGTTGAGTGTAACACTTAGTAATTTAAAGGATACGCAAATGCAGCTTATTAGTGCCGAAAAAATGGCATCGTTGGGTCAGTTAACGGCTGGCATTGCACATGAGATAAACAACCCCATTAATTTTGTGAGCGCCAATTTAAAGCCATTGAAAATGGATGTTGATGATATTATAAAACTGGTGAAGAAATATGAAGAGTTAAAGCCGGATGGTACAATGGAAAGTAAGCTGAGGGAAATTGATTTGTATAAAAAAGAAATTGATTTAGATTATACTAAAAGAGAAATTGAAATGTTGATTGCAGGCATTGAGGATGGGGCAAAACGAACGACAGAAATTGTGGCGGGGCTAAAAACTTTTTCGAGGTTGGATGAAAGCGAGGTTAAAGAAGTAAATATTAATGATGGAATTGAATCGACCCTGACTTTATTAAAATACTCAATTCCGAAAGATATAGAAGTAACTAAAAATTTAGGAGATTTACCTCTTATTGAATGCTTACCCGGCAAACTAAATCAGGTGTTTATGAATGTGATAAGTAATGCTATATATGCGATAGGGCAAAGACTATCGGATGAAAAACACAAGCTCGTTATTAAATCGTATGTGCAGGGCGAACATGTTTGTGTGAGTTTTGAAGATACAGGCATAGGAATGACCCAAGAAACCCGCGATAAAATTTTTGAACCGTTTTTTACTACCAAAGATGTGGGAGAGGGGACAGGCTTGGGGATGTCGATTGTGTTTAAGATTATTGAAACTCACCATGCCAAAATAGAAATAGACAGTGAGTATGGCAAGGGTACAAAAATTGTATTGGTGCTGAATAAAAAAATTGGCGTATAATTACTAAAAAAATGAACGCGAAAACAAGTATTTTATATGTTGATGATGAAGAGAATAATTTAAATTCTTTTAGAGCTCATTTTAGAAAAGAATACGAAGTTTATACAGCCACTAGTGCAAGTGATGCTTTGGAGGTGTTGGGAAAAAATGAAATTCATATTATAATTTCTGACCAGCGAATGCCCCAAACTACCGGGGTAGAATTTTTAGAAAAAACTATTGAAAAATATCCGGATAGTATGCGTTTGTTAATTACGGCATACTCGGATTTAGATACGGTGATAGAGGCCATTAACAGGGGGCAAATAAATAAGTTTATACAAAAGCCCTGGGATTGGGAAAAACTATCGTTAGCGATTGAAAATTGCGCGATAAGTTATAAATCGAAAATAGAACTCAGGCAAAAAAATGCACAACTGCAAAAACTGAATGATGAATTGAATAAATTTGTTTACAGCGTGTCGCACGATATACGCTCTCCGTTAATGTCGATTTTAGGGGTTATTAATTTATCGAAGACAAGTAAAAAATCGAAAGAGATAGAACATTATTTTGACCTGATAAATATGTGTGTGCACAGACTTGATGTATTTATTATAAACGTTATTGATTATTATAAAAACGCAAACGCAGGAGAAATAAAAAATAAGATTGATTTTAAAAACCTTGCAACAAGCGTAATTGACACCTTAAAAAACATTGACCCCGCCGTTGTTTTTGAACCCGAAGTTGAACAAAGGGGTGAGTTTACAGGAGATTTATTCAGGCTGGAAGTGATTTTGAAAAATTTGGTTTCGAATGCTATTAAATATCAAAACCCGGCAAACGAAGAACCGCATAGTATACAATTAAAAATTAATGCAAACGAAAAAGAAGCTTGTCTTGTTGTTACTGACAATGGAATAGGGGTGCCGCAGGAACATTTAGAAAATATATTTAAAATGTTTTTTAGAACGGGCGGTTTAAATCAAAAACAAGGTTCGGGCATAGGGTTGTATATAGTAAAAGAGGCGGTAGAAAAAATTAAAGGAAGTATAGCGGTTGAATCGACTCCTTATAAGGGTACTTCGTTTAAGATTGTAATTCCGAATCAGAACTAAAAACGAGTGAGCATTTTTAAAAAAATACTTGAAGTAGAAAACGGCAAACGTAAAGCCGCGTTGTGTACTATTACTATGACTAAAGGCTCGGCTCCCAGAAAAATGGGAGCAAAAATGCTGGTGTACGAAAACGGTGCAATTGCGGGAACCATTGGTGGAGGCTCGCTGGAGAAAGTGGTTATTGAACAAGCACTAGAGGTTATAAAAAACAACGAAGCAAAAACGGTAAAGCATAATTTAGTAAGCGAGCTTGCTATGTGTTGCGGTGGTACGGTAGAACTTTTTATAGAACCAATTATGAATA
This sequence comes from Bacteroidota bacterium, assembly GCA_013288015.1. GTDB lineage: Bacteria > Bacteroidota > Bacteroidia > B-17B0 > Aurantibacillaceae > PALSA-968. Next base: position 384 of record JABDCR010000009.1, on the reverse strand, counting down.
AAAAACAGATATACATTTTTGGTGCAGGGCATATTGGTAAAGCCTTAGCAAAATTTGCAAGCGAGCTTGATTTTAATGTGACGCTGATTGATGAACGTTACGAGGCTTTTGACGGAATTGATATTGCTGATTGTGTGATGATAAAAGAACAGCATGCCACGGCAATTGAGCAACTAGATTTTAACGAAAATACATTTGTGGTTATTTTAACGCATAATCATGCGTATGATAGAGAGATTTTGGCATTGACATCTAAAAAACCGCATCAATATATTGGGATGATTGGCAGTGAGCGTAAAGTTGAGATTGCGAAAAAGAATATGATTGCGGCTAACTTTTTAAACGAAGAAGAAATTAAGGAAATTGATATGCCTATTGGTTTAG
>JABDCR010000008.1 GCA_013288015.1 Bacteroidota bacterium | reverse complement strand
AATTTTTTTCCAAAAAACATTCAGCCATACTAAAATAAAACAGCTAAAAAACCTATTAATTATTATCAGGAAAAACTTGCTTGGTTCTTTTAGCCATCTCGGCGGCAATTACGCGTCCGTCTTCACCTTGCTCTTTCAGTTTTTCTATGATGTTTTGGTAGCTTTTAAAATCTCTATCCTGGCTTAATTTAAAAACCGTATCAATTTCAGTTACTTCAATTTCAAAAGCCACAATAGCATCCATTACGCGTTGTTTAAACTCTGCAGGTATATTATCAAACGTGGTTGGCGATTGTTGATTATGGTTTTCAAAATGTAGCGAGGTCATGCGCAACACATTTTCTAATGCCTCATCATTCAAAAATTTAATAATGCCTTTAGCATGCACACTCATATAATTCCAGGTAGATGGCGTATGTGGGTTAGTATACCATGTGCCGCTTACATAAGTGTGTTTGCCTGTAAACACCACCAGCACATTTGGGTTATGCAAAAATGCTTTATGGTGGTCGGTGTTTTTCATAATATGCCCTCTCACTATTTTTTTGCCCGCGTGTTCTTCAATAAACACCGGCACTTGTGTAGCAATGGGTTTATTTTGGGTATCGCATCCGCTCAAAAAAGCAAAGGGGTGCTCCTTAATAAACTCTTTTATTACTTCTTCATTTTGTTCTTTATGATAGGGTAGGTTATACATAAATATTTTTTAGGTTAATTAATTAATGTTTAACTAAACGCTTATAAAGGTACCAATTTTGTTTTCCGCTCTTGTTAAACTATTGTTATCTGCTGTTATTAAGTAAGGCCAATAAATTCTTATTAAGCTCGTTTGTTTTTTTACCCAGTACCGAAAAAAACTTGGTATCAAAATTTTCAACCGTAACAACTGCTTTCTTAATTATTTTTTTTCCTTCTTCCGTAAGGCCAACCGTTTTTGCGCGGGTGTCGGTTAAGTGTTCTTGTCGTTGTAATAAACCTTTTTGTTGCAAGGTTCGTAAAACAGTCGACGTTGTCATGGGGTCAATTTTTGTATGGTTCGATAAAATCACCTGCGTTACCTCTTGCTTATGCAACGTTAGCCAATGAACGCTTGCCAGCAACACAAACTGCGAATGCGTTAGTCCGTATTGCTCCAACGCTTTTTTAATTTCGCGTTGCCATAAATTGGTAACCTGCCAAAGCAAAAAGCCCGAACTATCTTCTGCCTTATCTACTGTAAACGTGTTATCGGCTGCTTTCATAATTTAGCCGCCGCTTTAATTTGCTCCTGCATATCGCTTGGCAAGGCATCAACAATTTTTTTGGCCACCAGCTTAACCCACACAAAACGCAACGGCCCTTCAACCTTCATGGTGGTTGTAATTTTTAATCCGGCCGGGGTGTCTTCAAAAGTGTGGTGCCCATACATTTTTGCCAACGGAAATTTAGTGAAATCGGTAAATTTTTTATTCTCCTCGGCTTCCACAATTCCAATTTTTAATTTAGGCCCGCCTTTAGGCTGAAACATAAAATGATTTCCTTTTTCAAACTTTCCTTCAATGCTGGCAAACTCAATGCTTTTGTCCCAGGTAGGCCAGTTGTTTACATCAGCAAATAGTTTCCACATTTGTTCTTTGGTAACTTCTTTAGTTACTACTGAGTGCGATTTTGTCCACATAATTTATTGTTTTAATGGTTTATTCATTTAATAAGTACAAATATAATAAGTGTACATACAATATGCAAGTTTATTTTTTAAACGGATTAAAATTTCTTTTGGGCGTTCCGTTTGGTTACAAACGTCGGGCTTTTCGCGCTGCATGGCAGCTTGCTACAATCCCTAACGCGTGCCTGCAAATTTTCATCGCTTTTTATGCTTTCTGTACATTGTTCCTATTTCTTCTTTAGGCAAAGCGGCTTTTCGTATTTTACAAAAATCATCTATGGGCTCTAAAAACAATTCGTTGCGGGCTTTAATTAATTCTTCCATTTTTCCGAAGGGAATTATCATGTTTTTATTAGCAATGGTTGTATCTCTTGAAAACATTGAACCAAATGAATATAGCGTGCCGTATTTTTGTTTAAACTCAAATTTTACCGAATCCATATAAAGTGGAGTTTTTATAAAACAATAATCCATGGCGCTTGCCCATACATAAGGATACTCGTTTACCTTTTTAATTTCTTTCATTATAAAAGGTTCAAGCTCTTTTAATTTATCCATCTCATAATGTCGTATCATTAAATCAGCATCTCTTATCGAATATTTTCCGTTGGGTTTCCTTTCGCCAATTAAATTGTAACCCGGCCAGCCGTACTGCTTGCAAATTAAAAGAAGCGCTTTTATATTTTTCCTGTCTCTTCTTTCTATAATATTATCCTGCATTTTGGATGGGAGTATATTTACAGGGCCCACCCTTGATGTCTGATCTCTAACATAAAGGCGGTGTATTTTTCGGCACACTTTTTTATTCAGCGATTTTTTATATTGTTTAAAAGTGCGGTTTAATTTTTTTCGTAATGCTTTATTTTGTTTAAACATAATAAAATTAAAAACCCCATCTGCTCCAAAAGTGTTACTGTTTTTAAATGTTTTATATTTTCCACCACGTATAGCACAGGCATATAAATAAGTTTTAGCTAAAGCGGTATCCCTTAACTTTAACTCATTGGCTGCCGCCAGTAAATAATCCTGATTAAAGCCTCTAACCGAATCTAAACTAAAAGCCATTTTAAAACAAGAATCTGCTTTATGATACTGTTCATATATAAAATAGTGTTGCGCTAAATTTATATCAGCATAGTATTGTATAAACTGTACTTGCGAAACAGAAACTTTGTATAAAACAAAAGAAAAAAAAGTAATTATAGTTTTCATTTTCTATTACTTAGACGCTTAATTGCAAATATATGAAAAGCTTTTCGCTGCCATCCCTAACGCATGCAACACCATATCATTTCAAAGAAACGGGCTAAGCCTATACAAAATATGCGGCTTGTAGAGCAAGCACAAAATGTATATTTTTGTAGCATCAATTTAGCACCAATAAAATATGCATAAAAAAGATTTAGTTTTATTTGTAAATGATTGGCTCGAATCGTGGACCGGAAACAAACCAAAACAATTGTTATCATTTTATACCGACGATGTTTTTTACCTCGACCCGGCCAACCAGGATGGCATAAAAGGCAAAGCAAATCTCGAAATTTACTTTACCAAGCTGCTTAATAAAAATGCCAATTGGAAATGGAGGGTTATCGAAATTTTTCCTACCACAAAAGGCTTTACACTTAAATGGGAAGCCATTATACCTGTTTTAGATAAAGCATTTCTTATTTATGGAGTAGACCTTGTTGAAATGAAAGGCAATAAAATATGTAGAGATGAAATTTATTTCGACCGTTACAATTGGCATACCGAAGTAGACCTCAATAAGCAAAACAAAACTAAGGTTTAATAAAACCTCACTTCGTTATATCAGTATTAATATCAGGGCGTTCCAACATCTTGTCATTTCCACTGAAAGGAGAAATCTTTATTTGCACCCATCTATTCAACACTTCTCTCATCCCTTCCTCATGCCTGAGCTCCAAAAAAATACTATCTTTACTTTAACGCTTTTAACATGCAAAAAATTTGCCTTGCCATTTTCCTTGTTTTTGTTTTTTTTAGTTCGGGCAATGCCCAAGTAAAATGGACGGTTAAAAAACCGTTTGAACAAAAAAACTTTATTGAAAACAAAGGACAGTTTTTTATTGAAGACAAACTAAACTCCAAAGAAATTTTATACGCCGCAAGCATTGATGGGGTAACTTATTATTTTACTAAAACGGGTTATGTAATGCAGCATCTTGCATCGCAAAAAAATACCGAAAAAGAAATTGAAGAATTAAAAGAAAAAGCAGGCATCAAAGAAAATGCGGAAGGAGAGGAAGAAAAAGAATTTAAATACAAAACCATTTCGCAACTCCATCAAATGCAATGGCAGGGCACTAACGCCAATGTGCAAATAGTAGCCGAGGATATAGTAAGCAATTATTACACCTATAGCGACCTAAACGATAAACAAGGCAAAAAAACCATAAAGGCACAAGCCTATAAAAAACTAACCTACAAAAATCTGTATCCTTTTATTGATGTGGTGTACGAATTTCCTGCTGATACAACAGGCATTAAATACAGTATTTATTTACACCCCGGTGCCAATGTAAACAACATCAAAATAAATTATCCCGATAATAATGGCATCAATTTAAACCAGCAGGGCAACATCCTAATTAAATCTGAGTTTGGTTTATTAACCGACCACAAACCAATTACCTATCAACAAAATAACAAAGCGGCCATAAAAAGTAATTTTATTTTACATGACAACACTGTAAGTTTTTTTATAGATAAAACTCTTACTAATGAAACCATTGTTATTGACCCTTGGACTGCAAATCCAAATTTCCCATTCTTAAATAGAGCCTATGATGTTGATTATGATGCGCAGGGTAACGTATATGTTTATGGAGGATATAAAAATCCATTTTATTTAAATAAATATTCTCCAACCGGAGGTCTTATTTGGACCCACGCATTCAATCTTTTCAGTAATAATTATTATGGCGATTTTGCCATCGATATAAATAGCGGCAGTATTTATATTGTACAAGGATTTAACCCCGGCTCGGGCGCACAAGTTTTAAAATTAAATTCGGCCGGCATAGTAACAACAACATTTCCGGGCAATCGAAATTTTGGAGAAATGTGGCGAATCACATTCGATAAATGTTCAAACAGAGCTGTTATTGCTGGCGGCGGAACTTCAAGCCCAACCTATCAAACCTGTATGTTAGATACAAATCTTATTTACCTAAACATGGTACAGTATGTTGCCTCCAATAACTTCGGACATGATGCCAGTTGTCTTGCATTAGATAATTTCGGCAATTGTTATCAAATAACCAATCATAAATCCTTTCGTTTCGATGGGCTATTTGATAATCAATTAGTAAAACTGCCTATGCCAAGCCTAACACCCACTACTTATTATGTACCAACAAATCATCATTTTGTAGAAGCAGAGAGTAATTTATTTTATAGCGCGTATTCTAGCACCTATGCAAATGGGTATAATGGCATTACTGCTTCAAATACCAATGTTTTTACATATGATAGTTATATCCTAAAAAAATGGCAGGGCAGTAATGGAACACAATTAGCATCTAAAACAATAAATACACCTGCTCATTCAGATAGTCTTATTTCTTGGGGTGGTTTAACTTCCGACGATTGCGATAATGTTTTTTTAGGCAGCATTAATAAAGTTAATCAGTACGACCCAAATTTAAATTTAACTAACTCCTTTGCCATGACTGATACCATATATGATGTTAAGCTAGGGCGAGGCAATAATTTATATGTGTGCGGTGCAGGTTTTGTTTCTGCCATTCAGGTTTTACTATCCACTTGTAGCCCTTCAAATATTCAGGCTACACAAACAGTTCAAAATGCGGGTTGTGGTAATGCTTTGGGTAGTGCAACTGTTGTTGCTTCGGGTGCAGGCAGCCAGCCTCCTTACACTATTACTTGGAACACAACACCTGTGCAAACTGGTAGCGTTGCAATTAATTTACCATCGGGCGCTTACTTGGTTACTATTACAGATGCAAGTTGTCATCAACAAATTAAAATAGATACGGTACTAGTTGGTTTTAATGGTTTTCAAACACAAATAAACACCAGCAGTGCTACTTGCAATGGTTTATCAACCTGTGCTGCAACAATTACGGCAACATCAGGTGCATTTCCTTATACTTATCAATGGCAAACAGGGCAAAACACACCTGCTGTTTCAGGTTTAGCAGCAGGCACCTATACGGTTAAAGTAACCAATGCAACGGGTACGTGCGCAAATACATTTAGCATTACACTTACACAACCTGCACCCATAACAGCCACTATTTCAAAACCCGATTGTAAAGATGTAAACTCAGCTTACTTAAAAGTAACTGCAAGTGGTGGCACCGGGCCTTACACATATAGCTGGAGCACTAACCCCATACAAACAACCGATAGCATATACGATTTAAGTCAGAACAGTTATAGCGTAACGGTAACAGATGCTAACTTATGTTCAAAATCTTTTTCCGAAACCATTTCTTTAAATTTTCAAACCTTCGAAACCGTAAATGTTTTTAAACCCAATGGCGATACTAAAAACGAAGTGTTTTTTCCTTTTGCCTATGGCAACAACAGCATAGATGTTTTAGCCACATTAATTGATAATTACGAATTATACATTTACGACCGTTGGGGCAAAAAAGTTTTTTATACTACCCAGCCCACCACCACCTGGGATGGTAAAGAAGCCAACGGAAGCACTTGCCCCAATGGTGTTTATTTTTGGATGCTGAGCATAAACTCTAAATGTCAAACTGCAGGCACGCAAACCTTTAAAGGCTTTGTGCATTTAGATAGGTAAACCGGGGCTTTCATAAAAGTGCAGCATTAAAATTTAGCCCACCACCAACCTAAAACTTAATACAACTCAAACAATAACCTTACACATGTAAGATTTTTGCAAAAGTTGTATTTTTTACCTTTAATTATTAATGTAGGTTTGACTAAATAACTAAACCAATATTTATGCTTACATCATCATCAAAAAAAACAATTTTAATTACGGCTGCATCAGCAGTCATACTTATTTTTTCTGCCTGCCATAACGGAAAAAATGGCGGCAACGGTTACAACTCACCAACAGCAGCCGCATGCAGTTGCGAGGCCAATTGGTTTCCGCACGCAACCACCCCAAACACCATAGATGGTAAAGGTGGTCCGTTTGATATACCTCTTACAGGCAGCACAACTAATTGCCAGTTTCACCAATGGTCGTGGCAAAAATTTTTGTGGCTTACACGTCCTATGACAAACGGCCATGCTTTTTTTCAAGACTCACTTATACAAGTAGATCCCGATTTAATTCCTGTTCCATCACATAGCAACATTCCACTTGTACTTAGCGATACTAAACAAGCAGGCAGCAAAGGCGATTTAATTACAAACCCTGCGTATAACGGTACGGCTTATAAAGTTTACTATTCAATTTATGTAAACAAAACACTAAAGCACGCCGCCGATTCATTTAAAAAAGTAATCGACACAACTACAAGTCTTCTTAATAACTCATTAAATTTTCCTAACGGTTCGTTAGAGTTAAAAGTATCGTGGGTTAATATAGCCGCTATTCCTGCAGCCGAGCAAGGCAATTATTACCAAGCCAATTCTACCATTATGACTGTTCCTTCACCCGGCGATACAGTTTATACAACAACAACCGTAGCCTTGTTAGGCATGCATGTAGTAGGTCGTGTAATTAATCACCCCGAATTTATTTGGGCAACTTTCGAACATCATGGCATGCAACCTTATTACAACTGGGCAAACGCAACCGACTCGTCCGATGCTTCAGCTACCGCCGCCAACGATAAATTACTTTTTGCTAAAGGCAGCGCAACTACTATGTCAGGCATCACCTGGGATACTACAACTAAACAAGCCGATAGCATGTACCGCGTGTTTACACTTTATAAATATGGCACACCACGCGTAGCAAAAGATAGTTTTATGCCAGGCACCTGCCAAGCCGAACCCGTTAACTACGCCAATGTTGATAGCCTTAACAAATGTGTTGCAGCCAACCTTACACCTAACGATGTGTGGAGAAATTATTTCTACAACGGTTCTATATGGGTTAACATGGATGGCCTTACCGAGGCACAACAAGACTCTCTAATCATAGCGCAAGGCTTTAACATTGGTAATGCGCAAACAGGCGATGTTGTTCGTGGTTCATTATCCGTATCCAACATCACGATGGAAACTTACTTACAAACTTTTGCCGACCAAACCCAGAAAATTTTCACCTATAATGCCACTAGTATTGCTAATTGTTTTGGTTGCCACACAGGTTCGGCAGGCATTACATTTAACGATAAATCAGTTACGGCAACTTCGCCTTTATTTGTAAGTCACATTTTCCGAAATTTTGTTAGTAGTACTGCTGCTCCTGGTCCTAAAGCAACTACGCTAGCAGCTAAAAAAGGCAAACTGCGTAAACTTACTATCGATGAGGCTAAACAACAAGGTGTAAGAGATTTCTTAAACAACCTAAAACGTAAACAACAAAAATAAAACATCTTCAGCATCTCTAAAAAAAAGCCACTCATTAAAACCGAGTGGCTTTTTTATTTTTTCTATCTCTTGCCGGTAATAACACCAACAAGGGCGGAGACCTATATTTGTTTTTGCAAAATATTAGTTTAACTTAGTTATAATAAAAACCAACACCATGAAAAAAATAATATGCCTTTTACTGTTTGTTATAACAATAAGCAGTAATGCTCAAATTACACTTGACAATACATATAATTCATACTTTAATGCTGGAATAAATAACACTGGATTCACAGTAGTTAATCTTTCAAACTCAGGGTACAAATATGTTAACCCTTTTCTGCGGAATGGCAATATAATTTTATATAATTTAAATCATACTATTTTTAAAACACTTACTTACCCTCCAATTCCATCAGGTGGAGGCGATTTATTATATTTTATTTCCGAAACATTATTTGACAATAACCCAAGTAATGTTGAATTTTTAATTAATAGACAAACTAATAATGGAAATAGTAGCGTTTATGTTTTTGAAGAAAATGGTGCCCAATTATTTTTCAAAGACTCTGTTTATATTGCAGGTACTAATCCTGGAATGTATCCATCCCCAACTACGTCTCTTTTTTACACCACATCGGGCGTAAAACTTTTACTAACCGCACTGGCTTCAGATTCTGTTTATGTTTATAATTTACCGGGTAGTTTAGTTTGTAGTGATTGTACTAATAGTATAACCAGCAGCAGAACAGAAAACAATAATTTACAAAACAACGGAATTACAAATTACCCAAACCCTGCAAAAAACGAAACAACAGTTGCTTATGATTTGCCACCAGGAGTTACAAGTGCTGATTTAGTTTTTTACAACATAACAGGGCAAGAGGTTAAACGCTTTAAAGTAAGTAATGCGTTTAAGGATATACTTATAAGCACCAGCGATTTGGAAGCAGGCACTTATTACTATCAACTACAAGCTTCAGGTGTTAATAGTGCAGGTAAAAAAATGATTATAATTAAATAACCGTTTATGAAAAAAATGCCGTCTTTTAAAAATGTTGCACGTTTTTGTGTGGTAATTTTTTTAACTTAGTTATATAATAAAACAACCAACACCAGGAAAAAATTAATATGCCTTTTACTGTTTGTTGCAACAATAAGTGGTAACGCCCAAATGTTGTTATTATGAAAGAGCAAGCATGGGCTTTACACTATCTCGTATTTTTCGGTAAAGTCGGCTAAAAAGCAATCGGGTTTATTAATGTTTGCTTTTTGTTTGTGTACAAAAAAAATAGCAACATCCCAGTCTTCAACTGTTTTTTTAAAAGCAGTTACACGGCTTATTACTTCAATTTTATCGTTCTTAAATTTTTTTGTTTTTCTGCCCACTAACGAAAAAAGCTGGGCTGCTTTTTGCTGCGCACTATCTAAAGTCATCCTACCTAGTTTTTAATAAATTAAAAGCTCCGCTATCTAATTGCGGTTAGGAGTTTTTACCCCCTAGGATGTTCACCTTAGATAAAACAAAAATATAATAATTTTTGTTTTTTTAATGTCAATTTTTGTTAATTACAACTTATGCTAACGATAAAGTGGCTTTACTCGTCATCACAAAAAATCGTTCGCCAATTTCGTGTAATAAAATAAAACTCATTTCGTTTTTAAAAAACACAGCTACATCATAACCAACTTTTGCCTCGCTCCTACCATCAAACATTGTACTCGGAAATATAACCATAGAAGATACAACGTAAGTTGTATTAGTTTCTGTTTCAATAATTTCGTTATTTTTTAAATGCTTGTTATTACTTAAAGCTTTTTCAGCTTCTTCAAAAGTTTTGTATTGTGCATTCATTTTGTTTGGGTTTTGTTTTTACAAATATATATCGTCATACAAGCTTTATACATTATCAAATAGTTACTTTTAGTTTAGTAAAAAACATCAATATTGTTTTTTTTCATAAAATGTTTATAACCCTAAAAAAATTTAGGGCGTTCCGGTGCTTTGTAAACACGCACCGTCGGGCTTTACACTACAAGTTTTGCTGATTACCGCAAAAGCTTTCCGTTACAATCCCTAACGCAACACAAAGCAATTTTGTACATTTAAAAACTAAAAAATTACTTCATGACTACAAGAAAACAAGGACAAATAATATTTACTGTCATTGGGATATTGCTTTCACTAATTTGGTTAATTACCGATATAAGTTGGCAGCCTATAATAATTTTAATTGGACTAATTGCTTTATTATTTTCTTTACTATACTCTGACAAAATAAAGTTTAATAAAAATAAGGCCAAAAGAATTACATTAATGATTGCAGTATCGTATTTCATAATAGGTAATTTTGTTGGATATTTTGTTTCAATTCAAGCAATTAAATTCGATAGTATATTATCTTACATTTTTGTGCCTTATACATTTAATTGGTTTTTATCTGCTTTCGCCGGAGGAGATATGTTGACGATTGTATTTGAAGTTATGGCATTTGTACTTTCGTTATTTATTTTTTTCCCCATTGGCCTGTACTTTTCAAAGCCAACAAAAATATAAACTCCACCCTTGCGGGTGTTATCACCCACAAGCAAACTATCTATCCTCTTTTTTAGCAGCCCACACAAGGGCAATAACCCAGCCTAAAAAAGTCCAGCCAAGTAAAAGGTTAAGCAAAAACACTTGCAACGCAAACGATTTTTTGCCAACTACAATACTGGGTAAAAAATAAATGGCTAGCCCTAAAACTAGCATTATTAAAAATCCTTCCATGTTTATTTTATCAGTTTTCATTTTTAGCAGCCCATATAAGGGCAATAATCCAACCCAAAACAGTCCAGCCAAGTAAAAAGTTTAGTAAAAACACCTGCATCACAAACGTTTTTTTCCAAGCCACAACCGTAGGTAAAAAGTAAAGAAAAAACAATAATGCGCTTCCCGCAGCCATACTGATATCCATAGTACTTATTTTTTATTATCTATCCTCTTTTTTAGCAGCCCACACAAGCGCAATAACCCAACCTAAAAAAGTCCAGCCCAAAAAAAGGTTAAGCAAAAAAACTTGCATGGCAAACGTTTTTTTGCCAACTACTATAGTAGGTAAAAAATAAATAAGTAGTACTACAAGTATTAATAAAATCTCCATGCTTATTTACTCGTTACAATTTTCCTAACCTCACGTTGCCCGCCAACATAAGTTTTAACCTCAATAGTAACACCATCAGGTTCTTTTACAGACTGCCCAAGTAAATTATAATATTGCGTGCTCAGTAAATCTTCTTGGCTGTTGTAATGCTCTATAGCATAGGTGCAGTTGTTTACTGTTAGGTTTACCGCACGAAAACCGGTAGAAGATGGAGTGTATATTTTATGAGTACCAACAGTTAAATCAGAAGTATAAATTATTATAGATACAATAAAATTACTATCTACCCATGCTGATAGGTAATATTTTTATTAAAACTGCTTAAGCTATCCTTTATTGGAGCGTTATTTGTGGCGCCCCAAGTGCCTGTAAAATGGGCATAAAACTTAACAGTTTCATTATAGCAAATCACGTTGGGTCTTATACTATCAATTTCTGCATTTGGTATTTGAGCAAAACAATTTACTGAAATAAAAAGCAATAAAGAAATTGTAAAATTTTTCATATAGCAAATGTATGAAAAAATAAATTTGAATTATACTTTTTAATAAGGAGCAATATCAAATGTTAAACCTACTGCATTGTATTTATTTACCTCGTTTATAATTACTTGCTGGTAAATTGAGAGCCCACCTAAAGGAGTTATTAATTCACCAGGCACCCAAATAGTATAATTATTTGAGCCTAAACTGCTAAGTGCTTTGGGGTGATAATTAAATTTTGTAGAGCTTTTTGTTTTTACGTATGAGCTTACAGCATTGTTTCTGCCTAACCAGGCAATGCGTGGTAAACTTGGGTTAGTTACTATATATATGTTTCCTGCAATAGAATTATAAGGCGGATAAATGCTACTAATAGTATTAAAGCGTCTATTCAAAATAAATTCTAACTCCATTGTTTGGCAATTGTAATTTAATCGCTCGCTTAAGCCAATATTGTCATTTGCTATTTTATACCAATAATTAATATTAGTTGGTAAATTACCCGAACCCGAAACAGTATTTATATACTCGTAGGATGCGATGCCATAGGTTACTCTATCACCAAAATTATAAGTCGTTCCACTTGCATAAGCAGCATAAGTTAAATTGCCTAAATAATTATTTGATATATCGTTTTGCAGTTTTTGTGTCGGACTTAAATAAGCTAATAACAAAGCCATAAATTTTGGCTGCCGCAAAATAGGCACGTTTATATCCGCCGCTTTTTGGTTGGTATCTATAGTAATTAAATCAGGCAGATTGATATTGTATTTTTGCACCCCAGTTGTTTGGTGATGGTTCTTGTATCGCATATCCGGCAGCTAAAATATGACTGCGATTATTAAAACCTGATAATGCGTTTAAATTATAAACGGTGGTTGCATCTGCAAAAATCGCTTATTCAAATATAAAAATAATTCGTCATATATGGCGATATAATTTTGGCCTTTACGCCGACTTTTGAGTATGTCGAAAGAAAAGGATGTACTCGTTAAATTAGCAGATAATATTGGTAAGCGGGCTAAAGTAAAATTTAAATCAAATGTTGAGTTTGCCAATGTATGCGATTTAAACGAAAGTACCATTCGTCGTATTTTACAGGGGCAACAAAATATATCCATAAAAGCCCTAAAGCGCATCTGCGAAGCTTTGGAAATTAAAATGTCAGACCTCCTAAAAGAAACAGGTAATTAATTAGTGCTATATAACATGAGTGACCAAATCCCAAAATCGATAAAAATTTTAAAAGCATTATTAATTATTAGACTTAGTTTAATAGCATTACTTATTGTTGCCTTTATTGTAGTTCAGGATACCGACCCCTCACAACATAGTTTTGCATCGGGTTTAAAGCAAGGCATAGCCGCAAGGTTTGAAATAGGCTCGTTAGGCAGTGCAGAGCAAATTGGTTATATTTTTGGCAGACTCTCTTTTGCTATATTTTTTACCATGGCTATACTTGCCTATATTAAAACTAGGCAATTTAAAATTGTTTTAACTATTGTAATTATTGATTTGGTTTTTGGTTTTGGTAATGGTTTTCCAATTTTTCAAATAATTATTTTAATAATTGTCTTAGGCCAGTCGGCAAAAAACTATTTAAAAAACATACCGCAACAAAATACCGAACCAGACACTCCTTAGCAAATTTATCTTTTACCAACCGCACAAGCCACCGCACCCCTAAACAAACAACCAATTAATTTTAAAATTATATTTGCCTTGCTTTTAATAATGCAATAAAAATGGCATTCGACCCAAGTAACCCTGTTGTTAAACTATGTCTTCAGGCAATGGACATGGAGGCAAATAACAAACCCCAGGAAGCAAGCAAATTATTTATGCAGGCATGGCACAAGGCCACCGCCGATTTCGAAAAATTTATTGCCGCTTATTATGTAAGCCGCCATCAAAGCAACACTGCCAATAAATTAAAATGGATAGAAACAACCTTGCAGCTTGCCTTAAAAATAAATGATGATTCTGTTCATAGTGCTTTACCTGCGCTGTATGTAGACCGCGCCAAATGTTATGAAGAGTTGGGCAACCACCAAGAAGCAAAAATTAATTACGAATTAGCAGCATCGCCCGCCGCCGCGCCAAGCGATAAAGGTCCTTTTTATCATGGCACAAAAGCAGCCTTGCAAATTGGCGATTTATTAACGGTAGGGGCAAAATCTAACTACAAAGCCAACCTGGTAATGAATCACATTTATTTTACCGCACTGGTTAATGGTGCAGGGCTTGCCGCCGCACTTGCCAAAGGCGATGGCGCCGAACATGTTTATATTGTTGAACCAACCGGCAGTTTTGAAAACGACCCCAACGTTACCGATAAAAAATTTCCGGGTAACCCAACACGTTCCTATCGCACCACAGCATCCTTAAAAATAATTGGCGAAGTAACTGAGTGGCTAAAACAAACACCCGAGCAAATTCAACAATGGCGTCAAAAACTAGCCAACAACAAAGGCGAAATTATTAATTAATTTAAGGCCGCATTTTGCGTGCTTAAAACACTTTGTTTCAAGCCAGTAAAGCTCAGTCAACTTTTCAGAAAAACAAAAAACTGCTTATTGTAAAGTAATTGTTATGCTAAGCCTGCAACTCTTTTAACCAAGTGTAAAATATTTACCCCAAAAAACAACCAAGTAATTAATTTGTATCTTTGGTTTGCTAAATTTATTTCATGAAAAATTCATTACTTATTATTGGCCTGGTAATTACGTTGTTTGCTTGTAAAAAATCAAGCAGCACATCAACACAAACTACCACTACGCCACCGGCGGCTACAACATCGCAAATACAAATGGTCATTTACTCTCCGGTGTTTCCTTATCAATATTTATATACTACTGCTGCACAAACAAATTTAAATGATAGCACTGCAACACAAGGCGTAACAGTTACCTATACGGTTACTAACGGAAACAGACTGTACACAGCCTTAGCGCAAGATGTTGCATCAAACATAAATGCAACCACCGATAGCTTTAGAGTTACCGTATATATAAACGGAGTAAGAAAATATTACAGTGCAGGCAAACATAGTGCCGAGGCACAGTTTCACCTGTAGTTTAAGGGGTAATTAGTTTAAGCAAACACGTACAAATTTATCCGGGGCAGGCGTCCACGAAAGGCGCGAACCTAAGTTTTGTTGGGCAGTATAGGTGGGCAGACAGTGCGCCGAACAAAACGCAGGTTGGCTTTTGTGGTGCCTTTTCTTTGCTTCGTTTCTTTGGGCATGCAAAGAAATGAAGGTGAAAGAACTTTCTTGTTTTTTAAATCCCTCATTAAAAACCATAAACAACATGCTGTGTAAAAACACCTGTTAACAATTTGACATAATAAAAATAAAGTTGTATATTAGATATATAATATATTTACTTCTGTTAAACCATGACCGAAGAAAAACTTACACCCGCCGACCGCAAATACATCCTCTACGATCTTAAAAACTCGTTCCTTGCCGGCTTTGGTTTTTTAGCAGCCGTACTGTTGTTTATGGCCATAACCCATTCGGGTTTTGCCTTGTTTGGTTTAAGTCACCATGCAAATTGGCTTAAGCGTATACTAATTACTTTTGGTTTTTGTTTTTTTATTGTTTGCATAGTAGCCGTATCGTACTACAACCATTATTTAGATTTAATAGCAGGCAAAAAAATTATACTAACCATAAACAAATATAAAATTGTAAGCAAAAAACACAACCACTATTTAGTATCCGATGTGCCAAACTACAAGCGCATACACATTGATGCCGACCATATACCCCACATTAACCGCAACCAACCCCTAAACATACAGTTAGCAAAACGCAGCCACCTAATACTTTTCATTTCTAACGGCGCCGATAATTATTTGCTCAAACCCACAGCTATAGCGGCTTAACCTAAGCCTTAAACCAAAAATTACTACATTTGGTTATTAAACGTTTAATAACACAAACATGAAAAAATTATTTTCCGCAATTACCATTTGTATCGTTGCTTCGTTAATTATTATGGCTTGTAAAAAAAGCAGCAGCACTACATCAACATCGTCAACCACAACATCAACCACATCAACATCATCAACCACTAACGTGGTGCTTGGCCCTTATGTAGCTCAGCTTCAGGTAAACAACCAGTTTGACGATAACACACTTAGCACCGGCACAAAAGATTCAACCAGCTCGGCCGCAACAATTATTTTTGGCGCATTAAACATTGGCACTGTTAGCCTTAATAATACTGTCTTAACTTTTTCATACACTAGTTATTATATTCCAACGGGTGTTATAGCACCTGTGCGTGGCAAACCCACCTGGCAGGTAACTGGTGGCAGTGGCTTTGGTGCTTTTACGTATACAACAGTTAAAAGCGTTCCTTATTTTGGCGATTTACATGTAAGCACAAGCACCGTTACCCGCTCGGGCAATGTAGTAATAACGCATCCTGTAATTTATGCCGATAGCATTAGGTACTCCATTATTGATAACAACAGCAACATGGCTACTAAAGTAGTTGGTAACTCTTCTACCGGCTTTACGTTTACACCCGCTATGATGACAGCACTGGGTGCAACAAATAGTGGCGCAAGCATACAAATTTCAGGTTCAGTTAATGAAAATAGCCTGCAAGGTGGCAAAGTTATAAGCTTTCAAAACGGATGCAGTTATAACAAATACGGCATTACAATTAACTAGGTTTTTTCTTTAAGCTCCGTTTTACCAAGTACAAAATATTTCTTTTGGGCGTTCCGGTGGTTTACCACCGTCGGGCTTTACACTGCAAGTTTTCGGATTACCAAAAAGCTTTCCGTTGCAATCTCTAACGCATTTATTCGCGTTTGTCATTTCGAAGAAGGCACGACTGAGAAATCTTTATTTACAAACACGAACTTTCCACTTCAAATATTTTTCCTCAAACAAACCTTTAGTTATTGTAAAGTAAATTTTTCCTTCATCAATTTGTTTTTTTCATCGCAAAAAAATCAAAAACTAAAAACCTGCTTACATAATTTATAACTTACTGTTACAAAAACATGCACTAGGTTAAACTACCTAGTAACTAGGTTAAAGCACCTATTCTTGTTCATAAAAAATACATTTTTCCTTTTTTATTTAACAGTTTTTCGCTGTTTTAAATTAATAACCAATTCTTAATGCTGTAAATTTGTAACAACAAAATAATTAAAAAAAATAAAAAATATGAGTTCGTACTTATTGCAAATTAAACCCAACACCGAAACCAAATTAGAATTTTTCTATAAAGAACTTTCAGCTCTTATCGAAAATTTTAAAACCGAAACCGATTTTACCAAACTAATACACGTTCCCGCATCAAATTGCGCATTACTAACCACAACCAATTTGCAACTTAGGTTTGCCTTAAGTAAAAACACCAATTACATTTCAATTCCTTATAACACATTACCATAAACCCTTTTAAAATTAAAATATATGAATATAGGCGTTGCAATAAAAAAAATACGAACCGGTAAAGAACTTACCCAAGGCGATTTATCAAAACTAACCGTTATTTCGCAAACATCTATTTCGCAAATCGAAAAAGGTATAAAAAGACCCAGTCAAAAAAACCTTCAAAAAATTTGCCGCGCACTCGAAGTGCCCGAAACCATAATTTATTTTTACGGATTAGAAGAGTCCGACATCCCTCAAAGCAAAAAAAACGTGTACAGCTTTATTTATCCGGCTGTTGAAGAGATGATAAAAAAACTAATTGTTGATTAACGCAAAAAATCAAAAAATACGTTAAAGTTTTGTAAACTATAAAATGTAAAAGTACTTTTAGGCATAGTTAAAAAACGCCTATGCTTAAATGTATAAAAATAAAAGTACTCATTCCCTTTTCCATTTTTCTTGCTATAACTTCCTGTTCACTAACCAAATCAAATCTTCGCGTGTCGCAATTAAGTTACTGCGCCCCTACAAGTAACTACATCTACGATTCTGCTTACATTCCCCTAATTGATATAAACCCCTATCTCGCTAAAAACAAAAGCTTATTAAAAAAATATTCCTATCAAGATTTGCTTTTGGCAAATGCAAGCGGTTCATTTTTTTTATTGCTGGAATTAAACCACTTGCAACAAAGTAAAACCGACGATGAAGATAGTATCATATACAGCATGGTAAAAAAACAACAAATTTTTAATCGTTTGCTTTTAGCCTCAACCGAACTTGCCAGTATAGCAGCCGAGTTAGATTGCGAATCAGAGCGCTCAAAACAACTCGCCAACTATCTCGATCAAATTAACGATACGCGCGTTCAACGGCTCACCATTCTTTCTGTTATCACGGGTGCCGCAACTGCCATTATAACTTCCGTAAGTTCTAAACAAAGCACACAAATATCTGTTGGAGTAAACGGTAGCATTATTAGTGCCATATTTGGTGGCTTGGCAGTATTTTCTTCACACAAAAGCATTACACTTACCCACAACCGAAACCTCTTAGCCGATATTTGGCAAAATCCTAAAACATCTACAGTTTACCCACCCTTTATATGGTTTGTTTTAACCGCAAAAGAGTTTAACGATGATAAATCATCTACAACTATACAATCACTAAAATCTAGATGGATAGAAGAAGAATTGGTTGACACTACTAAAAAAGCCAAAAAACAAGATTTATTTTTTGGCTCAGGTGGCAAGTATCTCGCAAACGATTTACATACACGCACCAGTATGTTAAACCAGCTAAAAGCCGAAATCCGTTCCATCAACCAAAACCTTCAAAGCTTCATGCTAAAACTTTCGGTTTAGTTTTTTAATTACTTTCTCTTAAAATCTCCAAAATTTAAGGCTTTTTAACGCTCTTATGTAGCAACATCTATAACGTGGCACCTTTGTTGTATTACATTTATATAACTAAACAAAGCCATGAAAAAATTTGTTATTATTCCCATCCTGTTTTTCTTTTTCGCCTTTCACGCACAAGCACAATTTCGTGGTGGTTATGGCAGAAGATACATTAGTAACAATAATTATTCATTGGGTAATTATTATTTACGTCTCGGCAACTATCAAAAAGCAATTCAATGTTTTACTAAAGCCTTAAACGAACCTAACTATATTTCACAAGCCAATTATTCCGACATTTATTACAAACGCGGTTATGCTAAATATATGGATAAGCAGTTTGATGATGCCATCGCCGATTTCAATAAAGTAATTGCCGACCGACCTAATTATGCACTGGGCTATAACTGTAAAGCCTTATGCGAATTTTATTCGGGCAATTATAAAGCTGCTTTTGCCGATATAAACCATGCCATTGCATTAGAGCCCCACCATGCCGAATCTTATTATTACCGCAGCGTACTCAACTATCATTTCCAGGATTATAAAGCCGTTATTGCCGATTGCGATACCACCCTTATGTGTAACCCAAAATATTTGCAAGCCATAAAACGCCGTGCTAATGCAAAATACATAACCTTAGATTTTGAAGGTGCTGTTAGCGATTACACCAAAGCCCTAAAATACGATTGGCAAAACGCCCGACTTTATTTTTCGCGTGGCTTAGCTTACTCGCACTTAAATAAATTAGATGATGCCACTAAAGATTTTTATAAAGCCCACAACTTAGATGCAAACAACCAAGAGTATACCGACAATTTAAACGGTGTAATTACCGAAAGCCCAAAAGCCACCGACAATATAACGCGCATCGCTTTTTCCGAATACAAATAGTTACCAGGGCGTTCCGGCGCTTTGTAAACACGCGCCGTCGGGCTTTCCGTTACAAGTCCTCGCCCGATTACGTGCTGTGGGCTTTCCACTATAATCCCTAACGCAAATACAAAATATTTAAATTAGCTTTACATAGAATACACTTATAATTCCTATACACAAACATTTTAAAAACAAATAATTAAAGCTATGGAAATACATTTTAAAGGTAAATATAAATCAATAACCGATTTTGATTGGTTCGAAATCCCTAATTTTGTTGTAATTACTGGGCCAAACGGAACAGGAAAATCGCAATTGTTAGATTTAATTTATAATACACTTATAAATAAACGCGGAACAACCGAAAGAGTTTCTATGGTTGGTCAAACAATTAAAAAAGATGAAGTCATTTATTTGAAAGGTGAATGGCAACTTGTAAATACAGCCAATATTAATCTATCAACGATACAACGAGAAAGAGATCAACATTATAATAATTTTAAGAATGAGAATAATTATAGAAATCAAGGAGGAATAGAAGGTCAAATTAAAATTTATGCAGCATATGAAGAAGTTTTAAGTAAGATTGGTAAATCTCCAAATCAGATAACTAAAGAAGAATTTGACGAATATTTTCCTGAAATATTAATTGAACAAGAAAGCCAGCTAAGTCAAAAGATCGGTGAAATTTTCTATAACTATAGATTATCAGAGATAGAATTACAGGCAAAAAATAAACCAAAAGAAGAAATACAAAAAGAAATTGGAGAAAAACCTTGGGTTGTTCTCAGAGACATTATTAAAGAATCTAAACTTCCATTTGATATTAATGACCCTTCAACTAATGGCATAAGAGATGGTTTTAAATTGGTGCTAACTCATCAAGTATTAAAAGAACCGATAGATTTTAATGATTTATCTTCTGGAGAAAGGGTTTTAATTGCACTTGTATTCTATCTGTATAACTCTCAAGAAAAAAAAACATTTCCGAAATTGCTATTATTAGATGAACCTGATGCACATCTCCATCCTTCCATGTCGCAACAATTCTTAAATGTTATAAAAAATGTACTGGTGGATAAGTTTGGAGTTCAAGTAATTATGACAACTCATTCTCCTTCAACTGTTATTCTTGCTCCAGATGAATCAATATATGAAATGTCAAGACTTGTTCCTCGTATTAGAAAATCTCCGTCAAGAAATCATTCTGTTTCATTATTAACAGCAGGGTTAGTGTATGTTGGTGAGGGAACAAAGTATTTTCTCGTCGAAGATAACGATGATGTTAAGTTTTATTCATATGTATATGATCAATTAAGATCTGAAAATCTTATTGATGCAGATATTCCTTTAGTTTTTATACCTGCATCAACAAAAGATAATTCAGGCGGAAAAGATGTTGTTCAAAATTGGGTTAATAAACTACAAGAATCTGGAATGGTAAACATTTTACAAGGACTTATAGATGCTGATAGTGGTAATGTTGTCTCAAAAGGTGTCTACAAAATAGATAGGTATAGTATAGAAAATTATTTAGCAGATCCTATTTTAGTTTATGCTACTCTAATCGATAAAGAAAAACACCCAATAATTGAAGGACTAAGATTAACAATTGGAGAAGAATATAAATTAAAATCACTTTCAAGTGAAACTTTGCAGTTAGTTGCTGATACAATGATTAATGCAATAGAACCAAAGTTGAAAGACTATTTCTCTGACTTTGATCAGTTGAAGGAAACAGAAAGAGTGCAAATAACATTTACAAATGGAGTAGTATTGTTATATCCAAAATGGTTAATCTCACGACGTGGTAAAACGATTATTAATGAAGTTTACAACCAAATTTTTTCAAGTACATTAATTAATTTTTCGACCTTATTTAAAGCATTAAGAAAATTAAATATATTCCCAAAGGACTTGGTTGACAAATTAAATGAAATAAAAACAGCAGTTTAAAACAGTACTTCCGCCCTTGTTGTTATTATCATCAACAAGCAATCTCAACAACTTGGCACTACTCATGCCTTGCACCCTCTCTAACTTTAAACACATGCAACAGTTGCGGAAATAAAGCCTGCATGCTTTCAGTAACGCCTTTTACGGAGCCGGGTAAAGTCAGCACCAAAGTTTTACCAATAAACCCTGCAAGTCCCCGCGATAGCATGGCGTAGGGCGTTCGGTCTTGTCCATAATTTCTCGATGTTTCCATAATCCCCGCTATCTCTTTTTCCAACAAAGGTTTTACAGCCTCGGGTGTTACATCGCGTAAAGAAAGCCCTGTGCCGCCTGTACTGATTATCAAATCAATTCCCCCTGCGCAGCATTTTTTAATTTGGCTTTGAATTTCAGTTATTTCATCAGGTACGATATAATAATCAACCGATGTAAAATTTAATCCTTTCAACTTCTCTACAATATATTTACCCGATAAATCTTCGCTCTTTCTTGCCGAAACAGAATCTGATACAACCAACACCGCAGCTTTTAAATTAAGCCCATCTATTTTCAAATCCGATTTGCCGCCTTTTTTATTCAGCAATTTAATGGCGTTTATTTCAATTCCTTTATCAATAGGCTTTAGCATATCGTACATGGTAAGTGCCACTACCGATACGCCATGCATGGCCTCAACCTCTACACCGGTTTTGTAAATGGTTTTTACTTCCATTTCAATAAACACTTCCAGGTTTTTTATTTCGTAACGCACCGCAGTAAATTCAATTGGCAGCGGGTGGCAATCAGGAATCATATCACTCGTTCTTTTCACCGCAAACAAGCCTGCTGTTTTTGCTATTTCAAAAACATCACCTTTGGGTACCGTTTTATTTACAATAGTATCTATCGTTTTTTGTGAGCTCACTTTTACAATAGCCTGCGCGGTTGCCTGTCTAAGTGTATTTGTTTTATGTGTTATATCAACCATTTTTATCTACGTATTTGTTATTCACTTTCCAAAGGTGTGTTCCGTCATCTAAAATTTCTTTGCCCCAAATGGGCACGCGTTCTTTTATTTGTGTTACAATATCGGCGCAGGCAATAAACACTTCATCTCTGTGTACCGCCGATACAAAAACAAATAAAGAAATCTCACCCGTCTTAACCAAGCCAATGCTATGGTGTATGTGCATGCAGGTAAGTTTATATTTTGCAAAGGCTTCTTCACGTATGGCATGAAATTCTTTCTCGGCCATTTCCTCGTAAGCGCTATAATCTATTGCAACAACTTCTTTACCATCTTTTTTATCACTCCGCACCTGACCCAAAAAAATAGTGTGTGCACCAATGCCGGTTTTACTACTATGCTTATTTATTGATGTAGCAATAAACTCGCCGCTTATAGCACCTTGTTGTATTACTTTATGTACTTTGTGTTTTTTCTCTTCCATCTTAACCTCCGGCATAGGGTGGAAGCAAAGCTACTTCATCCCCATTGTTTAAATTTCTTTTTTCGCTAATCACTTCTTTATTTACAGCCACGCTGTATGTTCTGTTTTTTAGTGCGGGATATTTTTCTTCCATCCACTCTGTTAAAGATTGCGTATCCTTTATATCGCGCAGAGTCATTTTATTTGCTCCTGCAACTTCTGCCAACTCCCCAAAAAACAAAACACTTATTTCCATTTCTTCATTTAAAAATTAGGCAACACATGTACTTCAACTAATTCACCCTCGGCAACATCTTCTTTATCGGTAGGTAAATATATAAAAGCCCCGGCACCCGCCATCGATTTCATAATAAACGATTCCTGTCCCTCCAAGGGCATCACTCCGCTGTGTGTTATTTCAGCTTTTAAAAAATGTGCCAAACCTTTTTTCTTTGTAATGTTTTTTAATGTCGGCAATTCTGCCGAATTCAAAAATATACTTTCCTTCCCTTGCATAATTCGCAGTGTGGTATAAACATATTCGTAAAAACAAGTTAATGCCGATGCGGGGTTACCCGGCAATCCAAACACAAAACAGGTTGCGTTTTTGCCGAAGTATAAAGGCTTACCCGGTTTTTGCGCTACTTTATAAAATAGGGTTTCTGTTTTGTTTTCATCCAACACCTCTTTCACAAAATCATAATCGCCAACCGATATCCCTCCCGATATCAGTAACAAATCAGTATCTAAAATTGCCTTCGCCACACAAGCATTCAATTTTTCTTTTTCATCTTTTACAAAATGTAAGGCATCAACTTTCAATCCCATCATTTGCAAAGCGCCTTGCAAAGCAAACGAGTTAGATTCATAAACCTTTCCCACTTCCAAATCACTCCCCACCGTTTGCAATTCGTTACCCGTAACAATCAAGGTAATTTTTGGTTTTGCATAAACAATTACTTCAGCTAAGCCTAATCCACTTAAAAAACCAAGTATAGCTGGGTTAATAAACGTTCCTTGCGGCAGGGCTAATGCTCCTTTTTTTATTTGCGCACCTGCCTTTCGTATATGCTCTCCTTGCTTTAATTCAGCTTCTGTAAATTTTATGTTAGCTCCATCTCTTGTTATTCGCTCTTGCATAATAACGCAATCGCTTCCTGCGGGCACCATCGCTCCGGTAAAAATTCTCACAGCTTCTCCTTTTTGCAATTCAATTTCAGCATTATCTCCTGCTTTTACTTCTCCAATAACTTTCCAGATTTTATTTTCTA
This sequence comes from Bacteroidota bacterium, assembly GCA_013288015.1. GTDB lineage: Bacteria > Bacteroidota > Bacteroidia > B-17B0 > Aurantibacillaceae > PALSA-968. The sequence continues at coordinate 48,166 of JABDCR010000008.1, read as the reverse complement.
AATGTCGTACCGCATATCCATCTACGTTAGACTGATTAAAGGGCGGCAAATCCAAGGGAGCAAAAACATCATCTGCCAACATACAACCCAAGCCATCAGCAAGCTGCACTTTAGTTTTTTTTGGATATGCAATAACCTCTTGCATCAAAATTGTTTTTGCTTCTCCTACGCTAATCATTAAATAAAAATAAGTTTAAAGGCCGCCACCAAAAGTACGGCTGCCAACACATTTCGTAAAGTTACGTTGGTAGCTTTTTTACTTCCCCAATAAGCTCCTAAAAATCCGCCTGCTATGGCAACGGCTATCCATAAAAAGACTTCACTTGGCAAATTAATTCCTTGCTTAAATAAACCAATCATCCCCGCAATTGAGTTTACCACAATAAACAATGCCGATACAGCCGATGTTTCTTTCAAATTTCCCCAATTAAAAATTAAAATTATCGGGCTCAAAATAATTCCCCCTCCAATGCCAATCATCCCACTTAAAAAACCCAAAGCAGCACCAATCAAAAGTCCTGTTACAAGCGGTACTTGTTTTGTTTTACTGTTTTCTTTTTTGTTAAACACACCAACAATTCTAAGTATGGCAATTAGCAAGCAAATGCCTAAAATGCGTTTGTACCAGGTAGGGTCTAACACCACAAACGAGCCTGCATAGGCCATCGGTACCGATAAAATGGCGAACGGGTAAAACAACCTCCACTTAAAATGCCCCTGCTTATAATAATGGTAAAACGAAATTGATGCCACAAAAATATTCAGTAACAAAGCCGATGGTTTTATCAGCGTGGCACTTATGCCCATCAAAGTCAGCACCGCTATATAACCACTGGCACCACCATGCCCCACGGTCGAGTAAAAAAACGCGACAATAAAAAGTAAAAATAAAATCTGAATTAATTCGCCCATCGCTTAAAGTACCAAATTTAGAAAATAATTTAGCCCCCCAGCTACTATATATGTGTTAACTTTGAGCACGCAACATGGCCGCAACTCAACTATACGACACCTTCGGGCGCTTACACAATTACCTGCGCATTTCACTTACCGATGCCTGCAACTTGCGTTGTGCTTATTGCATGCCCAACGAAAAAATTGCCGTTACCCCTTCTGCCAAATTAATGCACGTTGATGAAATTTTTGAAATTGCCAGCATCTTTGTAAAACTGGGCGTTAAAAAAATTCGCCTTACGGGTGGCGAGCCTCTTATGCGTAAAGATGCCGCACAAATTATCCTTCAACTTTCAAAACTCCCTGTAGAGCTTAGCATTTCTACCAACGCTGTTTTGGTCAATGAGTTTATCGATGTTTTTAAACAAGCCAACATTAAAACCATAAACGTAAGTTTAGATACCCTTAATGCCGATGAGTTTCAAGCTATCACCAAGCGTGGCGATTTTCAAAAAATAATCTCCAACATAAATTTGTTGCTCACCAATCAGTTTAAGGTAAAAGTAAACATGGTGGTAATAAAAGGAGTAAACGAGCACGCCATCCTAAATTTTATTAACTGGACAAAAGATTTTCCGCTCGATATTCGCTTTATCGAATTTATGCCCTTTGAAGGTAACGCTTGGCTACGCGATAAAGTTTTTTCCTACCAACAAATGTTAGATGTTATTGCAACGCAATACAACTTCCAAAAAATTGCCGACGAGCCATCCGATACCGCAAAAAAATACCGCGCCACAAATCACCTGGGTACTTTTGGTTTTATAACCACCGTTACCGAGCCTTTTTGCGGCACTTGCAACCGCTTGCGCTTAATGGCAGATGGTAAAATGAAAAACTGTTTATTCTCTCAAACCGAAACCGATATACTTGCTGCTTTTCGTAAGCAACAAAATATCGAACCTCTAATTCTCTCTTGCCTTGCCGATAAAAAAGAAGCCCTTGGTGGTCGTTTCGATTTTGAAAATATCGAGAACCGCAGCATGATAAAAATCGGCGGCTAATAATAGTCAGGACGTTCCGGCGCTTTGTAAACACGCGCCGTCGGGCTTTACACTGCAAGTTTTTACTGATTACAGCAAAAAGCTTTTCGTTGCAATCCCTAACGCATTTATTCGCGTTTGTCATTTCGAAGAAGGCACGACTGAGAAATCTTTATTTGCAAACTGCGAGTTTTCGTTTCAATCCCTACTACAAACAAAAAACAATTTTACTATCTTTAAATAAAATTAAGCAAAACCCTAAAGCTTATTTCAATGAAAGATAATTTCTCGGCACGCTCGGCTAATTATGCAAAATACCGCCCAACTTATCCCGATACTTTTTTCGAGTACTTAAAAACCCTGCAAACAAATTTCGACAACTGTTGGGATTGCGGTACCGGTAACGGACAAGTAGCTGTAAAATTAGCTGCTCAATTTAAAAACGTTTATGCTACCGATATTAGTCAGTCGCAATTAGATAACGCCAAAAAACTACCCAACATTTTTTACTCGCTGGAAGCTGCCGAAAAAACAAATTTCCCCAACAATTTTTTCGATTTAGTAATTGTAGCACAGGCAGTTCATTGGTTTAATTTTAACCGGTTTTATGCCGAGGTAACACGCACCGCAAAAAATAATGCGCTTATAGTAATTATTGGTTATGGTTTACTCAATATCAACCAACCTGTAGATGCCATCATAAACAACTTTTATAAAAACATCATTGGCAGCTATTGGGATAAGGAAAGAAAATATATCGACGAAAATTATTTAACCATCCCCTTTCCGTTCCGGCAAATAAAAACACCCGCATTTCAAAATCAATATAGTTGGACCTTTGAACAATTGCTTGGTTACATAAGCACTTGGTCGGCGGTGCAGCATTATATAAAAAGTAAAAACCAAAACCCCATCGATTTAATGTATACCGATTTAAAACAAGCCTGGGGGCAAGCCGAAACTCATAAAGTAAATTTTCCTTTATTACTAAGGGTAGGGCGCATACAAAAATTAAATAACTAAATTAGCTTAAGCAAAATCCGCATCATGAAAAAACTAACAGCTCTTTTAATTTTACTTATAGCAACTAACTTTTTGTTTGCACAAACTAATCCGCCGGCATACTACACCTTTATAAACAAAGCCGATTCGCTTTACAAGGCAAAAAATTATAAAAATGCCGCTTTAGCTTACTCAGCCGCATTTAAAACCAATGGCTGGAAAGGGTATCTGCCCGACCGTTATCACGCGGCTTGTGCTTGGGCACAATCTAACACACCCGATAGTGCATTTGATTGTCTTAACCGTATCGTTAAACGAAGATATTTTTCGAGTGTTGATAGTTTAACTAACGAAAAAGATTTTACTCCGCTACATACTGATAAGCGTTGGCAGGCATTAGTAGATTTGCAAAAAATGTACGACCAACATAAAGTGCCCGAAGGTTGGTTTATTGCAGGTACCGAAGAGGATAAAAATAAATATATCATTGGTGTCGAAAAAGGCTCGGGGCAAGATGGAAAAAATGCCGCCACTATTAAAGTTATCGACAAAGGAATTACTGGCTTTGGCAACTTAATGCAAAATTTTTCGCCCGATAAGTATATAAACAAACGTGTGCGCATGTCGGGTTACATGAAATCAAAAGATGTAGATTGGGCAAGCTTTTGGTTTCGTGTCGATCAAAGCGGCTCTAAGCAATCACTTGCTTTTGATAACATGATGGATGGTAAAGAAAAACGTCCCATTAAAGGCACCACCGATTGGAAAAAATACGAGATAGTTTTAGATGTGCCCGAAAAAGCAAACAACATTGCCTTTGGTGTAATGCTGGGTACCACAGGGCAAATTTGGTTCGATAATATAAAATTTGAAATAGTTGATAAAACCGTACCCACTACCGGAAAAGAGGATAAAACCGAACCCGTCAACTTAAACTTTGAAGAGGAGCCTAGCGCAAAATAAATTCAAACAGTACCAAGTAAACATGCAAGCAACAAAATTTAAAACCATAGCACAATATCACGCAATGTTTCCAAAAAATGTGCAAACTATTTTAAACACCTTGCACAACACCATTAAACAAGCCGCCCCAAAAGCCGATGAAGTTATCAGCTACAACATGCCCGCCTTTAAACAAAACAAAGTGTTGGTTTATTATGCAGCACACACAGCGCACATTGGTTTTTATCCCACAGCAAAACCTATGGTAGTTTTTAAAGATGAACTAACAAAATACAAAACCTCAAAAGGCGCCATACAATTTCCTTTAGATAAAAAATTGCCCCTTGCCCTCATTAAAAAAATAGTAAAATTCCGTTTAGCTGATGTAAAAAGTAAAACCCCTTCAAAAAAACCGCTGCTTAAAAATTAAGCGGAGTTTTTTGTTTCTCTTCAACTAAAAAAAGCAAACAAAAAAGTTAAACCTCCTTGTTGGGCGCTTTTAGTTTAGTATTTTTGCGTTATATTAAAAAGGCCAAAAACATGAAGAAAAAATTACTAGTACTTATTACAGCCCTTTGCACCTTTGGTTGTATAAACCAAACAAAGGCACAAGCTGGCGCGGCCTTAAATTTAGATGGCAATGCCACATTTGTAGATTTTGGAAGCAATGTAGACCTTGGCTTGCAATCAACTGCTTTTAGTATGGAAGCCTGGGTAAAGCCTGCCGGCGGCAGTGGCGGACAATTGATTTTATTTAACGGTGCTTGTAATGTTATGAGTGGTGGATGGGGATTAAGTTATAATGGTGGAGATTTTACCGCATCAGGAACACCAAACCCCGGAAAATTATCTTTCTATGTCTTGTCATCTGTCGATAATAACTATTATCAGTTAGACCAGTTAAGTAATTTACCCATAGGGCAATGGACACACGTTGCCGTTACCAACGATGGTACTGCATTAAAAATGTATATAAATGGGGTGTTAGATAATACATTAACAGGTCATTATATTCCTGTTGCCACAAACTCAAGTTTAAAAATTGGTGCCGATCCAAACCTTGCTTGCAATCAAACACCACGTTTTGTGTATAACGGCTCTATTGATGAATTACGTTTATACAAGTACACCCTAACACCATGTCAAATTCAGGCGGGCCTAAATTGCGAATTGCAATCAAAAGCAGGTTTAATTTTATATTGCCAATTTAACGAAGGCATAGCTGCTGGCACAAATACAATTACTACCGTGGCCGATTCATCAGGCAACGGCTTTAATGGTACCATGCACAACTTTGCTTTAAGCGGCACTACATCTAACTGGATTGCACCGGGCGGAGTTACTTCAGGCGTTTCTTGCGGTTTAATTTTGTCAAGGGTTTACATAAGCGCAAGCAGTCAGGTTATTTCAGTCGGAAATACAACTACTTTAACCGCCAGCGGAGCTACCAGCTATACATGGACTAACACCGGCGCAACAACAACCTCAATAGTAGTATCGCCAACAGTAACTACTACTTATACCATTGCAGGTTCTGATGGCACTTGCACCTTAACAGATACCTTAACAATATTTGTAAATGCTGCTGCACTTAATTTTGATGGCGTAGATGATAATGTTTCTATTCCTAACAACGCAGCGCTTAATATAAGCAACGTAATAACTATTGAGAGTTGGATTAAAACAACAGGCTCACCTACAGCCGAGCAATATATCGTTACTAAAAACGACGACTCATATTATGTAGGTTTAAATGTTGCCGGTGCTGTTGGGCAGGTTAGTTTTTATCTTAATGGTGTATCATCAAGTTGGTTATATAGTAACTCAACCACGCTTAATGATAACAATTGGCATCACATTGCTTGCACATACGATGGTGTAACAATGAGCATTTATGTAGATGGTCTGTTAGATAATTCAACTCCGCTTACGGGTACCATAACCACTGGTACAAGTAATGTGTACTTGGGTAGCCGAAACAATAATCAGTTTTTTCAGGGCAGCATGGATGAGTTTCGTATTTGGAACCGTACTTTATGTGCTCAAGAAATTCAACACAACATGACTGGCGAAGTAGCCACTAACGCAAACAGCTTAGTAGCCTATTATAAATTTAACCAGGGTTATAATGGTTCAGATAACTCAGCCATAACCACCTTAACCGATGCTACGGGTACCAACACAGGCACACTTAGCAACTTTGCACTAACAGGTGCAACGTCAAACTTTATAGCACCGGGGGCAGTAACAACCGGTAGCATGGTAACCGCATTTACAAATTCAATTAACGTAGTGCCAACGCAAACCAACGTAACTTGTAACGGCAATGCAAACGGCACAGCAAGTGTTACTGCAACAAGCATGGCAACTCCGTTTACCTATGCTTGGTCTTCGGGTGGTAGCACAACTAATACAGCAACAGGTTTAGCAGCAAACAATTATACTTGCACCATTAGCAACACTTGCGGTGCAAGCATTACACAAGCCTTTACCATAACCGAGCCCGCTGTTTTAACCGCAACATCAACATCAGGCACTATTGCTTGTAACGGTGGTGCAACAACTGTTACTGTTTCGGCAACAGGTGGTACAACATCTTATAGTGGCGATGGTATAATGTCAAATGTAACAGCGGGTTCATATACATATACCGTTACCGATGCACACGCTTGCGCAGCAACAACAACTATTACAATAACCCAGCCTGCTCAGGCGTTAATGGCAACATCAACCTCAGGCACCATTGCTTGTAATGGTGGTACAACAACGGTTACCGTATCGGCAACAGGTGGTATAACTAATTATTCGGGCACGGGCACATATACTAACGTACCCGCAAATTCATATACCTATACTGTAACCGATGCAAACAATTGTACGGTAACAACAACTATTACAGTAAGCGAACCAACACAAATAATGGTTACAGCCACTGCGGGTACAATAAATTGTAACGGTGCAGCAACAACAGTTTCGGTTTCTGCAACGGGTGGTACACCAACTTATACAGGCGATAGCACTTATACTGTAACAGCAAATTCATATACCTACACTGTAACCGATGCAAACAATTGCTCAGCAACAACAACTATTACTGTTAACCAACCTAACGCAATAGCAACTACCCAATCGCCAAGCATTTGTGTTGGCTCGTATTTTACAGTTGGCACACACACTTACACCACAGCAGGCACCTATACCGATGTGCTTTCTGCACATAACGGTTGCGATAGCACCGTAACAACTAATTTAACCGTAAACAGTTTACCAAGTTTAACCTTTGTTATAAACAATGGTATTATTTTATGTGATTGGGGTTCTGCTAGTAACACTCCAAACTATACTTTAACAGCTACACCAGGCGGAGGTGCTTTTTCGGGTACTGCTGTTAGTGGCAATGTATTTAGCCCCTATCAGGCGGGCATTGGCACATTTACGTTAACCTATAACTACACCAATACGGCAACAACTTGCAGTAATAGTACCACTGCAACTACAACTGTATCAATTTGCGAAGGCATAGCACAAAATAATGCAGCAACAAACAATTTGCAGGTGTATCCAAATCCGTTTAGTAACGAGTTAACTATTGTAAGCACTGCAAAAACAAATGCTATGTTGTTCGATATGTTAGGTAATAAAATAAACGAGTTTGTTTTACAAAACACAACTCAAACAATTTCACTGGGCAATTTAGCACCCGGCATGTACTACTTACAAGTTGATAATAGCAAAATAAAAATTATTAAGCAGTAAATTTTTTATACTTTTTATCTTCAAAAAAAACAGCCGCTTAGAATTAAGCGGCTGTTTTTGTTTTATAATAATTCACTATTTCTATACGTAGGTTTTTAAATAAAATTAAAAAACCTTACATATAAACAATACATAAAATTGCAAAATATTACATATGTAAGATTTTGCGAAAGATATATTTCCTTTGTTTATAGGATGTTCAGCCATTTTTAACGTAAAAATCTTACATTAACAAATTCATAATATGATGTGCGTTTTTTATTGCCATAGTTTTGATTTAATAAAAACCCTAAAAAAATAAAACCATGAAAACAATTAAAAAAGCAATTGCAGTTTTATCTGTAGCTGCAACATTAAACGCACAAGCACAATCGTGCTGTGTAACAGATTCTTATTCTTCATCCACCCCTTGGGTGTTTAACGGATCAACCCTATCAGTTGCAGGAGGCACATTTAATTTTGCCTTAACACCCGATGGCGCGTACAATTATGCTACGCGTTCGTTAAACTGTACGCTACACCAAACTTGGAAAGCCGATGTAGATTTTATTTATACACACCGTGGCAGCGGTACAGGTCATACTATATTAGCGGCTGCAGCAGGTACTGCTAATGCATGGTATACAAGCGGTTCATCAACCGTGCAAGATGCGGTAGCTATGTATCTACAATCGCCTACTAATGGTGCACAAAGCACCGACTCTATTTTTGGAAACGCAAAAAAAGGTGGAACCTGGGGCACGGCTTCGCGCGGAATTCATATTGCCGAGAACACACAATATTATTTGCGTTTAGAAAAATTAAGCCATCAATTAGGACAAATAAGTGTTTTTACAAATGCAGCTCGTACTACACATGCTACAGGTTCGCCAAAAACATTTACTTGGCCATTAGCTAGTAACCCAACAGGGTTATGGAATGTACAAAGTGGTTCTATTCCCTTAGACCCAAGTTCGGATACACTTACAGCCACTTTAGATAATTTGCACATTTGCGATTCAACAGTAACGCCTCCGCCTTGTTGTGATACCATTCCATATTCAAACTCAACCGGATGGACATTTAATGGATCTACCGAAAGCATTTCGGGTGGCACTTTTAATTTTAGTGTAACTCCTTGTGGCGCATATAACTATGCTGTCGATTCTTTACCTTGTTACGTATCTGATAGTGCATGGGTTAGTAACGTAGATTTTATTTATACAGCTCGTAGTAGTTATGGCCCTGCGTACACTATACTTGGTGTGCAAGCAGGCACACAAGATACTTGGAACTCGGGCCCTATTGGTAGCCTTGTATCATCAACTCAAAATGCAGTAGCCATGTATTTAAACTGTCCTCCTAGTGGCGCGCAAAGTACCGACTCAATTTTTGGACGCGCAAAATCGGGCAACACTTGGGGTACTCCTTCAAAAGGAATCCATATTGCAATGGGCACACAATATTATTTAAGTCTACAACGGGTAAGCTCTACACTGGGCAAAGTATTTGTGTACACCAACTCATCTCATAGTGCTCAGGTTGCAGGCTCACCACAAACATTCCCTATTGCTGCAACTACAACAGGTTTACATGTTATTGAGCACGGTTGTATACCGCAAGGTTATAGTGGCCGAACCCAAACAGGCACTATAGATAATTTTAATATTTGTGGTAACGAAGAAGGCTACCGATTAGCCAACCCAACAACTATGGGTATAGAAAGTACAAAAATTAGTGATGTTGTAAACGTTTACCCTAACCCAAACAATGGTAGTTTTACTATCGAAACAAATGGTAACGAAAAACAAAATACTGTTATGCTATACGATGTAACAGGTAAATTAGTGCTTAGCCAAATTATTATTGGTAAAGCTACAATTGATGCAGGCAACTTAAATGCAGGCATATATAACCTTAGCATTATTAGTAACAATGGCGTAACCAACAAACGCATCATTATCCAAAAATAGTTTTTAATTACAACACTAAAACCAAACGCCGCTTAGAATTAAGCGGCGTTTTTGTTTTTAATTTTTTGTAAAATCTAATTTTAGTTGATAATTGTTAATTAACTAATAAGAAAAACTAATTTTATTATCTTTACTCTACAATCACAATAACATGAAAAAACTTTTACTTTTTTTAGCCATATCGTTTTGTTTAAACATAAACGCACAAACAATAAGCACCATTGCCGGAACCGGATTTGCCGGTAATAATGGCCTAGGTGGTCTTGCCGATACAACTTTGTTAAGTAGTCCGGCAGGCATTGCTTTCGATGCAGCAGGCAACATTTATGTATCAGATGCTGCAAACGCTCGCGTTTGTAAAATAAATAGTGCTGGTATTATTTCTACCTATGCAGGCAATGGTGTAGGTGGGGCTTGCACCGGCGATGGTGGCCCGGCTACTGCTGCCCAATTATGGGACCCGCAAGGTTTAGCATTTGATGCCGCAGGTAATTTATACATTGCCGATTTAGATAATTATAGAATACGGGTAGTAAATACAGCAGGCATTATAAACACCTTTGCAGGTACATCCACAAGTGGTTATAGTGGCGATGGCGGCCCTGCTACTGCCGCATTATTAAGTGAGCCTTGGGGTATAGCGGTTGATCCAATGGGCAATGTGTTTTTTTCTGACTTTGGTGCTAATGTTATTCGCAAAATAGATAATTCAGGCATTATAACCACCGTAGCGGGCAACTACTCGGTAACAACATTTAGCGGCGATGGCGGCCCGGCTACTGCAGCCGGTTTGTTTGGTCCCGAGGGTATAGTTTTTGATTCGTTTGGTAACCTTTACATAGCCGATAATTATCATGCCATTCGTATGGTAAATTCAATGGGCACCATCACCTCCGTTGCAGGAATAGGAGGAAGTAGTGGTTATAGCGGTGATAACGGACAAGCCAACACGGCACAATTAAATGGCCCTGCCGGCTTAGCTTTCGATGCGCATGGCAATCTTTACATTGCCGATGCAAATAATTTTCGTGTTCGTATGATAAATAGTTCGGGCATTATATCCACCGTTGTGGGCAGTGGTACACAAGGCTATACGGGCGATGGCGGATTGGCTACTGCTGCAGATTTAAATCTTTTAAGTGGTATAAATTTTACTTCAACAGGTAATTTAATAATTTCAGATCAGTTTAATAATTGTGTGCGCTACATTTGTACAACCCCCGATACCATTTCGGGTTTAATAACCGACCCAACACATGCGCCTGTTGCTAGCGGTAATGTTTATGTGTTCCGCCCAAAAGCAAACAGCGTTGGTGTATTAGATACTTGTGGCACAGCCACCATAAATGCAAACGGCATGTACTCTTTCACTAATGTGCCTCTGGGCGATTATTATATCGAAGCTGTTGCATCAGCATCGGTTACAACTTATTCAAATACTATTGGTACATATTATGGCACTCGTCCAAATTGTTACACCTGGGATTCTGCAATCTTTGTAAGCCATCACGGTTGTTCTTTTGCTCATTTTGCAGGTTACAACATTACCGTTAACGAAATGACACCATCAACAGGTTCGGGTGTTATTAGCGGTAGTGTAACAGCCCTGCCTAGTTTTGGACATAGACTTGCAGGCGGAGGCAACAACACAGTAATGGGTGCCCCATTAAAAGGCATCGATGTAAAACTGGGTCGTAACCCCGGTGGCAGTTGTGCCGCACGTACCACAACCGATAATAGTGGTAACTATTCCTTTGCAGGTTTAGATACCGGTTGCTATTATGTTTATATTGATATACCAAACTACACCGATACTTTAATAAACACCTGTTTAACTATAGCAGCTCCAAGCAGCCTTAATAATAATTATTGTGTCGATTCGGTTGGCGTTGGTTATTGCGGCCCACCCTTAGCAGGCATTAATCATGTAGCAATAAAAAATAATCAACTAAATATTTACCCCAACCCCGCGCAAAACAATTTTACAATTGAAACAAATGCAAATGAAAAACAAACCCTGCAACTGTTTGATGTAAATGGCAAACTTGTTTTAACGCAAAACATAATTGATAAAACTACAATTGATGTTGGTAATTTAAATGCAGGTGTGTATAGTTTAAACATTACAAATAGCCAAGCTGTGCTAACTAAAAAACTGGTTATTGTAAAGTAATTTACTTAACCGTTTAATTGCAAAACACTACCGTTTAAAAAATTTACACGGCCATTTAACAATATATCTGTTTAATAGCCGTTTACCCTTCTATCTTTACCAAAAATAATTATTTATGAAAAAACTTTTAATCATTGCCTTACTAATTTGCATCAAACAAGTAAATGCGCAAACTCGTCAGGCAAGCTTTATATATTCACAAGGTGCTAACGGTACTGTAACATTTACAAGCACATCAACTGGTACTACAGCTAATACAACTTATTTTTGGAATTGGGATGATAACTATGCTCAAGTAGGCTGGAGTTCAATTTCGCACACTTATTACTACAATGGTACTTATTCAGTAAGTCTTACTATTAACGACTCTACAACCGGGTGTAGTAGCTATATTACAAATACCGTTGTAGTTTCAAGCGCAGTACCCTGCAACATACATGCAAGCTTTAGCATTACGTATGATACGGCATATATGGTAACTCTTACTAACACATCTACAGGTATAGGGCCCAACGCTTCATATACTCTTCATGCCGGAAATGGAACAAGTAGCATTTTTAACGGCGGCCCGGGCTTTTCAATGGTTTCCATTTTTCCATACAACGGACAGTATGTAGCCACACTAACCGTAACAGGTGGTGGTTGCACAAGCACCTTTGCCGATACATTTAATATAACCAATGGACTTACTTGTAATTTAGTAGCAAACTATACCGATACATTACGCAACAACGGCCAGGCAGATTTTTACAACACAAGCACCGGTGTTTTATCAAACATGAAAGCTATTTGGTATTATGGCGATGGCACCTTACCCGATACCACAAATTCACCCTCGCACAATTATGCATATAACGGCACTTATAATGTAAAACTTAAAATGCTTGATTATTATCACAGATGTAAAGATTCCATCGTGCAAACCATTACTATTACCAATGCGCCAAACACTTGCACAGCAACACCGTCGTTTTCTCTTTCACCCAATTCATCGCAGGCGCATGCTTGGTTTGCAGTGCCAAATTATTCATCACAGGTTATAAACGCAATTTGGACTTGGGGCGACGGAACCTCATCCACAGGTTTATATCCATCACATACATATGCCGCAGCTGGCAATTATAATATTTGTGTAAAAGTATATCTGGCCTGTGGCGATTCTTCAACTTATTGTCAAACCGATTCACTTTCAAGAAATTCATCTGCAAATCAAATAGTACAAATATCGGTTGTCAAACAAATTACAGGCATCAGTCAAATAACCAAAATAAACAATCAAATAAACCTTTACCCCAACCCCGCGCAAAATAATTTTACGGTTGAGGTTTCAACTAACGAAAAACAAACCCTGCATCTATTTGATGTAAACGGCAAACAAGTTTTATCACAAATCATAAACAGTACAACTTCAATTGATGTAAGCAATCTTTCACAAGGCGTTTATAACCTAAGCGTAATTAGCAGTGATGGTGTGGTAAATAAACGATTGGTAATTGTGAAGTAATTTACTTAACCGTTTACTCAAAAAAGCCTACTGTTTACTCAAAAAACGACCTCGTTTTAACGATTACCTATTTTTAAACTCTTGTTTTCGTATCTTCGCTAAAACATAATTAGCGAATGAAAAAATTTACTACCCTTTTGGCTTTTGCATTTTACCTTACTTCAAATGCACAAATTATAACTACAGTAGCAGGTAATGGTACAGCTGGTTTTTTAGGTGATGGTGGCGCGGCAACTGCTGCTGAGCTTCACTCGGCTTATGGTACTTGTTTCGATGCTGCTGGCAATCTTTATATTGCCGATGCATTAAATAACCGAATTCGTGTAGTAAATACTGCGGGCATTATATCAACCTATGCCGGCACAGGAACCGCGGGTTATAGTGGAGATGGAGGGCAAGCTACTGCTGCAAAACTTAGCCGACCAACCGACCTTGCTTGTGATGCTGCAGGTAATTTATATATTTCAGATGAGGTTAATAATGTAGTTCGAAAAATAACTACTACGGGCATTATATCAACTTATGGCGGTACGGGTGTATCGGGTTATACCGGCGATGGTGGCCAGGCTACAGCAGCTGAATTATCTTATGTAAACACTTTATCAATTGATAATGTAGGCAATATATACATTAGTCTATATCAAAATAATGTAATTCGTAAAATTGCTACTACTGGTATTATAACAACTATAGCAGGTAACGGTACAGCAGCTTATACTGGTAACGGAGGGCAGGCTACAGCGGCTTCTTTAAACGAACCTTGTAAACCTATTGTTGATAATAATGGCAATTTATATATAGCCGATGAGTATAATTTTGCAATTAGAAAGGTAACAGCATCTACCGGAATTATAACTACTATAGCTGGAACTGGAGTAAATGGTTATAGTGGCGATGGTGGTCAGGCAACAGCGGCCAAAATAAGTGATTGCGAACAGATTCGATTAGATGCTTCAGGTAATCTTTACATTGCTGATAAAGCAAATAACCGAGTTCGCAAAGTAGATGCAACTGGTATAATTACTACCATTGTAGGAACAGGCACCGCAGGCTATACAGGTGATGGGGGGCTTGCTACAGCAGCAGAAATTAATCTTCCTCAAGCAATTATTTTTGATGCCAATGGTGCTTTGTACTTTACCGATGGATCTAATAACTGTGTCCGTAAAGTTTCTTCTCCGTGTCCTGTAAGTTTTAGCGGAGTTACCAGTATATGTTCTGGTACAGGTACAATTTTAACGGCCAGTGGTGCATCATCCTATACCTGGAGTGCCAATGCGGGTAGTGCAACTACTAATACAGTAAATGTTAGCCCTACAAGCAACACAACATACACGGTATCAAGTTCAGGTGCAACATGTGTTGGCACAAATACAATAACAGTAAGTGTAACAACAACACCAACACTTGTCGTAAGTGGTGATACAACTCTTTGCTCAGGCAATAACACAACGCTTACAGCAAGCGGTGCAACTTCATACACATGGGCATCAAGTGCTTTTACTGTAACAACATCAAGCGTAAATGTAAGCCCTACTACCGATGATACATTTACAGTTACAGCCGCTAACGGAAATTGTATGGATGTAGCAAGCGTTACCATACACGTAACTCCAACTCCTTCGCTAAATATTAATGGTGCTACTACTATTTGTTCGGGTAACAGTTCAATTTTAACTGCAAGCGGTGCAACAACTTATTCCTGGAGTGCTAATGCAGGTAGTGCAACAACAAATACGGTAAGCATTAATCCTTCCTCTAACACAACATATAGTTTAATAGGTGCAAATGGCATTTGTGCAGTTACAAATACAATAAATGTAACCGTTAATGCAACACCAACTTTATCAATATTTGTTTCTCCAAGCAATACAATTTGTTCGGGTGCTTCAACAACTATTAGTCCTTCAGGCGCAACAACTTATACATTAAACCCGGGTAACCAAACAGGCACAAGCTTTACAGTAAGCCCATCAAGCCCAACAACGTATACTATAAATGGCACCGATGCTGCAACAGGTTGCCAAAATCAATCGGCCAATGCCGCATTAGTTTCTATAACTGTTAACTCATTACCTCCTTCACCAATTATAGTGTCTCCTACAGCTGCCAACAACTCTTATTGTCAGGGGCATCCTAATTCCTTAGTTGTAAACTCAGGTATCAATGTAGCAGTATGGTATAACGGTAACTCAGTTGTAAATATGGGCTCGGTTTATACACCTTCAAATAATTTACCTGTGGGCACTTACACATATAGTGTTATAGATTCTGTAAGTACTACAGGTTGCGTTAATGCATCTTCAACAGCAAACACCTTAACACTAAGCTTAACAATTAATCCAACACCTACGTTAAGTCTTGCTGGGGCAACAATAGATACCGCCATGTGCGGATTAACTATAGGCGGCGTTTCAGGCATTAGTGCTTCCAACATAACAGGTGGCACACCAAACTATAATTACCAATGGTATAATGGTAGCAATGCAGTATCGGGTGGCACATCACCAAGTTTAAGTGGTGTTGGTGCAGGCACTTATAGTTTGCATGTTGCCGATGCTAACGGTTGTGTTGCAGTTATAGTGGGTGGGTCTCCTACTTTTTCTGTTCCTGCAACAGCAGCAGTAGCTGCATCATTTACAACAAACCCAAGTACAGCAAGCGGACCGGCACCCTTAACGGTTAACTTTACAAATACATCTACTGGTGCAACAAGTTATATTTGGATTTTTGGCGATGGCAACACATCTACTGCCGTAAATCCAACTCACACATACACTACTGTAAACTCGTATACAGCAAGTTTAGTAGCTAGCAATGGTTCTTGCCGTGATACAGCCAGTATATTTATTGTATCGTACGTTACGGGCATCCAAACAATAAGCAACAACCTGCACGTCGATATTCTTCCAAACCCAAGCAACGGTATATTTACAATCGAAACAAATGCAACCAATAAACAAATGGTTCTTATTTTCGATATAAACGGCAAACAAGTTTTATCACAAATCATAAACGGTACAACTACAATTGATGTAAGCAATCTTTCACAGGGCGTTTATAACCTAAGCGTAATTAGCAGTGATGGTGTTGTAAATAAACGATTGGTAATTGTTAAATAATGTGCGCCTATACGTAATAGCATTGCGCCTGTACATTTAGTTAGATTGTTATCTGTTATTGGCTTATCTTTGGTAAGATAAACTAGTAATTTTTAAATGAAAAAAATAATTACCCTTTTAGCCATCGTATTTTGTTTGCATACAAAAGCACAAACTTGGTTTGTTGTACCCGATACTGCTTTTGTTACTTATTTGCACACCATTGTACCGGGTGCTATGCAGGGTGATTCGATGGATATAACCAACACCCTGGTTACAAGCAGTACACATACTATAAATGTTAGAAGCAAACATATTTCAAATTTAAGTGGCGTTGAGTATTTTACATCATTAACTAATTTAGATTGTTCGCAAAACACAATAAGTAGTCTACCCACTTTAGCTAATTCTTTAACTTGGCTATGGTGTAGTAATAATGCTTTAACGGGTTTACCTGTTTTACCCAGCTCTCTTCAAATTTTATTTGCCGATACAAACCAGCTTAACAGTATACCCACGCCTTTACCTAGCGGACTGGTTAATTTTCAGGTTGAAAGAAATAATTTAACCACTTTGCCCAGTGTGTTACCTGGCACTATTAAATATTTAATTTGCGGGTATAATTATTTAGATAGTCTGCCTAATGCATTGCCTCCCTCGCTTATATATTTATACTGCTATCACAATCAATTAACAAGTTTACCAACTGTTTTACCCAATACTATTAAATATTTGTATTGCGAGTATAATGGTTTAGGTTACCTGCCTGCATTGCCTACATCGCTTATATATTTTTTATGTGGCGATAACCAAATTACCAGTATACCTCCTTTACCAGGTTCAATTGTAGATTTAGCTTGTCAGTACAATAAACTAACTGCTTTACCCGCATTACCTAATTCACTTTTATATTTATATTGTTTTGATAACCATATTGCAAGTTTGCCCACCCTGCCTACATCTCTTATAAATTTAGGCTGCGACTATAATAACTTAACTGCTTTACCTGCATTACCAAATACATTGCAATACTTATACTGCGACCACAATAACATAAGTTGCTTTCCTGTTTTTCCTAATTCTATTAACCCGGCAACTTTTAATATTGCCTCCAATCCTTTTACTTGTTTGCCAAATTATATTGCAGCTATGGGGGTTGATACCGTAACTTATCCATTATGTGCAGCAGGCAACGCACATGGCTGCCCTGTTGTTGCAGGCATTAATAAATTTGCAAACAATAGTGTAGTAAATATTTACCCCAACCCCGCGCAAAGCAATTTTACGGTTGAAACAAACGCTACCGAAAAACAAACCCTGCAACTATTTGATGTAAACGGCAAACTTGTTTTAACGCAAAACATAACCGATAAAACTGCAATTGATGTAAACAATTTAAACGCAGGTGTATATAGTTTAAACATTATAGATAACCAAAGTACCTTAACTAAAAAGTTGGTTATAGTAAAATAGCGCAGTAAATTTTGCTAATTCAGGGTTAAAAAACATACAAAAAACGCAAAAATCTTACATATGGCTCTGTAAACTATTTGTTGTTAAAAACCGTTTACTCAAAAAACCATACCGTTTACTCAAAAAACCGTACCGTTTACTCAAACGCCCAATAAAGCGTGCTAAACATGGTTATACTTGTACTTAATAACTATTAGTACTGGGTTGTTTAATAAAAACAAATTACACACATGCTTTCAATAATTCTTTGCAGCGCTTATTTCTTTTTTTTTACGTTGGCTGTTGTATTGTGCTTAACGTTTAATCCTATTACAGTTTCAAACAAAATAAGGAACTCCTACGGCAAAATAAAACTTGTGTGGTATAACTTAACACATAAATAGTTTAATGCAGGGCCTTAGCATAGCGCGTGGTTTTTTGTTGTATTACATATATTTAATTCAGTAAGTAAAAACTTCAGTTTTTACACCTTTTTATAGTCTACTTTTGTTTAAAATAATTAACAATGAAAAAACTTTTACTACTTCTATCATTTATTTATGTGGCACAGGTAAATGCGCAGTGCCCAATTACTGTAAGCGGAAGCGCAACTATTTGTGTTGGGGGTTCAACAACCTTTACGGCAAGTGGCGCAACAACTTATACCTGGGCACCTGCCACAAGTTTAGATAATGCCAATATAGCTAACCCAACAGCAAGCCCTACTACTACAACTATTTATACCGTTACGGCTACAACGGGTACTTGCATAACATCAGGAACTACTACTGTTACAGTTAATTCTCTTCCATCATATACTTTAGCAGGTAATGCTTTTACAATTTGTAACGGTGGGCAGCAAACATTTAACGTAAGTGGTGCAAGTTCTTATACTTGGACCCCTGTTGCAACTTTAGATAATGGCAATATAGTAAACCCAACAGCAAACCCTACCACAACAACTGTTTATAGTGTTACAGGTACCGATGCAAATGCTTGTACTAACCTAACGCCGGCAACGGTAACAGTTAACGTGGTGCCTGCACCAAGTTTAAGTGTAGCGGCAAACTCATACACCATATGTGAAGGAAGTTCGCAAATGTTAAGCGCAAGCGGGGCAAGTACTTATACCTGGGTTCCGGCAGCAACTTTATCAAACCCCAATATTGCTAACCCGGTTGCATTGCCTTTAACAACAACTATTTATACTGTTTATGGCACAGCTAGCGGTTGTGCACCCAGCGCACCTTTAACGGTAACATTAACGGTTAACCCAACACCAACTCTTAGTATAGCACCCTTAGGAAGCAATAGTGTAGTTTGTAATGGCGCATCGGTAGTTATAACACCAAGTGGTGCTACTACTTATACTTTAAATCCGGGTAACATAACAGGAACAAGTTTTACTGTAAGCCCATCAACTCCTACAACCTATACAATTAATGGCACAGATGGTGCAACAGCTTGTTCAAATAATCCGGCTGATGCAGCGGTCTTCTCTTTAGTAGCTAACCCATCACCAATAATAACCTACACTTTAGTACAAGACGTAGCACCGCATACTTGGGATTTATTTTATACCACCACAGGTGGCTCGCAACCATATAACTATACTTTTAATTGGGGCGATGGTTCTTCTTCAAATGTTGCTTATCCAACACATACATATAGTGTAGCTGGCACTTATAGTATTTGTGCCACTGTTGTCGATAATTTTGGTTGCTCATCAACTATTTGTCAAAACGATGCTGTTTTTCGTTTAGGAAATAATAGTACATATAGCAGTATGGTTAATCTAAATGTAAAAAGCGGCACACCGGGTGCACTGGCTTATCAAAAATTGTTAGCCGATTCTATAACCGAATTTGATGTTAACGTATCCTGTCCCGGGGTTTTAAGTAACGGCAATCCGCAACCATTAAGCAATTGTGTTAATGTTAACCTTTTTATGCAAAGTACATGGTACGCCAAAGGTGATAGTTTGTATAATGGCAAAGCCTATAAAAAAATAAAATACAATGGCAATTTTCAAGGCTTAATGCGCGAAGATACGGCGGCTAAAAAAGTATATTTTATTCAGTATTGCAACACTACCGAAGACCTTTTGTACGATTTTTCGTTAACACAAGGCAGCACTATCAACTATAATTTTACCAATACAAATCCCTATATGCCAAACGGTGTATATACTGTAGATTCGGTTAAACTGCAGCACGATTATAAAACGTACTACCACAAACATTTTTATTTACGCAATCATGGCTCAGTAAATAATAAAACATTGGAAATGGTTGAAGGAGTTGGTAACGTTAGTCACCCGTTATTTTTGTACTATAATTTTAGTACAGCCATTATATTGACGCCATCGCCTGAGTGCACAGCATCAAATTTTAACGAGGCGCTAGGTTGTAAATGGAACAACGGAACTAAAGTTTACATTGATAGCACTTTATTTAAAATGGCAACCTCACCGCCTTATGGCAATTATTTTAACGATTCGTGTAATTACTGCTTAGGTCAAACAGGAGGCATAAACAAATACAACAATTTAGAAACTGTTAGCATTTACCCCAACCCCGCGCAAAATAATTTTACGGTTGAAACCAATGCTACCGAAAAGCAAACTCTGCAATTGTTTGATGTAAACGGCAGACTTGTTTTAGCACAAACCATAAATGAAAAAACTATTATTGATGCTGGCAATTTAAACGCAGGGGTGTACAGTTTAAGCATAATAAGCAAGGAGGCTGTGGTGACCAAAAAAATAATTATTGTAAAATAAAACAATATGAAAAACAAATTATTTTTATTGCTATTAGTTTGCCTGATGCAAACACAAGCGCAAACCAACGTGTATCATCCTATAAATATAAATGGAGCCACTTGGTTACGTGATGAGGCCGGCAGTTCTTATTGCTGTCAGTATTATTATGGTTACCAAAGCGGAGATACTATAATTAATGCTCTTACCTATAAAAAACTGCACGAAGTATATGGCACCATTTATCCGAGTTGTGGCAGTAGTCAACCTTGTTTTACACCTTCGGGTCCTTATGGATATATAGGTGCTTTAAGACAAGATAGCGCGGCAAAAAAAGTGTATTTTATATCGGGCACCGCACCTGAATATTTGTTATACGATTTTAATTTGCAGCTGGGTACCGTTGTACAATCAACAAATACGAGTACGGTAACAGTAAAAAAAATCGACTCCATGTCAATTGATGGCAGTTACCGCAAACGTTATTTCTTTTATGATACCACCTATGACCAGCGTCAAAGTTTTTGGGTAGAGGGTGTAGGAAGTTCTGGAGGGCTGCTTAAGGGTCTTTTTAGTTTTGGGGTTGAGGGTTATTATGAATTAAGTTGCTTTAATCATAACCAAATAGCTCCTCCGGTTGTAGGTGGTGCTACATGTACTATTCCGCTTGCGGGTATAAATAAATTTACACCAAACAACTACTTAAAAATATACCCCAACCCCGCGCAAAACAATTTTACGGTTGAAACCAATGCTACCGAAAAACAAACCCTGCAATTGTTTGATGTAAATGGCAAACTTGTTTTAGCACAAACCATAAATGAAAAAACTATTATTGATGCTGGCAATTTAAACGCAGGGGTGTACAGTTTAAGCATAATAAGTAACGAGGGTGTGCTAACTAAAAAACTGGTTATTGTAAGGTAGCCGACTTAATAAAATTTACAAAACTCAATGGTTTTTTGCTGCAACTCGTTTACACGGTGCGATTGTTGCTTTACAAAATTTTCGTCTTCCAGGTTTTGTTTTATCTGCTTATAAATGCGTTCTATTTGTACACCTATGTCGCTTCGTTTTGGTATAAATTTATCTTTTTCGGCAGCACCGCCGTTAGGCAAGGCAATTTTACGCACCACATTATAATGTTCGGCATCGTGCGAAACAACTTTAAGATGTGCGCAGGTGTCTAATCCAATCTGAAAACTATGATTTTTGCAATCGTTATACGATTGATAGTGATGATTTAAATTTTTTGCCAGGTCTTCAATTAAAATTTCGTCCCAGCTGCCCATACAAATTTCACCTTCCATTTTTTCGTCGTCAACTAAATTGCCGCTTAGTTTAAACGATGTATAACCAAAAACATTAAAGCGTATAAGTTTGGTACACTTTACAATTTTGGTAGTTTCCTGTCCGCGAATTTTTGTAGTAACGTTTATAAAGTGCTGAGGTAAAAATTGGTGTAGTTGTATAAAAATATAATCCTCGCCAAACTCTAAATTAATTTCTTTGGTTGTTTGGCTATAGGTGTTTAATTGTAAAGGCAGTTTCCGCATGTTACTTTCCTTTACTCAAATCTACAACATTTTAATATTCAAAAAAAGTACAAAAAATGCAAAAATCTTACATGTCTATAGGTACGGTTTTGCATAAACAGCCAAAACAATTACTAAGGTTTACGTATACTTTGCAACACTATGCCCACACTTATATAAGCCATGTAGTTTGTAAAGGGCGGCAAGCTGTTTATATCAGCAGCATATGAATAAGCGGTAGTAGGGTTGCCTTTGTATGTAGTTGCATAACCTTTTTCGTAAACCCATTTTCGGTTTGGGTTTAGGTTACAAAAAACACCTGCGCCAACTTTAAGAAACGTGCAGGCACGAGAATTATTTTTTGATATACGCCACATTAAATCAATCTTCGGGTTAAAAAACCAATTAGTGTAGGTAAACTGTGCAGTATCAGACAGTGTCGTAATTCCCTTGTTTGCAAATCCGGGTCTGCTATACGACATATTCGTAAAGTTTAGCGAAGTGTTTATGTATATGCGGCGGTTAATTTTTTGCAAATAACCAACACCCAGTTTTCCCATAAATAATTTTGATGCGCCACCCCAACCTAAAATCCACGAAAACCCCGATTTATATTGCCAGCCCATATCTAACATAAAATAAGGCAATACATTTTTTATTTGTGGTTGCGCATAACTGGCTAAGTACTGGTTAATTTTGCTAGGGTTCGTAAAAAGTAGGTTGGTTTCAAAATCCATAGTAAGTCCGTTGGGTTTCGATAGCTCAGGTTTTTTCCAATTAATATCATTGTCACTGGCAGTTTGGTCAAAATAAATAATAGAAGCCTCAGGTGTTTGCGGCAAGTAAACTACTTTAAAACATGCACCCGGTATAACCTTATTCTTTTTTATATCATCATCCGAAACAGATTGCCAGGCAATTTTTAATTTTCTGTTTCCAATATTATCAATTGCATAAAATTGAAACTCACAAAAATTATTGCCCGCCGAAATAATTTTACCCGACGCACTGCTGGGGTAACTTTGTGTGTTAATAAAAAAGGGCATATTATAATATACTTTTGCGTGTTGTGGGTTTAACGAGTCGTACCCAACATAATACGATATAAGGCCAGTAGGGTTTGTAATGCCATAAGGGGCGTGTTTCGATCTAAATAGCGTGTACGTTTTTCCATCAACTACATACAACGTATACGGCACTCTTTTGCCTGATGAGTTATAATTGCTGCCCTTAGTAAACATTATTTTTTGGGCATAAAAATTTTGAATGCCAAGGCAAATCAAAAGCAGAAGGATGTGTTTTGTTTTCATAATGTTTGTTTATTATGTAATGCAAAAAACAAAGCTTGTGCCACAACGGTTTAATTAACATTTGTTGTGAGTTTAGGTTTTTGTTTTAAAAATTGAAGAGGACTTCAACAAGGATTTAATAAATAGAATAGGGAGAGCCGACTAAAAATAAAACGGTTTAAAATGTGTGCCGTATTTATCGTACTCGATAGTAGGAAAAGGTAATTTAAAACCATTAACAACAGAGAAGACACTTTTAAGCAGGCGCGATTTTGTTTTTATTTTGGTAAAATCAACATCTAACGAAAAATAATATTTGCGATAACGGTAAAAATAATCTATGTGGCCATTGGCACTAACAATCGCTGTTTGGTTTTTCACAGGGTCGTTGGCGGTGGTACCATCAGGGTAAACAATGGTGTTGTTTTTACCTGTTATCATGTTGGTGGCGCCGTACCCAAACGAAACGTTTATCCAGTTGGGGAACTTGGTTTCTTTTTTTAGAAAAGAGGCAACGTTAAACGATACCCAATAAGTTTGTCCGTTATAATCTTTAATAATTTGTTCGGCAAAGTTACTGCCCAAAACATTTGGACGATAAGGAGGAAAAGAAGTTTGATGATCCGAAAATTTTAATTGTATGCGTTGTTCTTTCCAATAAAATTGTTGCAAACTAAAAGCAAAGCCACCCACAAAATTGGCTGCTTCATCGCCCCAGCTAAAGCCCCACTCTTTCGAAAAACCATCCAGTATCTCAACCGAACTTAAATATAAAAGTCCAAACGCCTGTCCTATAATAATGCTTTCTCTTTTCGAAAAACCCGCCCATCGTAAACCCCCGGTAGATAAGTGCCCCAAACTGGCATTAAACGGGTTTGTTTCAAAGCCTGCCCAATCCATGGCCTCCATTACAAGTCGTGCGCTGCTGTAGGTAGAAAAAGCATGTCCGCATTTATCCATTTGGCACCATTGCGAATTATCATTAAAAAAATGAAACGAGGTTGATTGATAGGGGTGGTACCAAATTAAATCTAAAAAGGTTATGGAGCCTGCCGTATAAGCACCCATAGCACCCAACAAAATAGTTTTGCGAACTACTTTTTGTTTATGCGTTAAACTATCTACCGGAATTTTTTGCGCAAAAACAGTTGCACTAAAAAAAGCAAACGCAACCAGTAGTATAATTTTTTTCATAAACTTACCTATCCACTCCAATAGGTTTAAACTTTTTTTAAATATATAAAAATTATTTAGCAGCTAAGGTTCAACAAAAAAAAAGCCCTATGTAATAGGGCTTTTTAAAAATTAGTTATAATTTAATTACCAGGTAATTGTTATGCTCCAGCTACCAATCGAAATTGTGTAAGTTGTATCGCAGGCACCGTTACCGTAATTTATAATACGAGGTGTTTTGTTGCCCGGGGTAAAAGTTATAGTACCCGCTACAAACGGATGAAAGTGCAGACGACCAGGAAAAGGCGTACAGTTATGGTTACGAACCACACCGCTTGTGGTAACGCTATACGCTACCCCATCAGCCGATGTACCGGTTGCCGTACCATCAATTTGTATGATGGCACCATTTAATGGGCCAGAAGTTGCTGTGTTACCCCATGTAATAGGAGTAGCAGCACCGTTATAAGCCGCAGCATAAGCTGTGCCATCATAAGTAGTAGCGTTTGTGTTTAAAAGTACGTGGGTTCGGTTGTTTGTATTCCAGGTAAATGTACCACCACTTGCTTTTGCTATAGATAAGTTAGTATTAATTGTCCATTGCATGTTACCACCAGCAGCAACTAAACCATCATTATATATTGTTTTGGAAATCGTAACTGTATTGTTATCTACTGTATAAGGGTTAAGTGTAGATGTTGAAACAGTTATAGTCATACCAATATCACGATAATGTGTACCACCTGTAATAGTATAATTAATAGAACCATTACGTGTATGACCATCAGCACCTGTATAACTATAAAAAGTAACCGTTACATTACCGGTACCAAAACCGGTAACATTATATGTATTTGTTGAAGCAACACTTAGGCCGCCATTTGCTAAACGGAAAGTAGATAAACTACCGTTATCAACAGCTTCTGCACCTATATTTTCAACATCGTTCGAGTGTTGCTCGGCCATGTTATTATCCGAAGCCGTACTTGCATTCGTATCCTGTGCAGGCGTAGGTGTTGTTGTGCTCTTTTTGCAAGAAGAAACAATTGCTCCTCCGGCAATCAGCAATCCTGCAAGGGCTAAAGTTAGTTTTGTTGTTTTCATGGTTTGTTTTTTTAAGTTTTATAAAGTTTAGATACTGAAATTAACGAAAGGTTTAATTGGCAAAAAAAATAAATTTATAAAATCGTTGGATTTAACATATAGTTAACTTATTTAACTATTTATGCTAATAAACTTGCCGTGGTTTGGGCTATTAAAGCAAAATTTACCTTACAATAACCAAGCGTTTATTTACAACGCCCTCGTTATTTGCTATGCTAATATTATACACACCCGCATTTAAATTGCTTACATCAATTGTTGCTGTGCCGTTTATGCTCTGACTTAAAACCATTTTACCGTTTACATCAAACAATTTTAGTTCAGCTTTTTCATTCAACATTTCTAATTCAACATTCAAAACATCTTTAGCAGGGTTGGGGTAAATTTTAATGCTTGCATTTTGAGTTTTAAATATTGAAATACCTGTTGTGCTTTGTAAAACATTTACAGTAACCATACTACTGTTACTTAAACGATAAACCGAATCGGTTTGCCACACACTATCTCTGCATCCGGTTATATCAGTAAAGCTTACGCTAATGGTATATTTGCCCGCTACTGCATATGTATGGCTTGGATAAAGCCCCGCAGTTGATGTGCCATCGCCCCAATACCAAATGGCCGAAGATGACTGTGCCGCACTATAATAAGTCGGATAAACATCCCAGGTGTGCGGAGCGGTATCTTGCGCTAAACTAAAATTTACCGTAGGGCCCGGCAAAACCTTTACACTATCGTTATAAGTATTTATTTGATTGATACCATTTCTAACTATTTGCGTTACCGGATAATAACCATTACCATTTAACTGACTGTTTACATGGTAACAAACTTTTACAGGGTTAAGCGGCGTGCTATTTGTCATGGCATAAGTAAGTGTATCGCCAATGATAGAACCACCTGTAACAGGTATAATGCTACCACCCGGAAAAACCCAGGTGTAAAACAAAGGCTTGGTACTATGATATTGTGTTGTATCATTAAAAATAATGCAATGGTTTACACACGTAATGCCGGTACTTTTTGTAAAACCAACTTGTGGCGGTATACAATTATTAACAATAACTTCAACCGTGTTGGTGGCAGTACAAGTACCCGTTATACCTGTTACGGTGTAAATAATGCTTGCACTTGGTTGTGCTATAACGGTATCGCCATTTATACTTGTTGATACAAAAGGCTGAGGATGCCAGCTATAACTGGTAGCCCCCGATGCTATTAGCTGAACTTTCATACTATTACAAATAATGCCATACTCGGCTGTTATATTTATGGGACACTGCGCACTCAACTGCACCACATAAATAAAAGAAAGAAGTAATAAAATTTTTTTCATGCTTTTTATTTTACAATAATTAATTTTTTATTTGCCACGCCCTCGCTATTTGAAACACTAATGTTGTAAACTCCGTTAGCTAAGCTGCTTACATCAACAATTGTTTTACCATTTATGGTTTGCCATAAAACTTGTTTGCCGTTTACATCATACAATTTTAATTCAGCTTTTCCATTCAACATTTCTAATTCAACATTCAAAATATCTTTAGCAGGGTTGGGGTAAATGTTTAAATCTAATGAGTTTTCATATTTATTTATACCACCGGTGGGCTCGTATACGTTTTTACAAATACTATCGGTACAGCCATTAGCTGTTCTTATGGTTAAACAAACCACATGATAACCTTGCCCAAAAATTACCAAACCCGATGGATTTTGCTGATTAGAAGTTGCAGGCATTCCTCCGGTAAAAACCCAATTCCAGGCCACGATTGAATCTCCTGCACTAACATGGCTACTGTCAACAAAACCCACACCGGGACATTGACAGGTTAAGTATAAAACCCCAAAATTTACCGTTACATGGGTTACCGTTACCGTAGTTGTTGCCGAAGCGGTGCAAGTGCCTAATGTACCAATTACAGAATAAGTTGCTGTGGTTGTTGGGTGCACCATGGTAGTATCGTACAAACTACCTGTGCTCCAGGTGTATGAGGTTGCACCGTTGGTAGTAAGTGTTGTGCCATTGTTATTATTAGCACAAAGGTTGTTGCTATTAATGGTTATGGTTGGTGTTGGGTTAACTGTTAGGTTAGTTATTATTGTACTATCGCAAGCACCACCGTTATAAGTAAATGTGTAAGTTCCGCTGCTTGTATAAACATCAGTGCCAACATTTACTGATTGACCCGAACAAATTGAAATTGTGTTTGATGTTGACGATGCTGCTGACAACACAGTTAAGTGCGTAGTAATGGTGCTATCGCAACCTGTAACAACTGATGATACAACATCGGTATAAGTGCCCGTTGTAGTATAGGTGCTTGTACCAACACTTAATGTTTGTCCGCTACAAATAGTAGGTGTTTGTGTAAATGTATTTAGTGGCAGCACGGTTAGGTTCGTTATTACTGTACTATCGCAACCCGTTGATGTACCATTAGGAATTACAGTTGTATAAGTGCCGCTTGTGGTATATGTGTTAGTGCCAACTGTTATACTATGCCCCGCACATATAGTTGGCGATTGTGTAAATGTAACCGGAGTACATGCTGTGTTGAATTTAAAAATAACGCCATCATTGTTTGCACCACCAAGTTGTGCTGTGCCATATAAAAATGGACCACTTAACATAAGAGAACCTATAGGTTGATTTCCGGTTGTTGCGCTTGAAAAATCAAGTAGTTTAGTATAGCTTGTGCCATCGGGTTTAATTTTAAAAATTACACCGTTATTGTTTGTGCCTCCCGATAGAGCCATTCCATAAAAATAGGTGCCATCAGAAACCAGTGATCCTGTTGGGTAAGTTCCGTATGTGTTTGCGAAACTAAATAAGGTTGTATCGCCGCTACCATCTGGTTTTATTCTAAATATTCTGCCTTTGTTGCTTGTGCCATCATAACCTTGCGCACCATAAAGAAAAGTACCATCAGAAATAAATGTGCCTATAGCCGTATAAGAACTTTCTATACCAGAAAAACTATATAAAACAGTATAACCTGTACCATCGGGTTTAATTTTATATATAGTTCCTTGATTGTTTGTACCGCCTTGCATGGTTGATCCGTAAAAAAAAGTGCCATCGTTATAAAAAGCTCCGGCAGGATATACTCCATTTGAGATTCCCATAAAATCATACAACTTAGTATAGCCTGTACCATCGGGTTTTATTTTATAAATGGTGCCGTTATCAGTTAAACCACCGGTTGCCGAAGAACCATAAAGAAATGTACCATCAGAAATAACCCCGCCCGATGGATAACAACCATGCACAGTATCGTTAGCAAAATTAATCAGTGTAGTAAAACCTGTACCATCGGTTTTTATTTTAAATAATGTGCCATATAAGTTTGCGCCTCCGTTAGCTGTTATTCCGTATAAAAAAGCACCATCGTAGTAAAGAGAGCCCTGCGGATTTTTCCCGTTTCCTCCGCTAAATGTAAATAATGTAGTATCTCTTGTACCATCGGGTTTAATTCTAAAAATTGTGCCACAACTACTTGCGCCACCAATTGATGATGTACCGTACAAAAAAGTACCATCAGAAACCAAGTTACTTTGTGGATTGCTCCCGTTTGTTACAACATTAAAATCTAACAGCTTTGTGTACTGTGCATTAGCAGTTAAACAAAATAAAATGGAAAGGGTAAGTAAAAGTTTCTTCATTTGTTAATTGTGTTTTAACAAATATACAAAAACAGCAACTTACTAATAGGCAATTTTACAAAAGGCAAGGCTTTTTGAGTAAACAGTATGCTTTTTTGATTAAACGGTTGGTATTTATAAAAATGCTAAGGTAAATTAATCGCAGGTGTTGGCTCGGTTAGCTTCAACCAAAGGCCATGCATCCGATACAATTAGCTCTTTGTTTTTTGTATTACTGTGTGCTTTACATAAGGGGGCAATGTACCAGGTGTGGTTGTCGCCTTCTTTTTGTACATGGGCACCTGTCACTTCTTTTTCTAAACAATCAGGCTCAGATACAATGCACTCATGCGGGCGCGGCATGCCGCTAAATGTTTCCCAATGTTCTAGCCAGCTACCGCAACTGCAAATAGTGGCATTATCGGTTGTACCGTTTATGTTTTTTACTTTTGCCATAGCTTTTAAATTTATATTAAAGCTACGGCAATTTTTTTTATTAATAAGCAACAAAAAGCAATAAAATCTTACATAATAAAAAGCGGCAATTTGCAAGGACTGTAAATTCTTTATAAGAAAAATACCTGCTGACTAATTAGTATTTAACAAATAGCATATACCCCTGCTTGGGTACATTTACAATTTTTACCTCATTATCGTGCACAAAATATTTGCGCAGCTTGGTAACAAACACATCCATGCTCCGGCGGTTAAGGTAGCTGGTTTCGTTCCAAATTGTTTGCAGTGCAAACGATCGGTTTAATAATTTATTTTCATTAACCACCAACAGGTGCAACAGTTGTGTTTCTTTAGTAGTTAACCTGTATATTTTATCATCAAAGGCAAGCGTGTGCATGCTGTAGTTAAAAATATATTTACCTATATTAAATTTCACAAAATCCTCTGCTCCATTATGTTTCAAACTACGGCGCAAAATGGCTTTCATACGCACCAATAATTCTTCGGTGGCAAAAGGTTTTTTAATATAATCGTCGGCACCCGCATCAAAACCTATCAGGGTTTGTTCAGGTGTTTTATTGCCTGTAATAAAAATAATGGGCATGCTTCTATCTTTCGCTTTTATTTCTTGGGCAAGGGCAAAACCATCCTTAACAGGCATCATAACATCTAATAAACATAAACTGTAATTGTTTTTACAAAACAACTCGTAACCTTCTTGCGCGCTACTGGCTTTGTCTACCAAAAAATCTTTTTCTTCTAGATATTTTTTTATCAGAAAGCCAAAAAATTCGTCGTCATCTACTAATAAAATCCTTACTTTTTCCGTATCCATTTTGCAAATTTAGTATAACAAGTAAAAGTAGAATAAAATTAACGTTAATTTACATAAGTAACAAACGTGTAACTACTTATTATAATTATTATAGGTAAATTACTTAAACAACTACAATAAAACTATTGCATTGATGGACATTTATGTGTGCCATAAGTACAAAACACACAGCAATCGCCTTGCCTGGGGCGCAACTCGGCCTTACAAGTTGTACAGGTATATTTAAGCAAACAAACATCGGTGGGCATTGTTTCGGTTTTTTTGTGCCCGCATTTCGGACATGTAATTACCGATTGCATAGCCGTTATATCTTTCGGGGTAGTAGAATCTTTTCTACAGCCTAAATCGTTCAAATTAGACTTGATAACGGTTGTGTTTTGCTTGCTATTGCTGCATTGTATAAACAGCAGGCTAACAACTATAACCAAAAAATAGTTTACTGGCATATCATTTGTACGTATAATCTTTACTTTCATAAGGCAATTATATATAAAAACGGCATCAAGCTTAAATTAGCCTACATTAGCGCGTTTTTTAAATCTCAGGTTTTTTTTGTAAATTTAGCTTAATTAAATGAAAATAATCAATGGCATACCCTTAGTATTGTTTGTTCTGCTCACTAAAAACGTAGCGGCGCAAAATAATAGCAGTGGTGTGTATATAAGTGCCGCCGATTATAAAAACAATAAACTGGCCGATGAGGTTGAGTGCAAAAAAAACAGCAAAGAAGTTTTTAAAAAGCACGATGTTTTTGCGAAGGCATCGTTTGTGGTCGTGAATAAAGGCACAAAAATAACCTACCTTAAAAAAGACATTTACGCTTACCGCGATTGCAATAACCGCGTTTGGCGTTTTTACAACAACCGCCAGTACGAAATATTGGAGGCCAAAAACGTTTACATTTATGCGGTCGAAAAAATTGTAATAAGTGGCATAGCTGTCGAAAGAGATGCTATTTACTATTTTAGCGATGGCGCAGATGGCGAAATTAAAAAACTTACCACCGCTAATTTAAAAGCCACTTACCCAAACAATCAAACGCTTACCAGCATACTCGATTCGTATATACAAACCAATCAGGATATTAAGGGTTTTGATGCCACACGCAACACCTATATAGTTAACTACTTATATAGTCAAACAATAAGGTAAAATTCATTTTTTGGCAAGCAATGCCGATACGTTTAAAGCCAAGGCTGCGTTGGCACCTATGGCGGGGTAGTTGGTGCTGTTTAAACCTTGCAAATCCATAAGGTTATCGCGCAAGGCGCTAAAAAAAACACCGGCTTCAACCGTTAACATGCCGTTTAAAAAAGTGCCTGTATAACGGGGGTTGGCAACAATAAAATTTACGTTTTCGGTATAATAAGCAAACTGCCCCATCCCGTTTTCATATTTTCTCGATTGATTGCCCCTTATATCATAAAAATATAAGGTTATGGCACCTGTTTTACTAAACTGAAAAAATCGGTAACTTATACCAAAGTGTGTGCAATTAAATACCGCGTTTGTATTAAGCGCATCGTTATTAAAACTAAACAGGGCAGTATAGCCGCCAAAAACGCCAACGCTTTTATATTTAAAATAAACCGAATAATCGGTACCGGAATTTACTTCACTTGCCACACTTTGTGTAAAACCGGGTAAGCGGGTAAACAAAAAAACATTTGCTTTAATGCCATAGGTAAATTTTGGCTGACTATTCAGTAACGAGTCTGATTTGCTTTGCTGGGCTTTACCATAGGTAAAAAAAACAATAACTAAAAGTAAAACTGCCCAGTGTTTTTTTTGCATATGAGTTTACAACGTAATAAATGCTTTATTATTGCAGGTGTAAATTACCCTTAATATTTATTAAACTTAAAAATTTAATAAAAATAAATTTGCGCAGTTAAATAACTGCATTATATTTGCAATCATATAACTGCATAAAATGGAAACCCGTAGAGATGTTTTTCAGGCCATAGCCGACCCAACCCGCAGGGCTATTTTAACCTTGGTGGCTTTGCAGGCAATGACCCCCGGTGCCATTGCCGATAATTTTGATTCATCACGTCAAACAATTTCAAAGCACATTCAAATTCTTACCGAGTGCCAACTGCTAAAGCAAAAAGAAGCTGGAAGAGAAATTTACTACCACTTAAATCCAAAAAAAATGAAAGAAATTGCCGATTGGTTAACTCCCTTTGCAAAAATGTGGGACGACCGTTTTAATAAATTAGAAGCCATAATGAAAAAGTATAAAAACAAATAACATGGAAATAAGAACAAAAATTAAAGCCGAATCCGGCAAACAGGATTTGGTAATTACACGCCAATTTGATTTGCCGCTCGACCTACTTTTTAAAGCGTATGTTGAGGCAGATATTGTTGAACAATGGATGGGAACAAAAGTGCTGAAACTCGAAAACAAAAAGCACGGCAGTTATCAGTTCGAAACCACCGACCCTCAAGGAAACAAACACAGGTTCAATGGCACCATCCACGATTTTAGCCCCAACAAAAAAATCACACGCACCTTCGAGTTCGAAAATATGCCCTTCGGTGTTCAGCTTGAGTTTTTAGCTTTCGAAAAACTAAGCAACGATAAATGCAAACTTACCATACACACCTTGTATGAAACGGGCGAGCAAAGAGACCAGATGCTGAAAATGGGCATGACTCAAGGCATAAACATGGCGCATAACCGATTAGAAGAAATAGTAAAACAAATAAAATAACATAACATGGAAAAAAGAAACAAAATAATTTATTGGATTGCCACAAGTTTGTTGGCATTGGGTATGTTTGCAAGTGGCTTGCAACAAGTACTGCACACACAAACCATAATGGATTTAATGATTCCATTGGGTTACCCCTCGTATTTTTTCTACATCATTGGTACCTGGAAAATTTTAGCAGTTATTGCCATTCTACTACCGGGCTTTAAATTACTTAAAGAGTGGGCCTACGCAGGTTTATTTTTTGTAATGACGGGCGCCTTACTTTCGCATTTGTTTATTGGCGATTTTGCTGCAAAATCAATTATGGGGCCTGTTTTCCAAACTGTTTTCATAATTTTGTCTTGGTACTTTAGACCTGCTGATAGAAAAATAGTTTCCAATTAATTAATAAGCAAATAGCATGAACCCAAAAGTTGATTTTTACTTTACTAAACCCACCCCGTGGCAACAAGAGTATAAAACATTAAGAAGCCTTATACTTGATTGTGGGCTGACGGAAGAATTAAGGTGGGGTTGCCCTTGTTACAGTTATAACGGGCAAAACATTGTTTTAATACATGGGTTTAAAAACTACTGTGCGCTTTTGTTTATGAAAGGTGTTTTGTTGCAGGATGCTGCTGGCATTTTAATACAGCAAACAAAAAATGTACAAGCGGCAAGGCAAATTAGGTTTACTGGTTTACAGGAAATAGTGAAGATGAAAACCACTTTAAAGGCTTATATTTTTGAAGCCATAGAAGTTGAAAAAGCAGGTTTAAAAGTAGAATTAAAAAAGACCGCCGAATTTACTATGCCTGCTGAGTTTAAAAATAAACTGGCTAAAGACGCTACTTTAAAAGCAGCTTTTAAGGCCCTAACCCCCGGGCGACAAAGAGGCTATTTGCTTTATTTTTCATCAGCCAAACAAGCCAAAACCCGCGAGGCACGCATTGAAAAATATATTCCCTACATTCTTAAAGGCAAAGGGGTGGATGATGATTACACTTCAACTAAAAAATAAAGATTTACAAGGCGGTGAAATCCCTAATTAACTTCTCTAAACTTGCTTTTTGTGAGAAATTATTATCAGCATACATATTTATTTCTTCTAAGCATTCAAGAAAATATTTTTTAAGCCACAAATATTTATGATAATGTTTTTGCTCACCATATAATCCTTTTCTTATATAACCATATGTATCTTCAATGCTTTCAATATCGTCACAATTAAAACAAGGTACGATTACTGTACTTGCATAACATATAAATATAGCATCATCTTGCGTATAACGTTTATGATTATAAAAATCATAATCGTGGATTCTCTTAAAACTTAAAGGATTTCTTAACTTGTGGTCATCGTATCTCTCGTAAAACTGTTTTCTATTTAAATTCTTCTTAGCTAAAATACTTGGGTCAATT
The DNA here is from genome assembly GCA_013288015.1 of Bacteroidota bacterium. Taxonomy (GTDB): domain Bacteria; phylum Bacteroidota; class Bacteroidia; order B-17B0; family Aurantibacillaceae; genus PALSA-968. Next base: position 13,428 of record JABDCR010000008.1, on the reverse strand, counting down.
ATTACTCTTGGATAAACTGCCTGTTGCTCTAATAAATAAGCTCTTATATAGCCTTTTCCTACAATTATATTTTTATCATTATCATCATACACATCACCAAATGTGAAGCCACCCCTAATCCAAATACCATGTGGAGCTAATGCTGCTTGTAAAAACCTTATCGCAGTTATTATGTGTAAAAAATTTTCTTCCGTATCAGGAGTCGTAAGTATGATGGAATCACTAATAATTAGCTTCTTTATGTTTTTTCTATCATTATCCAAGTGTTTAAAAGCTTCTTCAAGAATAGAAAAATATTTTTCTAATTTTTCCTTATTGTTACTTTCAACCAAAGAAGAAAAGCCTAATACATCTAAAAAAGCTATATATTTTTGCTCGTATTTAATTTCCATAAAACATTTTTTTGTGTAGTAAATATAGGTTTAAATCTCTTGTCATTTCTACTGTAGGGAGAAATCTTTATTTTATAATTTTTCAATCATGCTTCCCTCATAATGCTAAAATGTACCAAACTATCACAATGTACTTTTCCAAATTATTTGTACTTTTGGGTAATATAAATTTTGCCCATGTCTGATGATAAAAAACCACCCACCCTTAAAGAAGCTTTTGAATTTGCCTTTGCCCAAATGCAAACCGACCCTAAGTCAAGCCTCTTGGCATGGGGCAAAGCAAACCCATCGGCCTTTTACCCCCTGGCAGTAAAAATTATTACCGCCGATGATTTACAGGAGTTACTGGAGCCAAACACCGTAAACATATCCATCCTAAAAAAGCAAGCCGACTGATGCATGTAAACCTGCAAATAGCGGAGGATATGTTTCTGCCCTGCTACCGCCCGCTATTGCACAGCAAGGCAAGCCTCAATTTTTTGTGGGGTGGCAGAGATAGTGGCAAATCCTACTTCATTGCACAAAAATTAATTTTAGATTGTCTGCAGCAAAAATATTTTCGTTGCATTCTGTTTAAAAAAACATTTGAAAGTATAAAAGATAGTCAGTGGCAATTAATAAAAGATATTTGCACCGAGTGGAAAATCGACCACCTCTTTACCTTTAAACAACAACCTTTAGAAATACATTGTTTTAACGGCAACAAATTTTTGGCGCGTGGTTGCGATGATGCGGGCAAACTAAAATCTATCAGCAACCCAAGTTGCGCTTGGTACGAAGAGGGTAACCAGCTAAGCGAGGCTGATTACATAATTGCCTCCACAACCCTGCGCAATAATTTTGGCGATGTGCAAGAGTGGTTTTCTTTTAACCCCGAGTGCCTTGGCGATTATAAAGATTTTTGGCTCTACAAAAATTACTTTGCCCGCCACATCCCAAAAAATGAATATAGTTTTACCGATAACATGGCCTACACCATGCCCGATGGCAGTACTTATTACCGCAGCATAACCGCTACCCACACCACCTACCACAATAATTTAACGCATTGCAGCAAGGCGCGCATTGCCAGGCACGAAAGTTATAAGGCCACCAACCCTTATTACTATCAGGTGTACACCTTAGGTTTGTGGGGCAAACGCATAAGCGGGGGCGAGGTTTTAAAATGTTTTAAGTTTGAAAAACATGTGGGGCATTATGCCTACAACCCAAATTTAGCATTGCATATAAGTTTCGATGAAAACGTAAACCCATATTTTCCCTGCGGCATTTTTCAGGTAGATGATAAAAATATTTATTTGATTGATGAAATTGCCGCGCATCACCCAAACAATAAAACTTCCTGGGTAGCCAATGAAATTAAACGGCGTTACCGTCACCATCGCGAGAAAATGTATCTCTATGGCGACCCGGCATCACAAAAAGAAGATGTAAAACTGCAAGCAGGCGAGCATTTGTTTTTTATTATGCAACACGAGCTACGGCAGTTTAATCCCGAATTGCGTGTATTGAAATCACATCCATCCGTTCGTCAGTCATTGGATTTTTTTAATACCGTGCTCGAAGAAAATTTTAACGACCTGCATTTTTTTGTAAACCAATCTTGCAAAACAACTATCAGGGATTTTGAAAACGCCCAAGAGGATGCCAACGGAAAAATTGATAAACAAACCATAAGAGATAAAGATACCGGTAAAACCTATCAACCCTTCGGGCATTTTATCGACCTAACTCGCTACTTTCTCTGCTACGCCTTTGTAGATGATTACAACTTTTATCGCTTTGGTAACGAGAAACCAACTTATCTTTTAGGCTCACATAGCGATGAAGATGATGGAGTTTTTGTATACTAAAACGTTAAATTAATCAACACATAAACTATTTATCAATTACCATAGGGCTATTTACTTCGGTAAAACCTATTAATTAACCTACCAATAGTATGTTTATTAACTTATTGTAAAAACAACCAGCTGCCATATTTAACAGATAGCTTTTTTTATATATTGCAACACAGTTTACTGATATGAAAAAACTTTTGCTTTTTATTTTGCTGATTTATGTGGTGCAGGTAAAAGCGCAGTGTAACGGACCATGTGGTGATTCAGTACGCTTAACTACTAATTTAACAGAGGGCATCGAAAAAACAACCAACAACAACCTGCAAATTGATGTTAACCCAAATCCAAGCAGCGGCAAGTTTACTATCGAAACTAACGTAGCCGAAAAACAAATAGTTTTTATTTTTGATGTAGATGGCAAACTGGTGTTTAACCAATTTATAAAAGGTCAGGCAATTATAGATGCCCGCAGTTTAAACGCAGGGGTTTATAGTCTTAATGTAGTTAGCAATCAGGGCTCGGTAACAAAAAAAATGGTTATTGTAAAGTAGTTTTATCTGCTAAAGCAACAAAACCATTCCATACAAATACAAAAAAGTATTAAATTTCTACTCGGTAATTATTTAATTTTTATCTTTATCAAAAACAAACCCTCGCGTGAAAAAGGTCATCCTATTATTATCTGTCTTTATAATGGCATGCAGCAAACCAACCGGCAATCGCGACAAAGCCATTCTATCCATTCAACAGTACGTAAAAACTAATTTCCCTTATCCCGATAGTTACCAAAATATAAAGTACGGCAAATTAGATAGCGCTTACGAGTACCCCGATACCCTCGATATACAAATAGAAGACCTGCGCGAAGCCATTTTAATAGAACATCAGGCCGATAGCGTTCAGTCTGCCATCCGGACTCAGCTTAGTCAAATGGGCATTCCTCCTCAAAAAAACGATACCAACAGCACAAAATTTAAAGACAAACTTATCCAATATCAAAATAAATTAAACACCCTTTTAGCAAGCCCAAAAGAAAAACACTATTACATAAGCGATAAACACCAGGCAAAAAACAAACAGGGCATCCTTGAAGGAAACACCATTAATTACGAAATGGATACCACTTTTAAAATAATCGACACCAATTAACTACATTAGCCATATGAAAAAAACTATCCTAATACTATCTCTTTTCGTTTTTGCTTGCAGCAAACCCATAACCAATAAAGATAAAGTTATGCAGGCCGCCCAGGCCTATTTAAAAATTAACGATGCACAAAATATTGAGTTTAGTAAACTCGATAGCGTTATTGATTATGCCGATGATATTTTACGCCAAATAGCCGAAACGCAGCGTCAGTTATTATTAAAAAACGATACCGTAGCAAATCAAAAAAAATACAGCACCCTGCTTGCATCACCTAAAACAAAATACTACGTTATCAATTATATAAACAAATCAATAAACGCTAGCACAAAAAGCTGGCAAATGTTGGTAATGGATACAACCTTTAAAGTTAAAACTGCCACTAACGATGGCAAGTAAACGCGCAAAGTAATGATTAAACCAAGCGCTTGGATAGTTTTTTTTGTAGCACTGCTGGTGTCGTTGGTAATTTATTTTTTGCCAACCATTCTGGCACGTAAAAAGCACCATGTATTAAAATATTTTTTCCTCAATCTATTACTTGGCTGGACAATCTTAGGTTGGATAATTTTATTTATTCGGGCCATAAAAAAACAAAAAAAACTTAGCCAGGTCGAAAGCAATATAAACACCAACACCATTGCCCAGTTAGAAAAACTAAACCAACTGCGTAAAGATGGCATTTTAACCGACGAGGAGTTCGACGGACAAAAACAAAAACTTTTAGGCGACCAAACTCAGGATGCATTAAGCTTTGAAGCATCAACCAAACAAAAATTACAAATGGCTTCGGCAATCATTATGTTGTTCGTCATGCTAATTTGTTTAACCTGCTATTTATACATAGTGCCCAAATACATTTATGGCGAAGAGGCAATTGCCCGTCAGTTTTTAAACAGCGTGCAGGCCGGCGATATAGATAGTAACTTAACCCAGGCAAATTATATAACAGAAACCAGTCAAAGCATATTCCCAAAAATTGCCCATTATAGCATACAAAACATAAAGCGTGCAAGTAACAACCAATATATTGTGTATGCCAACATAAGCGGGCACAACAATAAAGGTGCTTGGCTTAGTCAAAAAGTAGGCGTAGTGGTACAAAAAAATTACGACCAATATAAAATAATCGACACTTATAACTTGCTCATCATTCACGATGGTAAAATTCTTTTTCCCACCGATGCCACCGACCTCCAAAAAACCGAAGCGCTGGAAGATCTTCCCAATAACCTTCAAATTGTCGATTGGCAGTACCGTATAAATAATGGTAGTGTACTGGGCACGGGTGTAGTTAAAAACAATGCGGGCTATCCCGTTAAATTTATCGAAGCCGAAATAAAATACACAAACCCAAAAAACCAAATCATCAAAGCCAACAAAATTTATGTAGTTGATGATAATGAGCTTAACCCCGGCGAAAGTCGTGGCTTTAACAGCAACACACCCAACTGTAACAATTGCAGCAGTGCTAACATATATATATTAAATAACAACAATTAAATAATCAAAACAACTATCATGAGAGAAGGCGAAATTTTCAAACAAGCTGTTGATTTTAGCAGCTACACCATCGATGAGGTAATTGATATAACCGGCATATCGCGCGGACAATTGTATAACCTCTACAAACAAGAAATTATAAAACCCGTATTTAAAGAAAAAATAAAAAAACTAAAACTAAAAATCGATTACAAACTCGCCAACGAGTACGATCCTCTGCATAAAGAAATCGAACACCTGCGACAGCAAGTAGCTTTACTTACCAAAGTAAACAATGGCCTAATGGCTTTCTTAAAAGAAAAAAAGAAAAAAAAATAAATTAGGGCGTTACGGTGCTTTGTAAACACGCGCCGTCGGGCTTTACACTTCAAGTCCTCGCCCTGAAGAAGGCGAACCAATATTTAATCTTTCTTTGGCGAGTAGACAAATTGAATTCGTTAAACTTATTATCTCTCATGGGGTTTTCAAAAAGACCCTTGATTTATATTTAGAAACGAGTAGAGTTCCATCGAAGGATGAAATTGTTAATTTAATGAAATCATCTAATTTGTATAATATTGATTCCGATACAACATATTTTAGGAGAGCATCTACTATACTCAGATGGATTAACTGGATTATGAACTTGATAGAAGAATAATATACAACTTTCCCCATTCACTTATCACCAACAAGTAAAAATCTTACTCCCCCTTCGCACCATTCTCAATCCAGCAAGCAATGGCATCGCGTTCCTCTTGTGTAATGCCTGTTTTATTTCCCTGCGGCATGGTCTTCGTAATTACGGCACGTTGGTTTATGCGCTCGGCATATTTTAAAATATTTTCTTTGGTATCAAACATAATATTGTTGGGTGCAACTTTTTGCACATCATCGGTAGGGTTAGCCGAGTGACAAGCCACACAACGTTTTTGTATAATCTCATTTACTTCATTAAAGGTAACCGCTTTATCATTTTTACAAACCGATTTTGGTATAGGGCGTGTAATAAAGGCCAGCGATATAATCAGCACAATGCCAATAGGCAATATCCAAACCGATTTTTCGCCTTTCTCTTTCAGGTTTAAATAATGTTTTATTAAAGCACTTGCAATGGTTAAACCCATTAGCACCATCCAGTTAAACGCACTTCCGTAGGTACTAGGGAAGTGATTGCTAATCATTATAAAAATTACAGGCAGCGTAAAATAATTATTGTGTAAGGAGCGCAGGAGTGCTTTTTTTCCCAAGCTTGGGTCAACAGGTTTGCCTTCTTTGGCGGCGTTCACCATCGCTTTTTGTCCCGGTATAATTATCCTGAAAACATTGCCTGCCATCAGCGTACCAAGCATAGCACCCACATGTATATAAGCCGCCCTGCTGCTAAACACATGCGATAAAAACCACGCCACCGCCGATATAAAAATTAAAAGTATAACTGACAACAAGACCTGATGCTTTGCCAAAAATGATTTGCACAATGTATCGTAAACCAACCAACCCACCAGCAAAGTACCAATGCCAATGCTAACGGCCTCGCCTTGCGTTAGGTCCATCACACTTTTATCAATCAAATAAATATTGGCATCTAAATAATATACAATCACCAAAAGCGTAAAGCCCGATAGCCAGGTAAAATAAGCCTCGTACTTAAACCAATGCAAATCTTTAGGGATTTCTTTAGGCGCAACTTTATATTTTTCTAAATAATAAAAACCACCGCCGTGCACTGCCCAAAGGTTACCCGCAAGTTCATCGCGTAAATTATGGGTTCTGTTTAAGGCGTTTTCTAAAAACACAAAATAAAACGATGCGCCAATCCACGCAATGCCAAACACCACATGCATCCATCTAACCACCAAATTCATCCACTCACTTACATGGGATTCCATGTTCGTTCCTTTTACAAAAGCATAACAGGCGTATAAAAAAATAAACAGCAACGAGCAATAAAACAAAACCGTTTTTGCCTGCGCAACATCATCTATCTTATCATGCAATTTTTCTTTCTCGGCATCATCGCTGCTTTTTTCTATTAAATGATTAAATGTTTTTATAACCAATGTCAAGGCATAAATAATTATTAAAACACTGCCACTAAAAATTAAAATAAAAACGGCGTTGCTTTTGCTAAAGTTGGTGCTGAATTTTTCGGCACAAAAAGCATCTTGTGCAAATAGCATAAATAAAAACAGTAAAAACAGTTTGGCGCGTTGTAAAAGGTTGGCAAGTATATTCAGCTTCATAAATTTATCTATTCACAATAAAGCATAAATATAAACAAGTTTAATAAATTTGTTGGAAATTGTATCTCAGCATGATAAACCAGCATCCCGATTTTGCCCTACACAGCACGCAAGTGCTTATACAAAACAAATTACAAAACGCTACACTTTTAATTAAAGACGGAATTATTATAGATATATTAGAAGGCAAACCAAGCACCGCCAACTTCCCTATTGAAGATGTGGATGATTTGGTGGTTATGCCCGGTTTGATTGACTCACACGTGCACATTAACGAGCCCGGACGAACCGAGTGGGAAGGCTTTGAAACCATGACCAAAGCTGCCATTGCAGGCGGCATAACTACTTTGGTTGATATGCCTTTAAACTCTAGCCCGGTAACCATAAGTGCAAAAACATTTAACGATAAATTAAAAGCTACCGAAGGCAAACTTTACTGCAACTGTGGTTTTTGGGGTGGCTTGGTGCCTGCCAATGCCGATAAGTTGGATGAATTAATTAAAGCAGGTGTGCTTGGCATTAAAGCATTTTTAACGCATTCGGGCATTGATGAATTTCCTAATGTTACGCTGGCCGATTTAAAAAAAGGAATGGCAACCATTGCCAAATATCAAATTCCTTTATTAGCACATGCCGAGTTGGATGTAATGCACGAGGGCATTTCAAGCTTTGAAAAAAATCCTACTAACTATATGGCCTACTTAAATTCTCGCCCGAAAGTTTGGGAAGATAACGCGGTTGAAATGATGATTGAATTGTGCCAGGAGTTTAATTGCCCTACACACATTGTTCATTTATCGTCTGCCGATTCACTGGCGCAAATAAAAACGGCACGAGAAAAAGGTTTGCCCTTAACCGTTGAAACCTGTCCACAATATTTATATTTCTGCGCCGAAGAAATTCCAAATGGCAACACACTTTTTAAATGCGCCCCACCAATCCGCGAACGTGCCAATAACGAAAAATTATGGCAGGCTTTAAAAACCAACTTAATTGATTTTGTAGTTACCGACCACTCTCCTGCCACTCCCACTTTAAAAAAAATAGAAACCGGTAATTTAAAAGAAGCCTGGGGCGGCATTGCCTCTATTCAGTTTTCGTTGCCGGTGGTTTTTACTGCCGCGCAAAAAAGAGGTTTGGGCATTACTGAGGTTGCTGCTTTAATGAGTGAGCATGTGGCTAAGTTTATTGGCTTTCAAAATTCAAAAGGACAATTGAAAAAGGGTTACGATGCTGATATTGTGGTGTGGAACCCTACTGAAAAATTTACCGTACAAAGTGCTGATATACATTATCGCCACAAAATAAGTCCATATGTAGGCGAAGAGTTACAAGGTGTTGTTAAACAAACTTACCTAGCTGGCAAAAAAGTATTTGAAAACGGGAATTTCATATCTTTACCACAAGGCAAAGTCCTTTTAAAAAAATAGTAAGCTTAATGGCTGATAAAGAGTATAAAACATTTGAGGAATTTTACCCTTATTACTTAAACGAGCATCGTCAGGTGGGTACACGTGTTACGCATTTTATTGGCACCAGTTTGTTTTTTATTTTGGCAATTACGGCTCTCATACAAATAAATGGCTTTATACTTTTAGCAGGTGTTGTATGCGCTTATTTTTTTGCATGGATAGGTCATTTCTTTATCGAAAAAAATAAACCTGCTACGTTCAAATATCCGTGGATGTCGCTTAAAGGCGATTTTAAATTGTATTTTGAAATACTGATTGGAAAAGAAAAATTTAAAGGAAACTAATTTTAGAAATTTATATGGAGAACACTAAAACAAACAGTCCCGCATTTACAAACTTAATAGACCTTGCTGCTGAGCGATTAGGTGGTAAAGCCATTATTTGCAGCGATGATTTTTTTGCCGAGAAAGAAAATTTACTAAAACCCGGCCGCGGAATTTTTATTGCAGATAAATATACCGACAGAGGTAAATGGATGGATGGTTGGGAGTCTCGCAGAAAGCGTGTACCGGGTTACGATTGGTGCATTATTAAACTCGGCGCATCGGGCATTATAAAAGGTTTTGATATAGATACTAATTTCTTTTTGGGCAATCACCCGCCGCATGCTTCTATCGAGGCTTGCAACATGGCTGATAATGCTTCGGCTGATGCGCTTCAAAAAGCAAGCTGGACCGAAATTCTTGCTAAGTCTCCGCTTAACCCAGGCAGTCAAAATTTTTACGAAGTTGATAGTGATGTTGTTTGGACTCACTTGCGTTTAAACATTTACCCCGATGGTGGCGTAGCACGTTTAAAAGTATATGGCGAGGTTTACAAAAATTGGGATGCAGTAAAAGAAAGCGATGTTATTGATTTAGCATCTGCAACCAACGGAGCAAAATCTGTGCTGTGCAACGATATGTTTTTTAGCCACATGGATAATTTAATTATGCCGGGGCGTGGCGTTAACATGGGCGATGGTTGGGAAACCAAACGTAACCGCACACCAAATAATCGCGATTGGGTAATTGTAAAACTTGCACACCAGGGTAACATCAATAAAATTTTAGTAGATACTTGTCACTTCAAGGGCAATTATCCTGATACCTGTTCTATCGAAGGAATAGATTTAGAAACCGTAGACCTTGGCGCAAGTTCTCTTGGTTTATCGCGTGCAGAGGTTTTACCTACCAGTTCAACTATCGAAATTGAAACCGTAGCACTTGATGAAATAAACATTAACTCTCCCGATATCAAGTGGACAGAAATTTTACCCAAACAAAAACTGCAAGCCGACCACGAACATTTTTTTGATAAAGAAATTGTTAATCATGGTCCTTTCACACATATTCGTTTAAACATTTTTCCTGATGGCGGTGTTAGTCGTTTACGTTTATTTGGTAACATTAAAAAGTAAATGACTATACAAGAATTAAATAACCTCCCGCCCGATAAAACTTTCGAAGAGTTGTTCAAATGCTGTGGCTCTACCACATGGGCAAAACAACTGGCAACTAAAAAACCGTTTGAAAGCAAAATAAGTTTATTACACAACTCTAATTGGATTTGGCAAAACTGTACAGTACGGGATGGTTTGGAAGCTTTTACGCATCATCCAAAAATTGGTGATTTAAAAAGCCTCGAAAAAAAATTCGCCTCTACTAAAGATTGGGCCGGTGGCGAACAGGCAGGCGTTAACACCGCCACCCAAAATACATTGGTAGCACTGGCAAATGGTAACGAAGCTTACTTAAAAAAATTCGGCTACATATTTATTGTGTGTGCCACAGGCAAAACCGCCGAAGAAATGTTAGCTTTACTAAACACACGTTTGGGCAACACACCCGACATCGAAATTAAAATTGCAATGGACGAACAAAATAAAATCACTCACATACGTTTAGAAAAATTAATCGAATAAAAAGATGAGCGCCATCACCACACACATATTAGATACTTCCATAGGCAAACCTGCACAAAACGTTTCTATCGTTTTAGAAAAACCAAATGCTGATGGCACCTGGTCTCTCTTAGGTAAAGGACAAACAAATGCCGATGGCCGTCTACCGGGCTTGTTGGCCGATGATATAAAATTACAACCCGGCATTTATCGTTTGGTGTTTGATACCCAATCTTATTTCAAAGCGCAAGGTGTAAAAGCATTTTATCCTTCGGTAACAATCGTTTTCCAAACTACCGATCAGTCACACTATCATGTACCACTTTTATTAAACCCCTACGGTTACTCAACCTACCGTGGTAGCTAATCAATATTAAAACGCAACAAAATATTTTAACCACAAAATAATATGAAACAATCTATTCCTGCTCAAGAGAAAGAAAGTATCTTAAATGAATTAGGCAAAGCAAACAAAGCTTTCCAAAAAATTTATCCCGGCGATAAACCCGATCGTCAACCTGTGCACACTGTGTATGGTGGTGCCGATTTATTCACTGCCGACTCAGCCGAAAAAATGGGACAAGCAGCCTTAAAAACTCTTTTAAACAATGCACCCAACTTTGTTGAGTTTGCAAAAGCCATTGAGTTATCTGGTCACGAAACATTGCCAAGCAATGCTGCCGAAATAGAAAAGCTCATAAAAAAAATGGATGGTCTTTCTGAAACCGACCGCAAAAAAGAAACAGCTTGGTTATCATATACTACGTACAACAAAGTAATTGCAAAATTAAAAGCCGAAGCCTTAGAAGATTTTCGTATCGATTTTGAAGATGGTTTTGGTAACCGCTCGTGGGACGAAGAAGATGCAACTGCCGTACAAGCCGCTACCGAAGTAGCCAAGGGCATGAAAGCAAATTCGCTTTCACCTTTCATTGGCATACGCATAAAACCTTTTACCGAAGATTTAAAAGAACGCGGCGTTCGCACACTCGATATTTTTCTAACAACATTATCTGAGCAAACCAACGGCAAACTACCCAACAACTTTGTAGTTATGTTACCAAAGGTTAGCATCCCTGAGCAGGTAAGTGCTCTCGTAAAATTATTCGAAACCATCGAAGCCAACACACAAATACCAAGTGGCGCGCTTAAAATGGAAATGATGGTTGAAACTACACAAGCCGTTATTGATAAAGATGGTAAAAACCCCTTGCGTACTTTTGTTGAAGCAAGCAAGGGCCGCATGATTGCAACTGCGTTTGGCACGTATGATTATACCGCGGCTTGCAACATCACTGCTAAGTATCAGGATATGGGGCACGCCGTTTGCGATTTCGCGCATCATTTCATGAAAGTTTCTCTTGGCGCAACGGGCATTTGGTTGTCCGATGGGGCAACAAACGTAATGCCTATCGGCCCGCACCGTGGCGATAATTTAACCGCCGCTCAATTAGCCGAAAATAAAATGGTGGTACAACGCTCTTGGAAAAAAGCATACAACCACACACGCTACTCGTTATGGAAAGGCCTTTATCAGGGTTGGGATTTAAACCCCGCGCAATTCCCCATGCGTTATGCCGCCGTGTATTCTTTCTTTTTAGAAAGTTATGAGGATGCTGCTAAACGCCTGAAAGCCTTTGTAGAAAAAGCTGCGCGTGCAACCCTAACCGATGATGTGTTTGACGATGCCGCCACCGGACAAGGACTTTTAAACTATTTCCTGCGTGCCATTAATTGCGGTGCCATCTCAGCCGATGATGTAACAGCAACAGGTTTAACTATGGAAGAAATAAGAACCCGTTCTTTTCTGAAAATTTTAGAAAACCGCCGCAAAAAAATGGCTAACTAATTTTTGTAGTGAGTAAAAGCAAAAAAGTCGCTCTTGAGAAAGAAATGGCTTTTTATTTAACCTGTTTTTAAATTACTGTTTAATAAACTTTTTGTTAGCAGTTCCTTCAGCCGATTGTATTTTAACCATATATACACCGCTTTGTAATTCACTAACGGGTATAATAGCATATTTGCTAAGCTCATTGTATTGCAAGCCTTGCACTACATTGCCCAGCATATCAAAAACTTCTATAGTTACATTTTTTTGCATGTTTGTAAATTCAACATACACATTCATATTGGCAGGGTTTGGATATAAATTTAAATCAAGCTGTGGCATAGTATTTTTCTTAATACCTACATTGCTCGAACAGCTTGGGTAATTGTTTGCGTTAAACCATTTTTTAACCCTAATATTATCTTGCGTAGCACGGTTAATTAGGCAAGCACTGTTTGTATCGCAGTTGGCAGAATCTTGCGAAAAAACAAATGCACAATCTAATGTGTATGGTTTAAAAACTACGTTAAAATAGGGTTGCATGGTAAACTTGCCTGTGTTAACTATCATTCTTCTATCGCCCGGAAAATTGCCTGCTTGTCTTTCTGTCCATCCTGTAGTACCAAAGCTGCCTGTTGGTGTTACGGGGTTGTTACAATTACCTCCCAAGGCAAACCCATATGGGTCGGTATTACCAGGGTATAAATATTTGCTCGGTTGATTAATTGCATTAACCCCTTGGTTACCATAGGTCATTAGTGTACCATCTTCCCACTTACCACGCATCAGGTTATCATAAACAATATATCCGTTAGTAGTTGGTAGAATACCATTTTTTTGACTTCCAGTATTGTTATACGATGTAAAGCCGCTCATCATACAATGCTCGCCTGTTTCATCAATTTGGCAGTTATGGTTGTTATCTATTCCATCTCCGGCATCGGCAATGGGGCCTTGCAAAATATTACAGGCAAATACCGGTAAGTTAGTATGATAACCGGGTGTTGAGCCGTTATCATCATCATATGCATCGCCATTATAAGTATAACCAAAATCGTTAGTTACGTCGCAACCAATATAATCATCCTGATAATTTCCTAAATCGCTGTCAATCCACAAACTTATGCAAGTACTATCA